>NZ_JADBQO010000049.1:0-21888 GCF_014895875.1 Enterobacter cloacae complex sp. P12RS
GCTTAGACGCATGGTTTATATGGTCAATCGCACCTCTCCAAATCGATTATCACGCTGGGGCTCCTTTCTTTGGATACAATGTACTCGCAATAGCATGGACATTAACTTACGAGATTTCTTTTTATATTATTTTTCTTGCAGCCATGATTATATCCCACAAATATAGGGCTATATTATGCTCATCCATAATCTTGACAATGGTTTTATTTTCACAATTAATGAGCGCCACTCCAACACTCAATGGCGTAAATACAAACTATATCGAAAATGACTTTATTACTCTTATTTCATCACCTATATACATTGACTTTGTATATGGTATGGTATCATATTTGATATATAAAAATATTTTACCTGCGCTATCGAGATACAGGGGAACAGTTTTAAACATTTTGCTAATTTCAACCATAATTGTTACTACAGCATTAATATTTTCAACACAACACAACGATCACGGCCCTTTAGGCTGGGGGGCTATGGCATTTATCATTGTCGTCTCAACGACTTTAATGGAAGCAAGTTTCACGACAGCAAAACACAAGCCTCTAATTATGCTCGGGAATATTTCATTTTCTCTTTACATGTGGCATTTCATTTTTATAGAAATAACTAACACATATTTCCCAAGCATTTCAATGAATGGTTTTTATACCTTAGCCATTATGACAACCTGCTCAATTGCAATCGCATGGATTTCATTCAATCTCATTGAGATTCCATCAATTAACCTTTCAAAGAAAATCATATCATGGATAGACAGAAACAACCCAGAGCGTGTTGTTTCATAGCTAAACAGTGCCCAATGTGCGTCATTCTAAAAAATGATAGCGTTAACCAGATAAAATAATCCGCTCTAATGGATCTAATTATCGCCGCGATACATAGAACGCCATCATTTCCATAGAATATCAACTCACTTATGCGTTTCCGAATGAATTTTCGTCCATTTATTATCCGATCAGCCCCATACTTGGGGCTCAGCACACACGTGCCAGTGAAATTATTTTCAGTTCCATCACATTCGAATGATTGTAATTTTGAAAGCGGTATTGAAGTCTTGAGACGTGACGATGACGCATCGGGGAGGTGTGCAATTGCTGCTTTTAATCGTATCCAGTAATTGGGTATAGCCCTTCAATCGGGAACAATGATTACCCGTGCCTGCCATCATTACGCAGTCGGGTCTTTCAACCAGTCGCAAGAGGCAGCAATGCGGCGCGCAAATGGTTTACCGGGTGTAGGGATCCTGGATGGCTAAAAATAACCAGGACCAGGTCCTCATTCTCAAACAGAAATCGAGAGCGTTTGCCCCATACATTCCCCACGCTGTAGGATCGGATGATTAATAATTATAAATAGCATCAGGTTAGATAACCTACACCTGCATCCCCATCACTTCCTGATAAGCCGACACCAGCTTGTTACGCACCTGGATCCCCATCTGGATAGAAACCGAGGCTTTTTGCAAATCGGTCATCACATCATTGAGCGCCACGCCCGGCTCGCCGAGGGTGAACTTCTCCGCCTGCGTACGCGCAGCGGTCTGGGTATCGCTGATACGGTCAAGAGCGGCATGCAGTTGCCCCGCAAAGCTGATGGTCGGCTGCTGTTCTGCCACATTCTGATTACGGGCCGTCATCGCCGTTGCCTGCAACTGACTGATGACCCCTTCAATGCCCTGTATAGCCATGACTCTCCCCTGGATGGTTTTTTACGCGGTCAAGACTAACAGCTTGTCAATAAGATAATGGCGGTAAATAGCGTGAAAAAACCAGGTTATTTGACGCATAGAAAATCCGGAATCGTCAAATAATGGCAGGGCCATCAATATGGAACTTTTGTCGTGTTTGCCGACCCGGGAGTCAGTTTTGTTTCTCTACACGAATAACGTAAACCACCAGGATTTAAGAGGTGCGCAATGAGTGCAACAGCATCGACAGCGCCACAAAATAAATCACTCGAGTGGATGAACCGCCTTCGCGCGAATCCTAAAATCCCGTTGATCGTGGCAGGCGCTGCCGCAATTGCGATCCTTGTAGCGATGGTTTTATGGGCGAAAAGCCCTGATTACCGCACGCTCTACAGCAACCTTTCCGATCAGGATGGCGGCGCCATCGTCACCCAGCTTACCCAGATGAACATCCCGTATCGCTTTGCCGATAATGGCGGTGCGCTTGAGGTACCGGCGGATAAAGTGCACGAGCTTCGTCTGCGCCTGGCACAGCAGGGCCTGCCAAAGGGCGGCGCGGTCGGCTTTGAGCTGCTGGACCAGGAAAAATTCGGTATCAGCCAGTTCAGCGAGCAGGTGAACTACCAGCGTGCGCTGGAAGGCGAGCTGGCCCGCACCATTGAAACGTTAGGCCCGGTGAAGAGTGCCCGCGTGCACCTGGCAATGCCTAAACCCTCTTTATTTGTTCGTGAACAGAAATCCCCTTCAGCTTCCGTTACCGTGAACCTCGAGCCCGGCCGCGCGCTGGACGAAGGGCAAATCAGCGCGGTAACGCATCTCGTCTCCAGCGCCGTCGCCGGCCTGCCGCCGGGTAACGTGACGCTGGTGGATCAAAGCGGACACCTGCTGACGCAATCCAATACCGCCGGGCGTGACCTGAACGACGCGCAGCTGAAATACGCCGCCGACGTTGAAAGCCGTCTCCAGCGCCGCATCGAAGCGATCCTCGGCCCGGTGGTGGGCAACAGCAACGTGCACGCCCAGGTGACCGCGCAGATTGACTTCTCTAATAAAGAACAAACCGAAGAGCAATACAGCCCGAACGGCGATGCGGCTCAAGCGGTAATGCGTTCACGCCAGATAAACTCCAGCGAACAGATCGGCGGGGCCTACCCTGGCGGCGTGCCGGGCGCGCTCTCTAACCAGCCAGCGCCGGCAAACGCGGCGCCGATTTCCACGCCGCCGGCCAACCAGCAGAACGGTCAGCAAAATAATCAGCAGACCACCTCAACGACCAATAACGCCGGTCCGCGCTCCAGCAGCCGTAACGAAACCACGAACTATGAAGTGGACCGGACGATCCGCCACACTAAGCTGAACGTGGGCGATATTCAGCGTCTTTCCGTTGCGGTGGTGGTGAACTACAAAACCCTGCCGGACGGCAAACCGTTGCCGTTAACCGCCGAGCAGATGAAGCAGATTGAAAACCTGACCCGCGAAGCGATGGGCTACTCCGAGAAGCGCGGCGATACCCTCAACGTGGTGAACTCTCCGTTTAACTCGGTTGAAGAGACCGGCGGTGAACTGCCGTTCTGGCAACAGCAGGCGTTTATCGACCAGCTGATGTCCGCAGGCCGCTGGCTGCTGGTGCTGATTGTCGCGTGGCTGCTGTGGCGTAAGGGCGTTCGTCCTCAGCTCCAGCGTCGTGCGGAAGCCGAAAAAGCGGCGCGCGAGCAGATGAATACGCGTCAGGAAACGGAAGAAGCGGTTGAAGTTCGCCTCAGCAAAGATGAACAGATGCAGCAGCGTCGTGCTAACCAGCGCATGGGCGCTGAGGTGATGAGCCAGCGCATTCGCGAAATGTCAGATAACGATCCGCGCGTCGTGGCGCTGGTCATCCGCCAGTGGATGGGTAACGAACATGAGTAATACGCTTACGGGCACCGATAAAAGCGTCATCCTGCTGATGACCATTGGCGAAGATCGCGCGGCAGAGGTGTTTAAACACCTCTCCCAGCGAGAAGTGCAAATTCTCAGTGCGGCGATGGCCAACGTGCGTCAAATCTCCAACAAACAGCTGACCGAAGTGCTGTCAGAGTTTGAACAGGAAGCCGAACAGTTTGCCGCGCTGAACGTCAACGCCAACGACTACCTGCGCTCCGTGCTGGTCAAGGCGCTGGGCGAAGAGCGTGCCGCCAGCCTGCTGGAAGACATTCTGGAAACCCGCGATACCGCCAGCGGTATCGAAACGCTCAACTTTATGGAGCCGCAGAGTGCCGCCGACCTGATTCGCGACGAGCACCCGCAGATTATCGCCACCATCCTGGTTCACCTAAAACGTGGTCAGGCGGCCGATATTCTGGCCCTGTTCGAAGAGCGCCTGCGTCACGACGTGATGCTGCGTATCGCCACCTTCGGCGGCGTCCAGCCGGCCGCGCTGGCGGAGCTGACCGAAGTGCTGAACAACCTGCTCGACGGTCAGAACCTCAAGCGCAGCAAAATGGGCGGCGTGAGAACGGCGGCGGAAATTATCAACCTGATGAAAACGCAGCAGGAAGAAGCCGTCATTTCGGCGGTTCGCGAATTCGACGGCGAGCTGGCGCAGAAAATCATCGACGAGATGTTCCTGTTCGAAAACCTCGTCGAAGTGGACGACCGCAGCATCCAGCGCCTGCTCCAGGAAGTGGATTCCGAGTCGCTGCTTATCGCCCTCAAAGGCGCCGAACAGCCGCTGCGCGAGAAGTTCCTGCGCAACATGTCCCAGCGTGCGGCGGATATCCTGCGCGACGACCTTGCCAACCGCGGCCCGGTTCGTCTGTCTCAGGTGGAAAACGAACAGAAAGCCATCCTGCTTATTGTTCGTCGTCTGGCGGAAACCGGCGAGATGGTGATTGGCAGCGGAGACGACACCTATGTCTAATGAGCTGTCGTGGAAGCGTTGGACGCCGGACGATCTGGCCCCTCCCCTTGCCGAATTCACGCCCGCGGTGGTCTCGCCCGCAGAGCCCGACGCGGACGTTGAACAGCCCGAGCTGAGCGAAGAGGAGCAGCAAGCGCAGATGCTGGCGCAGCTACAAATGCAGGCGCACGAGCAGGGCTATAACGCCGGTCTGAACGAAGGCCGCCAGAAGGGGCACGATCTGGGGTACCAGGAAGGCCTGGCGAAAGGGTTAGAGCACGGTATCGATCAGGCGCGCCAGCAGCAGGCGCCGATCCATGCCCGCATGCAGCAGCTGGTCAGCGAGTTCCAGCACACGCTGGACGCGCTGGACAGCGTGATTGCCTCGCGTCTGATGCAGATGGCGCTGGAGGCGGCGCGTCAGGTTATCGGCCAGACGCCCGTGGTGGATAACACCGCGCTGATTAAACAAATTCAGGGTCTGCTTCAGCAGGAGCCGCTGTTCAGCGGCAAACCGCAGCTGCGCGTCCACCCGGACGATCTGCAGCGCGTTGAAGAGAGCCTGGGCGCAACGCTTAGCCTGCACGGCTGGCGTCTGCGCGGCGACCCATCCTTACACCACGGCGGATGCAAAGTCTCTGCCGATGAAGGCGACCTGGATGCCAGCGTCGCCACCCGCTGGCAGGAACTGTGTCGCCTGGCGGCACCGGGAGTCGTCTGATGACCGCACGCCTTACCCGCTGGCTCACCACGCTCGACAACTTTGAGACGAAGATGGCGCAACTGCCATCTGTTCGTCGTTATGGGCGACTGACGCGCGCCACCGGTCTGGTACTGGAGGCCACCGGCCTGCAGCTTCCCCTGGGTGCGACCTGCGTCATTGAGCGTCAGGATGGGCAGGAAACGCGTGAAGTGGAAAGCGAAGTGGTCGGGTTTAACGGCCAGCGCCTGTTCCTGATGCCGCTTGAAGAGGTGGAAGGCATTCTGCCCGGCGCGCGCGTTTACGCCAAAAACATCAGCGGCGACGGGCTGCAAAGCGGGAAACAGCTGCCGCTTGGCCCTGCCCTGCTCGGCCGCGTGCTGGACGGCAGCGGGAAGCCGCTTGACGGACTGCCCGCGCCGGACACCACCGAAACCGGCGCGCTGATTACCCAGCCGTTCAACCCCCTGCAGCGTACCCCTATTGAGCACGTGCTGGATACCGGCGTGCGTCCGATTAACGCCCTGCTCACCGTAGGGCGCGGACAGCGCATGGGCCTGTTCGCCGGTTCCGGCGTCGGGAAATCCGTCCTGCTCGGCATGATGGCGCGCTATACCCAGGCCGACGTGATTGTCGTGGGGCTGATCGGCGAGCGTGGTCGCGAAGTAAAAGACTTTATTGAAAACATTCTGGGTGCGGAAGGCCGCGCCCGCTCGGTGGTGATCGCCGCGCCAGCGGACGTGTCGCCGCTGCTGCGTATGCAGGGTGCCGCCTACGCCACCCGTATCGCCGAAGATTTTCGTGACCGCGGCAAGCACGTGCTGCTGATCATGGACTCCCTCACCCGCTACGCGATGGCGCAGCGTGAAATTGCGCTGGCCATCGGCGAGCCGCCGGCCACCAAAGGCTATCCGCCTTCGGTCTTCGCCAAACTTCCGGCGCTGGTAGAGCGTGCGGGGAACGGCATCAGCGGCGGCGGCTCCATCACCGCGTTCTATACGGTGCTGACCGAGGGCGACGACCAGCAGGACCCGATTGCCGACTCCGCGCGCGCGATCCTGGACGGCCATATCGTGCTGTCGCGCCGCCTGGCCGAAGCCGGGCACTACCCGGCGATTGATATTGAAGCGTCCATCAGCCGTGCGATGACGGCATTGATTACCGAGAAGCACTACGCCCGCGTGCGTAACTTCAAACAACTGCTTTCCAGCTTCCAGCGCAACCGCGATCTGGTCAGCGTGGGGGCGTATGCCAAAGGCAGCGACCCGATGCTCGACAAGGCGATTAGCCTGTGGCCGCAGCTGGAGGCGTTTTTACAACAGGGCATTTTTGAGCGTGCCGACTGGGAAGATTCAATCCAGGCGCTGGAGCTGATTTTCCCGCAGGTGTAACACAGGTGGAGGGCGAAGGTCATGGCGCAAAACAGCGCGTTATCAACGCTGAAAGATCTGGCTGAAAAAGAAGTTGATGATGCCGCATTGCAGCTTGGCGCAATGCGACGCGGGTGCCAGCAGGCTGAAGAACAGTTGAAGATGTTAATCGACTATCAGCATGAATATCGCACCAACCTCAATACCGATATGACGCAGGGCATTGGCAGCCAGCGCTGGATTAACTATCAGCAGTTTATCCAGACGCTTGAGAAGGCGATAGAGCAGCACCGCCAGCAGCTAAACCAGTGGACCCAAAAAGTCGATACCGCGCTGAATTTCTGGCGCGAGAAAAAACAGCGGCTGCAGGCCTGGCAGACCTTACAGGACCGGCAGATTGCAGCCTCGACCCTGGCGGAAAACCGCCTGGATCAGAAGAAAATGGATGAGTTTGCCCAGCGCGCATCAATGAGGAAACCGGAATGATCACACTGCAACAACTGCTGATGAGCGACAGCGACCTGTCAGGCGGGATGCAAACAGGGAAAGGCACCGAGGGTGCACAGGACTTCCTCTCCCTGCTGGCGGGCGCCCTGACGGATGCAACGGGCAAGGGCAACGATGCGCCGCTCACCCTGGCGGATCTGAAAGCCGCCGGCAGCAAGCTGTCGAAGGTCGCGCAGGAGGCCAAAGGCGATACCGCTCTGCAGGCCAAAATTGCCGACCTGCTCTCGCGTCAGCCTGCGTTGAATGGCGTTGAAACGTCGGAGTCCGCGCCGCTTGAAACGTTGGTCTCCGGGCTGGTACCGCTGTCAAAGGGCGACGCGCTTAAGACGCTCACCGCGGCCAACGGTAAAGATGACGCTAAAACCGAGCTGAGCGAAGAAGAGCTGGCGGGGCTAAGCGCGCTGATGGCGATGCTGCCGCACCAGCAGACGACCGCCTCTCGTGCGGCAGGCATCGACGGCGTTCACGCCACCTCGGCGCTGAGTTCAGCAACGCTTTCGCAAAACGGTGCGGGACAGCCGCCGTCCCTGAACGCGCCTGCGGGAAGCCATGATAAAGCGCAGCTTTCTGCGTCCTATCAGAGCCAGGCGAAGAACAACGGTCCGGATCTCGCCGCCAACGCGCCAGCCACACCGGTCGTGGCCGCAGCCGCTGAGAAGCAGGACTTCGCCAGCGCCTCCTCGTCATCTTCGCCGACCGCTACCCTGGCGCCGATTATCTCCAGCCATGCGGCCAGCCAACCTGCCGCAACCGTTGCCACCGCCCCGGTGCTAAGCCAGCCTCTGGGCACACATGAATGGCAGCAGTCCCTGAGCCAGCACATCACCCTGTTCACTAAGCAGGGCCAGCAGACGGCGGAGCTGCGCCTGCACCCGGAAGATCTGGGCCAGGTGCAAATCTCGCTCAAGCTGGACGATAACCAGGCACAGCTGCAGATGGTCTCTGCGCACAGTCACGTGCGCGCGGCGCTGGAAGCCGCGCTGCCGGTCCTGCGGACCTCGCTGGCGGAAAACGGCATTCAGCTTTCTCAAAGCAGCGTCAGCAGCGAGAGCTTTGCCGGGCAACAGCAGTCTTCATCCCAGCAGCACCATGCTTCACGCCCGGGCCAGCACGGCGGTTTTAATGAAGAGAGCGATGAGCTCCTGCCGACCCCTGCGGCCCTGCAATCCGCGGCGCGCGGTAACGGTGCCGTAGACATCTTCGCCTAAACGCCAGAGGTAGCGTGATTATCCCCGTCTTTTCCACGCTTTGACGACGGCAGGACACGGGATAATCACCTTATTAAGCTGTACCGAAACAGGAAGCTCGTATCAGATGACAGACTCCGCTATCACCAAAAAAAGCAAGCGTTCCATCTGGATCCCGCTGCTGGTGTTGATCACGCTCGCCGCCTGCGCTACCGCGGGCTATAGTTACTGGCGTATGCAGCAGGAACCTTCAACCGCTGCGGCCAAAGCCGAACCTGCCCCACCGCCGGCGCCGGTCTTTTTCCCTCTGGACACCTTCACCGTTAACCTCGGTGATGCGGATCGCGTGCTGTATGTCGGTATTACGCTGCGCCTGAAGGACGAAGCAACCCGCGCGCGCCTGAACGATTATCTGCCGGAAGTGCGTAGCCGCCTTCTCCTGCTGTTTTCTCGTCAGGACGCCTCCGCGCTGGCTACCGACGTGGGTAAGCAAAAGCTGGTCGATGCCATCAAGCAGACGCTGGCCACCCCGCTGGTAAACGGTCAACCTAAGCAGGAAGTCACTGACGTTCTGTACACAGCCTTTATTCTGCGGTAACGACATGGGCGACAGTATTCTTTCTCAGGCAGAAATCGACGCGCTGCTTAACGGCGACAGCGATAAGAGTGACGACCCGCAACCGGGTCTCACCGGCGACGATAATATTCGTCCTTACGATCCCAATACCCAGCGTCGCGTGGTACGTGAACGTCTGCAGGCGCTGGAGATCATTAACGAACGTTTTGCACGTCAGTTCCGTATGGGGCTGTTTAACCTGCTACGTCGTAGCCCGGATATCACGGTCGGTGCGATCCGCATCCAGCCGTATCATGAGTTTGCCCGCAACCTGCCGGTGCCAACCAACCTTAACCTGATTCATCTGAAGCCGCTGCGCGGCACCGGTCTGGTGGTGTTTTCCCCAAGCCTGGTGTTCATCGCGGTGGATAACCTGTTCGGCGGCGACGGGCGTTTTCCGACCAAAGTGGAAGGTCGTGAATTTACCCACACCGAGCAGCGCGTCATTAACCGCATGCTGAAGCTGGCGCTGGAATCCTACAGCGACGCGTGGAAAGCGATTAACCCGCTGGAAGTAGAGTACGTCCGTTCTGAGATGCAGGTGAAATTTACCAATATCACCACCTCCCCGAACGATATCGTCGTCAATACGCCGTTCCACGTGGAGATCGGTAACCTGACCGGTGAGTTCAACATCTGCCTGCCGTTCAGCATGATTGAACCGCTGCGCGAGCTGCTGGTTAACCCGCCGCTGGAGAACTCACGCAACGAAGATCAGAACTGGCGTGAAAACCTGGTGCGCCAGGTGCAGCACTCGCAGCTGGAGCTGGTGGCGAACTTTGCCGACATTTCGATGCGGTTATCCCAGATCCTGAAATTACAACCCGGCGACGTTTTGCCGATAGACAAACCCGACCGCATTATTGCCCACGTGGATGGTGTCCCCGTACTTACAAGCCAGTACGGCACGATTAACGGTCAGTATGCGTTACGCGTTGAGCACTTGATCAACCCGATTTTGAATTCGCTGAATGAGGAACAGCCCAAATGAGTGACATGAACAATCCGTCCGATGAAAACAGCGGAGCACTGGACGATCTGTGGGCTGACGCGTTAAACGAGCAAAAAACGACTCCGACAAAAAGCGCGGCGGACGCGGTATTCCAGCAGTTAGGCGGCGGCGACGTCAGCGGCACGCTGCAGGACATCGACCTGATTATGGACATCCCGGTTAAGCTGACCGTTGAACTGGGACGCACCCGGATGACCATTAAAGAGCTGCTGCGCCTCACGCAGGGTTCAGTTGTGGCCCTTGACGGCCTGGCCGGCGAGCCGCTGGATATTCTGATCAACGGTTATCTGATTGCCCAGGGTGAAGTGGTGGTGGTTGCCGATAAATACGGCGTGCGCATCACCGACATCATCACCCCGTCTGAACGCATGCGTCGTCTGAGCCGTTAAGCATGAAAACCCAGGCAACAATATCACAGCCTTCCGCCGTTCCCGGCTCCCCGCTGCTCCAGGTGAGCGGGGCGCTGTTCGGTATTATTGCCTTTATTCTTATCGCCGCCTGGCTGGCAAAGCGTTTTGGCCTGGCGGGTAAAACTGCCGGCACCCGCGGCCTGAAGGTCAGCGCCAGCACGACGCTTGGGCCGCGCGAACGCGTGGTCATCGTCGATGTGGAAGATGCGCGTCTGGTTCTGGGCGTAACCGGCTCAAACATCAACGTATTACATAAACTGCCGCCCGCCCCGGTCACGGTGGACGAGCGCGCACAAGCCCCTGCGGATTTTCAGTCCGTCATGAAGAGTTTGCTTAAGCGTTCCGGGAGAACCTGATGCGCCGTTTGTTATCCCTGACGCTTGCGGGCGTTGGCCTGTTTGCTCCTGCGGTTTATGCGCAGTTGCCCGGTCTGGTTTCCACGCCGATTGCGGGCGGCGGCCAGAGCTGGTCGCTCCCGGTTCAGACGCTGGTCTTCATCACCTCGCTGACGTTTATTCCGGCCATTCTGCTGATGATGACCAGCTTTACCCGCATCATCATCGTTTTTGGTCTGCTGCGAAACGCGCTGGGCACCCCTTCGGCGCCGCCAAACCAGGTGCTTCTGGGGCTGGCGCTGTTTTTGACCTTTTTCATCATGTCGCCGGTGATCGATAAGATTTATACCGACGCCTACCAGCCGTTCAGCGAAGACAAAATTTCGATGCAGGAGGCGCTGGAAAAAGGCGCGCAGCCGCTGCGGGAATTTATGCTGCGCCAGACGCGCGAGGCGGACCTGGCGCTCTTCGCCCGCCTGTCCAACACCGGCGAGCTGCAGGGCCCGGAAGCGGTACCGATGCGCATTCTGCTGCCGGCCTATGTCACCAGCGAGCTGAAAACCGCGTTCCAGATTGGCTTTACCATCTTTATCCCGTTCCTGATTATCGACCTGGTGATCGCCAGCGTCCTGATGGCGCTCGGGATGATGATGGTACCGCCCGCCACCATTGCCCTGCCCTTTAAGATCATGCTTTTTGTGCTGGTCGACGGCTGGCAGCTGCTGGTCAGCTCGCTGGCGCAAAGTTTTTACAGTTAAGGAACGGCAATGACACCCGAATCGGTCATGATGATGGGCACGGAAGCGATGAAAGTCGCGATTGCCGTTGCCGCGCCGCTGCTGCTTGTCGCGCTGGTTACCGGCCTGATTATCAGTATTCTTCAGGCTGCCACGCAGATTAACGAAATGACGCTGTCGTTTATCCCGAAAATCATCGCCGTATTCGTGGCGATTATCGTGGCCGGACCGTGGATGCTGAACCTGCTGCTGGACTATATGCGCAACCTGTTTACCAATCTGCCGTACATCATCGGCTGACCTGACGATGCTGCACTTCACCAGCGACCAGTGGGTTCAGTGGCTCGGCGTCTATTTCTGGCCGATGCTGCGCATTCTGGCGCTGATCTCCACCGCCCCCATTCTCAGCGAGAAATCGATCCCCAAGCGCGTTAAGGTGGGGCTGGGCATTATCATCACCATTATCGTCGCCCCTTCCCTGCCACCCGTGGATATTCCCATCTTCTCGGCTAACGCGGTATGGGTCGCTTTACAGCAGGTGATGATTGGCGTCGCCGTGGGCTTTACCATGCAGCTCGCCTTCGCCGCCGTGCGCACGGCCGGCGAGTTGATTGGCCTGCAGATGGGGCTATCGTTCGCCACGTTTGTCGATCCCGGCAGCCATCTCAATATGCCGGTGCTGGCGCGCATCATCGATCTGCTCGCCATGCTGCTGTTTCTGTCGCTCAACGGTCATCTGTGGCTCATCTCCATGCTGGTGGATACTTTCCATACGCTGCCGATCGGTGATAACCCGGTCAACAGCAATGCCTTCCTCGCGCTGACCCGCGCGGCGGGGCTGATCTTCCTCAACGGTCTGATGCTGGCTCTGCCGATCATCACCCTGCTGCTCACCGTCAACCTGGCATTAGGCTTACTGAACAGAATGGCACCGCAGCTCTCGGTGTTTGTGATTGGTTTTCCGCTAACGTTGACGGTCGGAATTTTATTAATGTCATTACTGATGCCACTTATCGCCCCCTTCTGTGAACATTTATTCGGCGAGATATTCAATCTGTTAGCGGATATTGTCAGCGAATTGCCACGTAAATAATAGTCCTCACGGTCGCTATTGTCTTTCTGAGGATATTCCTAAAATAAAACGCGAAAAACATCTTCCAGGATATATCTGACGCGGTTTAAATGTTTCTAACCACCTCACAATACTTAATATTTACTTTACTTTAAGAAGATTCCTGGCAAATTATACGTAACTTTACGGGATAGTGAGTCCGCCTGAAAGTCTTTGTCATGCTCACAGGTTTATTATTTTTTTCCATCCCGTATGGCTGTTTTGAGCTCTCAGGCAGATGGTGAATTATCGTTACGCATTGAGTGAGGGTATGCCATGTCAACGATCATTATGGATTTATGCAGCTACACCCGGCTAGGGTTAACCGGGTACCTGGCAAGCAGAGGGGTAAGAAAGAGAGACATCAACGATGCACACACCGTTGAAGAACTCGCAGCCGCTTGTGACGAACTCAAACCAGGCGTGGTGTTTATTAATGAGGACTGTTTCATTCACGATCCAGCCAACAGTCAGCACATTAAGCAAATCATTAATCAGCATCCAAAAACCCTGTTTATTGTTTTTATGGCGATCGCGAATATCCATTTCGATGAGTATTTGTTGGTCCGTAAAAATTTATTGATCAGTTCTAAGTCGATTAAACCCGAGTCGCTGGATGACATTCTGGGTGATTATTTGAATAAAGAAGTTAAAAATGTAGGAGCGGTTAACTTACCCACCCTTTCATTAAGCAGGACTGAATCAAGTATGCTGCGAATGTGGATGGCTGGACAAGGGACTATTCAGATCTCTGACCAGATGAATATTAAAGCGAAAACCGTTTCGTCACACAAAGGAAATATTAAAAGGAAAATTAAAACGCATAATAAGCAAGTGATCTATCACGTGGTACGTCTGACCGATAATGTGACGAACGGGATTTTCGTCAACATGCGTTAGTGGCTTAAACCCCTTTGCACCCTACCTTTGATCTCTGGCCTGGCCAGAGATTTTTGCTTTTGCGGACGTGGTCGGGCACGCGCAATGCCACCCGACGCTGTACTACTCCGCTTTCTCAACAAAAATGCCGTCCGGATGCCCCAGTTCGTTAAAAAACCAGATGCCGAGCGGGTAGTCTTCCAGTGAGACCAGGTACATTGTGCCTTCACTAAACTCTTCAATTGCCAGCACCACCCCCGGGCGGCGCGGCCCACCGTCCGTTTTAACGGTTACCCGATCGTTGACCTTCATACATTCCTCCTCTGGTTTTGAGCCAGTGTAGAACAAAACGCAAAAACACACATCGCCGCACGGCGTGAATGGCGTTTTTATACACAGTCTATACTTACCGTGGACACGGTTTAATGAGGAGCCCCGTAATGAAGACCGATAAAGAGTACAGCGACACCATCAAACGCGAGGTCGAGGTGGATGTCGATGCCCTGCTGGCCGCCATCAATGAGATCAGTGAGTCAGAAGTCCGCCGCACGAACGATGGTTCGGACCACGTCATTGTTAACGGGAGGGATTATCACACCTACCGCGAGCTGGCGGAGGCCTTCGAGCTGGATATTCATGACTTTAGCGTGTCTGAAGCAAATCGTTAGCACGAAAAAAATCCCGGTCATGGGGATGGCCGGGATCAAAACTTGCTTATGCAAGAAGCACTTGAAAATTCGTTACACCAGGAAATCTGATGTACAAACAACACTATCCCCAACGATTTTGCATGACAAGCATATATTCTTACGGCGAATATAATATTTTTAACATAATCGTTTTGGTTATGAGCAACAACATCCGCCGAATGCGGGTTTGGCTGGATCGGTTCTCCTCAATCCGGTTTAAGCCCAGATATTTTTTAGGAATATTCTTAGATTAAGGCTCATTCATTTTCGGGAGTTACTATGCTTTCACTCCGGGGTCCCCTGCTGATTTTTTCCGATCTGGATGGGTCGCTGCTGGATATTCATACCTATGAGTGGCAGCCCGCAATGCCGTGGCTGGATAAACTGCAGGACAACCAGGTGCCGGTGATTCTTTGCAGCAGCAAGAGCGCGGCAGAGATGCTGGATATTCAGCAGGATCTGGGTCTGGAAGGGTTACCGTTTATCGCTGAGAACGGCGCGGTGATTCAGCCTGACGTGCGCTGGGAAATGGGTCAGCGCCACATCAACGGTATGACGCACCGGGAGATTCGTCCGCTTATTGAGCAAATCCGCCAGCAGGCGGGCTTCAAATTCACCACCTTTGACGACGTGGACGACCGCGTCATTAGCGAATGGACGGGGATGACCCGCTACCGTGCGGTGCTTGCCCGCAAGCATGACGCCTCCGTCACGCTCATCTGGCGTGATTCCGACGAAGCCATGGCCCGGTTTGAAGCGGCGCTGGCGCAACGCGGGCTGAAATGCCTGCAGGGTGCCCGTTTCTGGCATATTCTCGATGCCGGCTGCGGTAAGGACGTTGCGGCTAACTGGCTAATCGCGCAGTACCGTGAACGGGAAAATATTGAACCCACGACCCTGGGACTCGGCGATGGGCCGAACGACGCGCCGCTGCTGGACAGCGTGGACTTCGCGGTGGTGATTAAGGGGATAAACCGCCAGGGTATTACGTTACGGGACGATAACCCCCGCCGGGTTTATCACACCCAGCAGGCAGGACCGCTCGGCTGGCAGGAGGGGCTGGATCACTTTTTGTCATGATCGTGCCAGACAACCCGGTTACGTCCGTCCTGTTTAGCTTTATATAACCGGGCATCCGCCACGGACTGCAGCTGTTCGAAATCGTAATTTTCGTTTTCCCGGGCGCTGCTGACGCCGAGTGACGCGCTGATGCGCAGGGTCGTACTCTTCATCACCAGAATCTCCTTGCTGTTGATTCGGCAGCGAATACGTTCCGCGACGCCTCTCGCCTCCTCAAGACCGAGCCCCGGCAGGACGATACAAAACTCTTCCCCGCCCACGCGTCCTGCCACGTCGTTTTTACGCAATGCGCTGGAAATTAGCCCTGCCGAGTGGGAAAGCACCTTGTCACCGGCCTGGTGACCGAACCGATCGTTGACGCTTTTAAAATGGTCGAGGTCTAACTGAATGACCGAGAACGGCAACGACTGTTGATGACACTTCTTCGCCAGCAGTTTCGCGCGTTCGAACAGCGCGCCGCGATTATTCAGGCGGGTTAGCGGGTCGTGCCAGGCCTGCCACTTGAGCGAGTGTTGCAGCGTATACATATTGCTAACCATCCGGCGGATCACCAGCCACGAAATCAGCAGCATCGCGGTAAAGAGTGCCCACAGTAATGCCAGTACGATACTGATGCTGCCGAAGTCGCCCTGTACCCCTTCCTGCAGAGTATGGACACGCAAAACCAGGCCATCAAAATGATCGAGCCGCTGCCAGCTGATGAAACGGCTGCCGAGGCGGATGCCACCACCAGTATCGTGCTCGATCGCCTGCGCTATCTGCGCGAGTTCGCGTTCATCGAAATGGTTCACCTGTTTATCTGTCTTTTCAGAGGAGGCAATCATATTGAGCCGGGAGTCGTACAGCTGATACTCCCCCTCCGTACGGTCGTCCGTCGCCTCTGCCAGCAGGCGTTGCATCGTATTCAGCGAAAAATCCATCGCCACCACACCATACCAGTAGCGATTGAAATAGATGGGGACGCTGGCAGTGATCGTTCGCTCGTCACCGGTCCAGGATGACGGCGTGGAGATAAACCAGCGCACCGCGCGGGAGCGATTGTTACGTTCCGACTGCTGGGTAAACCAGGACTGCGTGACCAGGTGATAATAGCGGGGGATAATATCGCTCGCCTCTTTTAGCGTATCCGTCGAAAGATAAAACCCGGCGCGTGAAACGTAGATCACCCGAGATTCACTATGCCTGCTCGACGTCGCCAGCCTGAGCAGATAACCCACCTCAAGCGCGGCTGAAATTTCATTGCTGAGGCGTTCAGCGTCCCGGTTCAGAATCGACGTTTTTTCAACAAACGCATCCGAGACGCCGTTAATCGGAAGTGTGCGATTTCTATCAACGAGGAGCTGCCAGGTGGGACGCATGCGTAATGCGTTAAAGTGCGATACTGCATCGTGCAAAACATTGAAGGCCAGCGGCGTCTGTAGCGCATCGCGCATGCTCTGGCGAAATAACAGCATTTTATCCACGCTGTACTGCAGCTGCCTGTCCAGCGAGCTGGCCACGGTTTCCAGGTGGTTGCGCTGGCTGGAGATATACGCCTCTTCGAGGACCACCACTTCACGCCAGGTCAGGAGGGTTGAAAATACCAGAACAGTGATAAAACAGAGGTTAACAATCAAACCCGGATTGCTACGCTTATGCAGCCATTGCAGAAAAGATCGTCTTACAACAAAGGTATCGCGCTGCACACACACTCCCTGATTACTACCTTACACCCGGTACTTCAGTTAAAAACGCCCGGCAAAGCCGGGCGTTATGTGATTAAGCCTGATCGTGCTTGCGCTGGCCGTCACCCGGCTGAAGCTCATCTTCACGAAAGGCTTCCTGCTTAATGCTGTAGCCATCATGCCACCGACATTCCACCATTCCGCTGGAATACCCGGTGACAATCATGCGCGGGCCGCCCTTCTTAGGCTTAACTTCATCACTGACCAAAAAGACCATACCTGCCTCCTGTATCAGGGTGAAACTGTTTCAATTTAGACGAGGAATGGTCTTTTTGCACCCTGCGACGGGTAACAATTAGTGCGCCGTACCGCGCATTTTTTCGATCAGTTTCACCGCCGCCACCACGATAGCGCCAACGATAAAGCCCAGCACCAGATTAAGCAGCGTGGGCAGAATCGCTGCCACCACGCTCCCCTGCGCCGAGGCGAAATGTTCGATGGCATGGTGCAGCGGCGCAATGCCGTGGACCACAATGCCGCCGCCCACGAGGAACATCGCCAGGGTCCCCACCACGGACAAGCTCTTCATCAGCCACGGCGCCAGCGTCAGTAAGCCTTTGCCGATGCCTTTAGCCACCGCGCTGGATTTCTCCTCCAGCCAGTAGCCGATATCATCCAGCTTCACGATCAGTCCGACCAGGCCGTAAACGCCCACCGTGACCAGAATGGCGATCCCGGAGAGGATCAACACCTGATTCAGCAGCGGCGCATCGGAGACGATGCCCAGCGTAATGGCGACAATTTCAGCCGACAGAATAAAGTCGGTGCGAATGGCGCCTTTGATTTTATCGCGCTCGAAAACTTTCGGATCCTGCGCGGCAAGCGCTTCAAGGCGCTGCTGGCGCGCCTCCGGGGTATCCTTCTGCTTGCGCGAGCTCAAAGAGTGCAGGACCTTCTCCACGCCTTCGAAGCACAAGAATGCCCCGCCAATCATCAGCAGCGGCGTGATGGCCCAGGGGATGAATGCGCTGATCAGCAGCGCCAGCGGCACCAGGATCACTTTGTTCAGAAACGAGCCTTTTGCCACACCCCACACCACCGGCAGCTCACGGTTAGCCCGTACCCCGCTCACCTGCTGGGCGTTAAGCGAGAGATCGTCCCCCAGCACCCCTGCGGTTTTCTTCGCCGCCAGTTTTCCCATTACGGAAATATCATCCAGTAAGGTGGCAATATCATCCAGCAATGTTAATAAGCTACTTCCTGCCAAAATGGTGATCCTTCTTTTTTTGATAATTAAGTGAATAGTATGGAGCAAAAGCGCAATCGCGGAAACAGGCAGCTTTCGTCAACAAAAAATTCACATCAACTACACAATTAAAGGGCTCGCCAGCGCGATAGTTTTCGCGTTTACTATCAGCGACCTTTTTATTTCGTCGTGAGGGATTATGCGTTTCCGGCAACTGCTTCCGCTTATCGGGGCACTTTTTTCGCTGTATATCATTTGGGGTTCCACCTATTTTGTCATTCGCATCGGCGTGGAAAGCTGGCCGCCGCTGATGATGGCGGGCATTCGCTTCCTCTCGGCGGGTGTGCTGCTGCTGGCCTTCCTGCTGCTGCGCGGGCATAAGCTTCCACCGCTCCGCCCAATGCTTAACGCCGCCCTGATAGGCCTGCTGCTGCTGGCGGTGGGGAATGGTTTTGTAACCATTGCCGAGCACCAGAACGTACCGTCAGGGATCGCCGCCGTGGTCGTTGCCACCGTACCGCTGTTTACCCTCTGCTTCAGCCGTCTTTTCGGCATCCGCACCCGCAAGCTGGAGTGGCTGGGGATTGGCATCGGCCTTGCCGGCATTATTCTGCTTAACAGCGGCGGTAACCTGAGCGGGAATCCGTGGGGCGCAGTGATTATCCTTATCGGCTCGATGAGCTGGGCGTTTGGTTCCGTATACGGTTCGCGTATCGAACTGCCGACCGGCATGATGGCGGGGGCAATAGAGATGCTTGCGGCTGGGATTGTGCTGCTGCTGGCCTCAGCCCTGACGGGAGAGGAGCTGACTACCCTGCCGCCGTTGTCGGGCTTCCTGGCGGTAGGCTATCTGGCGCTGTTTGGCTCCATCATCGCCATCAACGCCTATATGTTCCTGATCCGTAACGTCTCTCCGGCGGTCGCCACCAGCTATGCCTACGTCAACCCGGTCGTGGCCGTGCTGCTCGGCACCGGGCTTGGCGGTGAAACGCTCTCTCCGGTTGAGTGGTTAGCTTTAGGGGTGATTGTTTTTGCCGTCGTGCTGGTGACCTTAGGCAAATATTTGCTGCCGGCAAAGCCCGTGGTTACGCCTTGCGAGGTGGAGAAACCGTAAGCGCGTGGATCCCCTGGGTGTCGATCTGCGCGGCCTGGCCGCCGCCGCAGATCCACTCTTCCAGCCGTTCGCTCAGATCGGCATCGTTCAGCTTTAACCGTCCTCTCAGCGCACACTCCCAGACGATCAGCACTCGCCAGCCCTGCGCGACAAGCGTGGCGAGATCCCGCGCGTCGCGCTCAACGTTCTTGCCAATCTTCTCCAGCCAGAAATCGGTGCGCGTCGCCGGGACTTTAAACAGGTAGCAGTCGTGATGATGCCAGAAACAGCCGTGGGTGAAGATAATGCACCGATACGCGTCGATGACGAAATCCGGGCGACCCGCAAGCGCGGGATCCTGCACGCGAAAGTCGAAGCCCGCCTGCGTCAGAAGCCCGGCCAGACGCTTTTCTATCGCGGTGTCACGCGTGCCGATGGCACGCATGTTTTTGCTCCGCGTGGCCTTATCGTGAACGTCCGTCATTGACGGCCTCACCCTGGCGGAGCGCCACCGCCTGTCTGATGCGCGGGGCCAGCAGTTTTGCCACCGCCGCGAACGCGGGCACCACCACCGAGTTGCCAAACTGACGGTAAGCCTGAGTATCCGAAACCGGAATGCGAAAGCGGTAGCCCTGCGGCGTTTCAAAGCCCATCAGCCGGGCGCACTCCCGCGGCGTGAGGCGCCGCGGACGGTGACGCTGGTTTTGCGGATCGTCGAAATCTTTCTCGCCCAGCGCTTTATCCCAGCCTCTGTCGATCAGGATTTCCGCGCCGTCTTTGTAGTAGCGAGCGGACAGCGTGCGGGTCACGCTGTGCGGATCGTTTGGGTTCACCATGCCAAACCCGAAGCCGTTGCCTTTGGCCTGATGCTTTTTGGCATAGCGGTAGAGGTATTTCCACAGGATTGGGGTAAGGATAAATTTCGCGTCGACCACCGGCTCCAGCAGGTCGGCAATGGTTGGACGACGCTCGGGGTATAAGGAGGGAATATCCCGCAGGGTGAAATCCCCCTTCAGATTGAGATCGCGGCGGAAACCGACGAGCACAATGCGTTCGCGATGCTGGGGCAGGAAGTGTTTCCCGTCGATAATTTTCGGGTCATCCGCGCCCATGTCCTCGGAATCCGCCACGTCATAGCCCAGCTCGTCCAGCGTTTGCATGATAATGCGGAAGGTCTTTCCACCGTCATGGCTCTTTAAGTTCTTGACGTTTTCCAGCACGAATATGGCCGGGCGACGGGCGTCAATGATTCGAGCCACATCGAAAAACAGCGTTCCCTGCGTATCGCAGGCAAAACCGTGGGCACGCCCGAGGGCATTCTTTTTGGAGACACCGGCCAGCGAGAAAGGCTGACACGGGAAGCCCGCCAGCAGCACGTCATGCGCCGGAATCGTCTGGCGAATGTGCTCGGCGGCTTGTTCATCCGTGACGCCGCTTTTATGGCTCAGGGTAACGTCGCGGATATCGGCGTTGAAATGATGTTCATGCGGATCGCAGTACCAGTTCGCTTTATAAGTGCGTACCGCATGTTTGTTCCACTCGCTGGTAAACACGCACTGACCGCCGATAGCTTCAAAGCCGTGCCGGATGCCACCGATGCCGGCAAACAGATCGATAAAGCGGAAGGCATAGTTCGGGTGCGCGGCAGACGGCCGCGGAAGCAGATCTTGCAGAAAACGAAACTCGCTTTCGCTCAGGCGGCGCCCTGCCCGATCGCTGGTCAGCAGTCGCTTAAGGATGGCCGGGCTCCAGTGGCTCTCGCCGTGCGCCACCAGCTGGTTTGCCAGCGTTTTAGCGTCATAAATATCCAGCAGCTGGCGCAGTAATGCCTGCACCGTTGCCGTTGACTTCTCAGCCTGCTCAGGCGCGGGCTCTGTCACTGATCGATTTTCCTGCATTCTTTTAACCGGGCAATAAAGACTGGAAACAGATTACCACAGTTCACTTTCGCAAACTGCGACGGAAGCGGTGTTGAATCTGGCTATCCAGCCCGATGCAGTCGCCCTGTAATTCGGCACTGAGTTTCGCCATAAACTGAATCAGAAAATCGGCGTTGTGCTGCGCGAGCTCGCGCCCGACGTCGGTTTGCATTGTATCAGGCAAGCGCAGCAGCTTGGTCTGAAAATGATCGAGCGCAAACGCCCGGTCATCAAGCGGGCGCGCGTCGGCAAACGGATCGTCCGCGTCAAAAAGCGGTACGCCCAGCGCGCCTGACACGGCAAACACGCGCGCCAGGCCAATCGCCCCCAGCGCCTCCAGACGATCTGCATCCTGGACAATTTTGGCCTCAATCGTGTACGGCGTCAGGCCGGCGCTGAAACTGTGCGCCTCGATGGCGTGCTCCACGGCGGCATAGCGATCGGACGGGAAGTCAGGGAAATCGCGGTGCAGAATGTCCCGCGTTCTGCGCGCAGCCAGACGCGACGACTGGCTGCGTTCAGGATGATTTTTCGGCAGGCTAACGATGTCGTGAAAATAGCAGGCGGTCAGGATCGTCAGCGGGTCGACGTGGTGATGAACCATGATTTTCTGCGCCGTCAGCCAGACGCGACGGAAGTGTGAAATATCGTGCGCGGTGTCGTCGGTCGCGTGATGTTCATCAAGCCAGGATTCAAAGCGCTGCTGCCACTGTATGAGTTCCATCATCCTTTCCTGTTACGAAAATGGGCACTGAATTATAACAT
>NZ_JADBQO010000005.1:0-120458 GCF_014895875.1 Enterobacter cloacae complex sp. P12RS
TTAAAATACAGGCGCACTTCTCATGAAGAATATTAACAATCTCTTCAATATTATTAGATAGAGATATGTTCTCCATTCAAATATCCAACTGAGAATTTATTTGTAACTCTCTCATAAAAACATTGCATTGAAAATCTTTTTGAAACTTATTTCTCCTGTTTATTGCACCTTCCTCTAATGTTAAAAAAGTCGTAACTATATAATCATCATTAATTATCTTTCTACCGTTGTTGCCAGCACTTTAAAGCCGTTTTTTAAGATCAAAAGCTCAGAGGCCACAACCTTTGAGATGATATAAAAAGGCTCCCTCAGGAGCCTCCCTCATAAAATCAAGCCTGCACCGGCAACCTAAAACTCGCAATACTCCGCGAAAGCTGCTGCGCCTGCTCTTCCAGCGAGGCCGCTGCCGCCGCGGACTGCTGCACCAGCGCGGCGTTCTGCTGGGTCACGCCATCCATCTCGGTTACCGCCTGCCCGACCTGGCCGATCCCGCGGCTCTGCTCTTCGGAGGCGACGGAGATCTGCTCCATCAGCGTATTCACCTTATTCACCGACGAAATGATCGCGTCAATCACCTCGCCCGAGCGGCTGACCAGCTCCGCACCGTTTTTGACGCTGGAGACCGACTGCGCAATCAGGCTCTCGATGTCTTTAGCCGCCACCGCGCTTTTCTGCGCGAGAGTGCGCACTTCGCTGGCCACCACTGCAAAACCGCGGCCCTGCGTTCCGGCGCGCGCCGCTTCAACCGCCGCGTTAAGTGCCAGAATGTTGGTCTGGAAGGCGATGCTGTTGATCACGCTGGTAATGTCTTCGATGCGCTTCGAGTTCGCCGCGATGGTGTTCATCGTGTCGATGACTTCGCGGGTCACCGCTTCGCCGGTGTGGGCATTTTTCACCGCGTCCTGCACCAGTTTTCCGGCCTGATAGACGTTGTCAGTATTGTTCGCCACCGTCGCGCTCAGCTCCTCCATGCTCGCCGCCGTCTGGGTCAACGCGGAAGCCTGCTGCTCGGTACGCGAAGCCAGATCGATATTCCCGGAGGCAATCTCCTGCGCCGCGTGCGTCACGGTATGGCTCGCATCGCGCACCTGGGCGATGGTCGCCAGCAGTGCCTGACGCATCTGCTCCATCGAGCCCATCAGGTGGTCGATTTCGTTGCTTGAACTCCCCTTCACCGGCACCGGAATGTCCAGCTTGCCCGCCGCAATCTGGCTGCAGTGCTCGCGCGCCAGGTTGACCGGGGCAAAGACAAAGCGCTTCATGAAGATGCTGACTGCAACGATCACCACCACAAACAGGCAAGCAATAACGGCAATCATCACCAGGCCGGAGACGAAATTGCTGCTCGCATCCTCGTTCAGGCTTTTAGCGTATTTCTGGTGGACCGAAAGCACCTGGTCGAGAATGATTTCGTACTGGCGGTCGAGACGGGAAACTTCCGGGATCAGCGCGTTAAATTTGGCGACATCGTGCGCCGCAGCGGCATCGATCAGCGGCGCCAGCCCCTGGTTGCGGTAGTTTTGCCAGGCGTCCTGATAGGCACTCACCAGCGGCGCTTCATCCGTCAGACGCGGCGAAGCCATAAACGCCGCAAAGGCATTGTCCGCTTTGGTCAGCGCCTCTTTCACTGCGGCAAGCTTTGCAGACTCGTCCGCCGCGTTGCCCGCTTCCACCATCTTCACGTACTCCATCACCCGCACGCGCAGCGTACGGCTGTGGTTGATGGGGTCAATAATCGACAGTACCACCTGGATCTCTTTGTTGACGTTATCCAGCGAGTTATTACTTTTAATGATGAGGCCAACGCTCGTCACGGTGCTGACGATAAAGAACAAAAGCAGCGAGAACAGGACAATCAGGGACGACTTTTTCAACGACATAAACCAATACCTCAAGGAGAATTATTCCTTATGGTTATCGGCGCTTCCAAAACTTAAATTAATTAAAGTTATTGATATATCGCCTGGGGCTATACCGCTGACTTATAGCGCCGCTGCAGGGTGGCATCCAGCTTGCGCTGCAATGGCTGCGGCGTCTCCCCTTCGATCAATTTGCCAATCAGATCAAAGCAGTGCCACGCCAGCTGACGATTGTCCTGACGAATGGTATCCACCGGGATCGTCAGTGAATCGTAGAGATAGTGATCGTCAAAGCTGGCTAATCTGATATCGCTTTGCAACAGGTTATGCTGGCCCATATAGCGCAGCACCCCTTCCAGCAGCCCGCAGGCGGCGGTGAAAAGCGCTTTTGGCGGACGCCCCAGGCGGGCGCAGAGTTCAGCAAACATCTCGTACCCGGAGCTCGGGTGATAGTTACCGTGAATGATCCACTCGGGGCGCAGCTCCACGCCGGCCTCTCGCAGACCTTGCTTAAAACCGTCCAGACGGTCGCGCGTCGGAGACAGGCGCGGCTGGCCGCCGAGGAAGTAGAATTCATTTGGATGCTGGCGCGCAATGTCCGCTACCAGCGCCGCTGTCGGGGAAATGGAGTCGGTGATCACCAGCGGCAGCGCGCTGTCGTTCATATGGCGGTCAAAAAGCACCACGGGCAGCTGCTCGCTGAGCTTCAGGTAGTCCGCATCGTTCAGCATGCTGGAGGCCACAATCAGCCCGTCCACCTGACGCGCCACCATATTGTTCACCACCACCGTCTCCTGCCCCGGATTTTCATCGCTGCAGGAGATCAGCAGCTGAACACCCGCCTCGCGGCACAGCGTCTCCAGCTCGTGAGAAAAGACGGCGAAACCGTAGTTGGTAATCTCAGGAACGACAAGACCAATGGTGTGGCTGCGGTTATCGCGCAGCGAGCGGGCGTGAATGCTGGGCTGATAGTGGTGCTCTTTTGCAATCGCCAGCACGCGCTCGCGCGTCTCTTCCGCCACGCGAAGCTCTTTGCTGCGCCCGTTCAGGACCAGGCTGGCGGTGGCTTTTGACACACCCGCCAGCTCCGCGATGTCTTTAATGGTGACGCGTTTTGTTTTTCTCACAACGACTTAGATCCGGCTGCCAAAACCCTCATTCTATCATGCAGGCGCGCAGCGACCAGTAGCGTAATGTGATGTCGGACGCACCTTCGAATCGCACCCGGGCCGGATGGTCAGGAAAATAGCGGCTGCTCATCACCCCTTCACCGTGATTGATGAAAATTTCAACGCTGGAGCAGTCGCACAGAACGCGTAAATGACGAACCTCTCCCTGCCAGTAGCGGGTCAATGTTTCACCGGTTTTCAGGCTCGCGCGTTCAAGGCGTAAACCCTGCTCATCGACCGTGAGGCGCAGCGCGCCTGCGAAATCGACATTCACCTGCGATGCGCCCAGCTCAAACTCCAGGCGCGTCGCGTCCAGTTCCGGCGCCTCGCTGGCGCGCCCCTGCCAGCGCTGCTCATCTTCACGCAGCGCCGCCAGCTCGCGCGCCGGGGTCTGCCAGAGCCTGCCGTCACGATAGCGGAGTTCACGCGGGCAGGTCATCTG
This sequence comes from Enterobacter cloacae complex sp. P12RS, assembly GCF_014895875.1. Lineage (NCBI taxonomy): Bacteria > Pseudomonadati > Pseudomonadota > Gammaproteobacteria > Enterobacterales > Enterobacteriaceae > Enterobacter > Enterobacter cloacae complex sp. P12RS. The sequence continues at coordinate 3,471 of NZ_JADBQO010000005.1, forward strand.
GTGCATCCAGCCGTGCGACCGGGTTGGCTGAAGCATCTCTTCTCCGTCCGGTACGCCCATCCAGCCGATCAGAATGCGGCGTCCGTCTTCTGCTAACGTAGTTTGCGGGGCGTAGAATTCAAAGCCCGCGTCCAGCTCGTGAAGCTCGCCGTGATCGAATGCGGCGCTGGCATAGTCAAACGCCCCGCTCATCCAGGTGGCCGGATAGGTATTGAGGTAGCGATGCGGCTCGCGCGCCAGCCCCTGCGGGCAGCAGATCAGGACGTGCGTTCCGTCGAGGGCGAACAGGTCCGGGCACTCCCACATATACCCCGCTTCCGTCAGGCCGTTGACGCCGTGACCAGCGATCTCCCCGCAGGACGTCCAGGCATGCAAATCGGCTGATTTAAACAGCAGCACCTTGCCGCGCTTTTGCACATCCTGCGCACCCAGCACCATGTACCACTCCCCGTCGTGCTGCCATACCTTCGGGTCACGCACGTGGCCGGTGTAGCCTTCCGGCAGCGCCAGCACCGGCCCCAGCTTCGTAAAGGTTCCGTCCGGCTGCTCCACGGCGAGGCACTGCCAGGCGGTGCGGCTACCGTCATCAAACTTAACGTTGCCGGTGTAGCACAGTGTTAGGACACCGTGGTTGTCCACGGCGCTACCGGAGTAGCAGCCGTTGCGGTCATACTCTTCGTCGGGCATCAGCGCCAGCGGCTCATGCTGCCAGTGCACCAGGTCCGCAGAGCTCCAGTGCCCCCAGCATTTGAAGCGATGCTCGCAGGCCAGCGGGTTCCACTGATAAAACAGATGGTAGCGTCCGGCAAACCAGATAAACCCGTTCGGGTCGTTCATCAGCCCCGTCACCGGCGCGGGGTGCCACTGCGGGTAATGGCTATCCGCCAGCGCCCGCGGCTGCCCTTTCAGAACGGCCTGCAGGATCGCAGGCCAGCGGGAAAGTTGCGTCATTATTCAGAGTCCGTTTTATATTTCAGCAGCAGCGAGACGGTAAACGCCACGCCGAAGGCAATCATCATGCCGATAATATAGTTAAGGAGCGAGCTGGCCTGAACGATAGCCATGCCCGGAATAGCGGTCAGCCCGACGGCGGTCATGTAGACATGCACTGACACCACCCAGGCTCCGCCCGCCGCGCCGCCGATCAGCGCCGCGATAAACGGCTTCACGAAGCGCAGGTTGATACCAAAAATGGCCGCTTCGGTAATGCCCAGCATCGCAGAAAACGCCGACGGTAAGGTAATGGCTTTGATTTTGGCGTCTTTGGTTTTAAACCACACCGCCAGACAAGCGCCGCCCTGCGCCACGTTCGCCATGGCCCAGATCGGCAGCAGGAAGTTTACGCCAATCGACGGGTTACCCAGCAGCCCGGCTTCAATCGCGTGGAAGCTGTGGTGAATACCGGTGATCACAATCACCGAGTACAGCCCGCCGAACAGCAGCCCGGCCAGCCAGCCCGCGTGTTCAATCAGCGTGCTCAGGATAAAGGAGATGCCGTCGCCCAGCGCGCGCCCTGCCGGGCCGATAATCAGCAAGGCGATGAAGCCAGAGATAACGACGGTGAGGAACGGCGTCAAAATCAGATCCAGCGCGTCCGGGATAGCGCGGCGCAGGTTTTTCTCGACGATGCTCATAAACCAGACGGCCAGCAGCACCGGGAATACCGTGCCCTGGTAGCCAATCATCGCGATCTCAAGGCCGAAGAAGTTCATGGTGTGGAAGCCGGAGGCCACGCCCCAGGCGTTGGTCAGTGCCGGGTGGGTCAGAATGCCGCCCAGCGTCGCGCCCAGATACGGGTTCCCGCCAAATTCCCGCGCCGCGGTAAAGCCGATCAGGATTGGCAGAATGATAAACGCCGCCGAGCTGCACATGTCCAGCATGATGTAGAGGGCGTTATCCGCATTGACCCAGCCGTAGGTTTTCACCATGCCGAGCAGGCCCATCAGCAGGCCGGACGCCACAATGGCGGGAATGATCGGGACAAAGATATTGGAGAGCAGACGCGCAATGCGCTGGAACGGGTTCAGCTTGCGCGCCGCGATATCCGCCGCTTCAGACTTGCTGGACTCACTAATCCCCGCCGCCTGAATAAACGCGGCGTAGACCTTATTCACCACGCCCGTGCCGAAAATGACCTGCATCTGCCCGGCGTTATGAAAACAGCCCTTCACGCCCTCGACCTTGCCAATCGCCTGCCGATCGGCAAGCGCGTCGTCGACCAGCACCAGACGAAGACGCGTAGCGCAGTGCGCAGCGCTGGCGATATTTTCCTTGCCGCCCAGCAGCGGAATAAGCTCGCGGGCGATTTGATTAACATCCATAGATACCTCTGCCTGACTTCTTTTTATGATGTGCGAAACGCCCCCGCCGGGCGGGAGCGTGATGGGTTAGAACCACGTTTCCATCTGGACCCCAAAGTTCCATTCCCCGCCAGCGTTGAAGCCGCTGCTGCCAAAGGCATCATCGCTGGCGTAATTATCCAGTTTGCTGCTCCAGTCCATCCAGGTGGCAAACAGGCGCAGCTCCGGGCGGCTGAAGAAATCGCCGATTTTGCTCGCTTTTAACGTTGGCGCAAAGGTCAGCTTGTAGAAACTGCCGTTAACGGCGTTCCGGTCCTTATAGCCTTCCGGATGTAAGTCCATGTACTGATAGCTTCCCTCAAACGCCAGCGCGAAGTTCTGGGTCACCTCTTTAATCAGGCGGGTGTTGAGCGTCACCCACTCATAGCTGTCGCCCTTGACGTAGCGATCTTTGCTGCTCTGCGCCAGCACGGCAGGCGCGATACTCCAGCCACCGCCAACAGGCGTGACACCGTAACTTGCGAAGCGCCAGGTATCGGCATCAGACAGCAGCGCCCCGTCGGAACCGATGCTCTTAACTTCTGCGCCCAGGCCGTGACCGTACAGCAGCGCCGTTTTGGCACTCCCTTCCCGCAGGCCATAGAAGCTCTCGTTGTGCAGCCCCACCAGGGCATGAACGCCGTTATTGGCCGCGTCGGTTTTGATGAGATCGCCGTTAGCGTCTTTACGGTCGTCGTTATCCTTCGCCCGCAGGCCGCTCACCATCACCTGCAGCGGCCCGGCGAAGTGGTTCATGCTGAGGATGTAGTTCTGAACGTTGTTGTCGGTCTGCTCCACGCTGCCGAAGTTGCGGCCGTAGATCGAGAAGTTGCTGCGCAGCGAGTCGTTCCACTTCACGTCGTAGACGCCGCCGCCGGTACCGGCCAGGAATACCACGTCGGAATCCAGCCAGTGAATGTCAAAGTTGTCGCGGTCGAAGCGTTTACCCGCCCAGAAGGTGCTGCCCTTCAGCGCGCCGGTAAAATCAGGCAGGTTGCCCAGCTCCGCAAAGGCCTGGCGAATATTGAGATCGCTGGTATCGGCTGACCAGTCGTTATAGGTTCGCTGACCGTCGGCCAGCATCGCCTTGAAGCGCGTGGTCGCCCCGTTATCCAGGGTTTGCTTGTGCTCCAGGTTCAACTCGACGTAGGTGTCGGCTTCGTTACCCAGACGCCCTACCGCACCGCCGGTTTCCCCGGCTGGCGTCAGGTACGGGCCGCTTTTGCTACTGGAGGCCGCGTCGTTCATCAGCAGGCCGGAACGGGCGTAGCCGTGGAACTCAAATCCGCTGCTCTGATCCGCTTTTTTCTCCAGCGCGGCGGTACGCTGCGCCACCGCCTGGGTTGTGGTTTGCGTCTGCTGCTGGGCGGCGACCAGCTGCTGCGTTTTTTGTTCGGCTTCGGTGGCGCGTTTTTCAGCGACCTGCGCACGCGCTTCAGCAGCCTGAAGGCGCTGCTCCATCGCGGCAAGGCGCGCTTCGATACTTGTCATATCCGTCTGGGCAAAAACAGAGGTACTGCCGGCCAGCATGCCTATCATCACGGCAAGTCTGCGTTTTTTATACATTTTGTCGCATCCCTAAAAGTATTAATCGAACGTGCTAAATTGCTAAACCGGTTTAGGCTGCTGATACTAAACCCGGGAATTTTGGATCGGCAATCTTTTTTGCTAAACCGATTTAGTAAGTGTGATCGAGGCGACAATTCAGGCCGCCGGACGGCGGCCAGTGAAGTAAGGATTACAGGTCGTGCTGCCAGGGCAACGCGGTCATCGCCCCCTTTGCCGTGGTGGCTAACGCGCCACAGCGCTGGGCTAAGGCGATTGCCGGAACCAGCTCCTGACCGGCGGCCAGCCCGTAGAGCAGCCCGGCGACGAAGGCATCGCCCGCGCCAGTGGTATCGACACATTGCACAGGGGTAGCCGGATAGTGTTTCACCGCGCCCTGATGCCAGGCGATAACGCCCTCTTTTCCCTGGGTGACCAGCACCAGGCGCGCCGGGCAGCGCTGCATCAGCGTGTTCAGACCTTCTCTTACATCCGCATCGCCGGTTAAAAATGCCAGTTCCTCAACGGAGAGCTTGACCACGTCGGCGCTCTGCAGGGCCTGTTCCAGGCAGCGACGCAGCGCGTTCTCATCCGGCCAGAGATCCGGGCGAATATTGGGGTCGAAGCTCACGTAGCCTCCCGCTTCCCGAATGTCGGCCATCGCCTGAAAGGTCGCCGAGCGGCTCGGCTCTGCGCTTAGCGCGATGGAACAGACGTGCAGCCACTCGCCCGCGCTGAACGTCGGCAGGTCGGCGGGTTCCAGAAACAGATCGGCGCTCGGGCGCACCATGAAGGTAAACGAGCGTTCGCCGTGGTCGTCCAGATCCACCACCACCGTAGAGGTGCGGTGCGACGGGTCAAGGCGCATATGCTTCACGTCGACCCGCTCGTCAGCGAGCGTTTTCGCCATAAAGCGCCCGAAAGGATCGTCGCCAGCCCTGCCGATAAACGCGCTTTTGCCCCCCAGCCGGGCAATGCCCACCGCGACGTTTGCCGGTGCGCCACCGGGGCACTGCAGTAATTTCCCTTCGCCATCGGGCAATAAATCCACCACCGCATCGCCAAGTACCCAGATTTTTTCCATGTGACCCTCTTAGCTAAACTATGTTAAACCGTTTTAGCTATTTAAGCACAGGCAGGGAAAAGGGGAAATAACGCGGGAGGAAAATTGCCTAACGCTTCAGATGCGGCCAGCGAATATCGCCAACGCCGTTAAGCTGCGGACGGGCAAACAGGAAGCCCTGGAAGCGGCGGATCCCGGCAGATTCTAACCAGCACCACTCCTCTATTTTCTCGATCCCTTCGGCCACCAGGGTAATTTCAAGATCGGAGCAGCAGCTGATGATGGAGCGCACAATCGCCTGCTTCGGGCCGCTGAGATGGATATCGCTGATGATTTCGCGATCGATTTTGATTTTATCCGGCTGGAAGCGGGTCAGCAGCGAAAGACCGGCATAGCCGGAACCGAAATCATCAATCGCCAGGCCAACCCCCTCACCGCGAAGCCGCTTGATGGCGCTGTTAAATTGGTTGAACCCGGAGATCATCTCGTTTTCAGTAACTTCAATGACCACCTGCTCCGGCTGAAGGCCATGTTTTTTAATCTCATCGACCAAAAATTCCACCGCGCCAGGGACATTCACCAGCGACATGGGCAGCAGGTTTACCGCGATTTTATGGCTACCAATGCCCAGTTTTTCCGCCAGCGCGAAGGCATACGCTTTCGTCTGGAGATCGACTTCATAGATTTTCGCCGGGTCCAGGGAGCTGAAGAAATGTTCCGGGCTGCCGCCGTCATTGCTACGGATAAGCGCCTCAAGGGAGCTGATTTTCCCTTCCGAGGGCTCGACAATTGGCTGCAGCGCAAACTGGCAGGTTTGCCCGGCAATCAGGCCCAGATGTTCGCCAAAGGGTAGCGCTTCGGTCGAGAGCGTCCATTTGTCCGAGGTGTAACGCGTCCCCGACGGGGCCGGACGTTTACCGGTTATAAAGGTCTGAATAAATTTGAACACCCGGTCATCAGATGTCAGATAGCTGTCCAGCTTGCTGTAGCGCAGCACCGACTGCAGCACCTCTTTCGGCGACTGCGTTTGCAGGTCGAACAGCAGCATACCGACGTTTTCGAAGCGTCTGCGCGGACCATAGTCCCGCAGCAGTTCAACCACCCCACTGTGACGCTTGTCCTCACGGATGGTGTGGAACAGTTTGACCACACTCTCTTCCGACCCTTCGAGGATCTGCAGAACGTCATTCCCTTTTGCCAGGAGGACGCCGGTAATATCCAGTTTTGTGTTGCGGCCTCTGGCGCGCTCCACCAGCTCCCGCAGTTCGGTGGACGGGCGGGATAAATTCAACTGGCTTCGGTAGATCAGCGTCGTCAGCACAAAAAGGGGTTCCAATGATAATGAGAGGTGCCTTGAAGCTACTATGTAACATACTTAATCAATGCGACCTAACATATTCACGCCACAAGGGAACATTACTTTTCCCCATCGCCAATCCTGCTGTCGATCCTCTCCTGCATATAGTCGTAAAACGGGTTCGAGGTGACCCGCATCAGCGCCTCTTTACCGACGCTCAACACGGACGTTTCTCCCCACAGCGCAATCGTTCCCAGGCTTATCCCGTAGCGGTTTTTCACCCCAGGTTCGCGGCCATAGAGATCGTCATCCGGCGGGAACGGCACGGCGATATGCGACAAGGAATAGACATCCTGCGGCCAGGTCTGCACAAGCGGCACAACCGTCTCCCGCGTGCTGCCTGCTGGCGTTGTTTTCGCCACCGTCGAGAAACTGTGTGCGTCCGCATTGGTAATAATCGTGACACCGTAACGTCTCTGCGCAACCGGCAGCAGCGCCGAGGTTGCCGTCCACGACGACGGCTTGAACAGCGGGCGGAAGCTGGCCGCCTGATTGATGTCAAACACCACCAGCTCGCTGCCGTTTGCCGGAAGCTGGTCAAACAGGCCGGTCACCACCGCGCGGGTGCTGACCGTAGAATCCATGACCGACTGGAATGCCAGCACAGGCGGCAAATTCACCAGCCTGTTCTCCCGCGCCTCGCGGCCAATCTGCTCCTGCAGAGCCTTCGTCAGCAGCCACGACTGGCGGGCGGCGTTCACCGGGAACGAGTTGTATTTATACGGATTATATTCCGGAGAGATATTCAGCCACGCCGCTTTGGCAAACGGTGGCAGCAGCGCCGGTAGCCCCGCAAAACCGGCAAAACGCGCAAAGGCCGTCACGCCGATCATTGGTGAGAGCAGGATTACCTGCTGTGGTCGACGAAGCGCAGAGGAATCCATCGCATCGAGAGCATATTTCATCGCCAGCGCCCCGCCGTTGGAGTACCCCACCAGATGCAGCGGCACATTATCTCCCGTCAGGCGCGTGGCTTCCCGCACGGCAAGACGCGTCGCCGCGAGCCACATCTCCCAGTCAACGTCGGTTAGCGCGCCGGGCGCGGTGCCGTGTCCGGGCAGGCGCGGAACCACGGCCACGAAACCATGCTGTTGATAATTTTCGGCAAGGTGCCTGACGCTGTAAGGCGAGTCAGTCAGTCCGTGCAGCAATACCACCGCGCCACGGGGTTTTCCTGCTGGCATCAGCACAAACGAACGGTTGGCATCGGGCGTGAACTGTCCCGGCCAAACCAGGCTCTGGCGATAATAGCGGTTTAGCGGCGTTTGTTCCTGGCCCGCTGTTTTCGCCGTCACCGCCCTATCAAGCTCGGCGAAAATGGCGTTTTCCCGGGCAACATACCCGGCAAAGTTGGTGTTATCGAGTTCACGCACGGACATCTCGTCCGCCCGCCAGGTGTGCCAGAGGTGCAGGTCCGGCCCCTGCTGCGAGAGATAGACCCGCACCGCCAACAGGACGACCAGGACGATCCCCACGACCATCCCTGTTTTCTTTGCAAGCGCCGCCAGGCGCACGCTGATTCGCCAGGGCAAATTCGCCATGCCGGGATCCCTTTTATGTTCACTGTCCTTTTATCTTATCAAAAATGTGAACGGACTGACGTATTCATCAAATTCATACCTGCCGCGTCAGCCGCTGCACCAAAAGTGAACTACGCTGCACAAATGTTGATCATTGGTTAACTAAATATTGCGTGAAATTAACAGCGCGGCGAGTTTTTATCTCACCGCGAACATGGCACGCGTCGTGCATTGTTAACCCTGTAACACAAATCCAGCTTTTGACAGCCAGTTAACAGCGAGGCGGTATGACGACGAAACCCGAGATGTTGAGCCGTATCGAAGCGACGTTCAGCCAGCTCACTCCCAGCGAAAAGCGTGTCGGGAGCTGGCTGCTGGCGCACGCCGCGCAAATCCCGTTCGAAACCGCGGAAAGCGTCGGTCTGGCAAGCGGGACCAGCGGGATCACCGTCGGACGCTTCCTGCGCAAGCTGGGGTATCGCAACCTGGAAGATGTCAAAAAGAGCCTGCGCGATCCGTATCAGCCCTGGGGCATGAACGAGCGGCTGGACTCCTGGCAGCAGCAGCGTCCCCTCCCCAACCGCCTTCAGCATGCCCTGTCGCTGGAGGTGGACGCCATTACGCAGGTGTATCAGCTGGCGCAAACGGACGCCTTCCGTCAGGTGGTGCACAACCTGGCCCACGCCGACGCGGTGTTTGTGCTGGGGATCCAGTCCACGCGCGGGATCGCCAACGCCTTCTTCAGCCATCTCGAGTACCTTCGCCCGCGCGTGAGCTATTCCGAAGGCGCGTCCGGCAGCTGGGTGGAATCCCTCAACTCCGGGTTTTCGCACCCTTACGTTGTGCTGACCGATACGCGCACCTACTCCACGATGGCCCGCCAGTACTGCCGCGTGGCGAGCGAAAAAGGGATCCCGCTGGCCTTAATCACCGACATCTGGTGCCCGTGGGCGCGGGATTACCCGATGGATTTACTGCAGGTGAAAACCGATACCGGTCATTTCTGGGATTCGCTTGCCCCCGTGAGCTGTCTGTTCAACCTGCTGCTGTCGGGCGTGGTGGAAGCGCTGGGTGATGCGCTCCCGGCGCGTCTGGCGGTAAACCGACAATTACAACAAGAGTTTGGTCAATTCGAACGCTAAAGGAGCGGAGCTATGCCCGATGAGAGTGAACTGATTGACGTGGCGAAGACGTTTCCCACGCTGCATATCGACCTGAAGTACGCCACCGCCGACAACATCACCGGCAGGCCGATCTATCAGGAGGCACTGTGCCTGCTGCATACCGAGGCCGCCACCGCGCTGGCAAAAGCCATCAGCATTGCCGCCCTGGCCGGGCTGAAGCTGGTGGTGTACGACGCCTATCGGCCGCAGCAGGCGCAGGCCCAGCTGTGGGACGCCTGCCCGAACCCGGAGTATGTGGTCGATGTGGCAATTGGCTCCAATCACAGCCGCGGTACGGCCATCGACGTCACGCTGATGGACGAGCATAACAGCGTGCTGGATATGGGCGCCGGTTTTGACGAAATGCATGACCGCTCGCATCCCTATCACCCTTCCGTACCCCCACACGCCCAGCGAAACCGTCTGCTGCTGAACGCCATCATGTTCGGCGGCGGTTTTGTGGGGATTAGCAGCGAATGGTGGCACTTCGAACTGCCGAACGCCGCCAGCTACCCGCTGCTTGATGACCGTTTTGCCTGTTTTCCCCTGACGCACACCTCTCTTTAACCTGGAGCACTGCCATGAAAACATCGCTTCTCACGACCCTGATTGCCGCCACGCTGGCGTTGAGCGCCCCGCTGGCGCTGGCCGCCGTCCCGAAAGACATGCTGGCGATCGGTAAAGCCGCCGACCCGCAAACGCTCGACCCTGCCATCACCATCGATAACAACGACTGGACCGTCACCTATCCGTCCTACCAGCGTCTGGTCAAGTACAAGCCCGGCTCTACCGAGGTGGAGGGCGATCTGTCGACGGGCTGGAAGGCGTCCGACGACCAGAAAGAGTGGACCTTTACCCTGGCGGATAACGCCAAATTCTCCGACGGCACGCAGGTCACCGCCGAAGCGGTCAAACTCTCCTTTGAGCGCCTGCTCAAGCTCGGCCAGGGGCCGTCTGAAGCCTTCCCGAAAGATCTCAAAATTGATGCCGTCGATGACCACACGGTGAAATTCACCCTCAGCCAGCCGTTCGCGCCTTTCCTCTACACGCTGGCAAACGACGGGGCGTCCATCATTAACCCGGCGGTGCTGAAGGCCAATGCCGCGGACGACGCGCGCGGTTTTCTGGCGCAAAATACCGCCGGTTCCGGGCCGTTTATGCTGAAGAGCTGGCAGAAAGGCCAGCAGCTGATCCTGGTGCCGAACCCCCACTGGTCGGGCGCGAAGCCGCACTTTAAGCGCGTTTCGGTGAAAATTATCGGTGAAAGCGCCTCGCGCCGACTGCAGCTTTCCCGCGGCGATCTGGACATTGCCGACTCCCTGCCGGTCGATCAGCTTGCAGCCCTGAAGCAGGAAGGCAAAGTCGCCGTCGCGGAATACCCCTCCCTGCGCGTGACCTATCTCTATCTCAACAACAGCAAAGCGCCGCTCAATCAGGTGGATTTACGCCGGGCCATCTCCTGGGCGACGGACTATCAGGGAATGGTAAAAGGCATTCTGAGCGGCAACGGCAAGCAGATGCGCGGCCCGATCCCGGAAGGCATGTGGGGCTTTGACGCCGCGGCAATGCAGTACAGCTTCGACGAGGCCAAAGCCAAAGCGGCGCTGGAGAAGGTCAAAGACAAGCCCGCCAGCCTGACCTTCCTTTACTCGGACAACGATCCGAACTGGGAGCCTATCGCCCTCTCCACTCAGGCGAGCCTCGGCAAGATCGGCATTAACGTCAAGCTGGAAAAACTGGCCAATGCCACCATGCGCGACCGCGTCGGTAAAGGCGATTACGACATTGCCATCGGCAACTGGAGCCCGGACTTTGCCGACCCATATATGTTCATGAACTACTGGTTCGAATCGGACAAAAAAGGGCTGCCGGGCAACCGCTCGTTCTATGAGAACAAAGAGGTGGATTCGCTGCTGCAGGCCGCGCTGAAAACCACCGACCAGGCGGAACGCACCAAAGATTACCAGCAAGCGCAAAAGGTGGTGATTGACGAAGCGGCCTACGTCTATCTGTTCCAGAAGAACTACCAGCTGGCGATGAATAAAGAGGTCAAAGGCTTCACCTTTAATCCGATGCTCGAGCAGGTGTTCAACATCGCCACCATGAGTAAATAACAGTTCTCGTCGGGGGAAAGCGTATGACGTTCTGGAGCATCGTGCGCCAGCGCTGCTGGGGGTTACTCCTGGTGGTGGCCGGTGTCTGTATTATTACCTTTATTATTTCACACATGATCCCCGGCGACCCGGCGCGTCTGCTGGCGGGCGATCGCGCCAGCGACGAAATCGTGCAGAACATTCGCCAGCAGCTGGGGCTGGATCGGCCGCTGTATGTGCAGTTTGGCCGCTACGTGGACGCCCTGGCCCACGGTGATTTAGGCACCTCCATCCGTACCGGACGCCCGGTTGCGGAAGACCTGAAGGCCTTTTTCCCCGCCACGCTGGAGCTGGCCTTTTGTTCTTTGCTGCTGGCGCTGGTTATCGGCGTGCCGCTGGGGATTTTGTCGGCGGTGTACCGCAACCGCTGGCTGGATCACCTGGTGCGTTTAATGGCGATGACCGGGATTTCCACGCCTGCATTCTGGCTTGGGCTGGGCGTGATTGTCCTGTTTTACGGGCATCTGCAGATTCTGCCGGGCGGCGGCAGGCTGGACGACTGGCTCGATCCGCCGACGCACGTCACCGGGTTTTATCTGCTGGACGCCCTGCTGGAAGGCAACGGTGAAGTCTTTTTCAACGCGCTGCAGCACCTGATTTTACCCTCGCTGACGCTGGCGTTTGTTCACCTGGGCATCGTGGCGCGCCAGGTGCGCTCGGCGATGCTGGAGCAGCTTAGCGAGGACTACATCCGCACCGCACGTGCCAGCGGCCTGCCCGGCTGGTACATCGTCCTGCGCTACGCCCTGCCGAATGCGATGATCCCGTCCATTACCGTGCTCGGGCTGGCGCTGGGCGACCTGCTTTACGGCGCCGTCCTGACCGAAACCGTCTTTGCCTGGCCGGGTATGGGCGCCTGGGTGGTGACGTCCATTCAGGCGCTGGACTTCCCGGCGGTGATGGGCTTTGCCGTCGTCGTTTCGCTGGCCTACGTGCTGGTTAATCTGGTGGTCGATCTGCTTTACCTGTGGATTGACCCGCGAATCGGGCGCGGAGGTGCCGAATGATGTTAACGCAGGAAACACCCGTCCCGGTGAAAACCGCCAGACAACGCATCAACTGGGCAAAGCTGTTCTGGATGCTGCGCCAAAGCCCGCTCACGATTGTCGGCGGCGTCATTATGATCGCGATGCTTTTGCTGATGGTGACCTCGCCGTGGATAGTGCCGCATGACCCGAACGCGCTGGATCTCACCGCCCGCCTGCAGGCACCCTCTGCGCAACACTGGTTTGGCACCGATGAGGTGGGACGCGACCTGTTCAGCCGCGTGCTGACGGGCAGCCAGCAGTCGATTACCGCCGGGCTGGCGGTGGTGGTGATTGCGGGCGGCATTGGCTCGCTACTGGGCTGTTTGTCCGGCGTCCTGGGCGGGCGCGGCGACGCCGTCATCATGCGGGTGATGGACATTATGCTCTCCATTCCTTCTCTGGTGCTGACCATGGCGCTGGCCGCCGCGCTCGGTCCGAGCCTGTTTAACGCCATGCTGGCGATTGCGATTGTCCGCATACCGTTCTACGTGCGGCTGGCGCGCGGGCAAACCCTGGTGGTGCGACAGTTCACCTACGTTCAGGCCGCCCGCACCTTTGGCGCCTCCCGCTGGCATTTGATCCGCTGGCACATCCTGCGCAACGCCCTGCCGCCGCTGATAGTGCAGGCGTCGCTGGATATCGGCAGCGCCATTCTGATGGCCGCCACGCTGGGGTTTATTGGCCTGGGCGCGCAGCAGCCCACCGCCGAATGGGGCGCGATGGTGGCCGTGGGCCGTAACTACGTCCTTGACCAGTGGTGGTACTGCGCCTTTCCCGGTGCGGCAATTTTGATTACCGCCGTGGGCTTTAATCTGTTTGGCGACGGTATCCGCGATCTGCTGGATCCGAAGTCAGGAGGCAAACAGTAATGACCGAACCGGTACTCAATATTGAAGACCTGCATCTGAGCTTCCCGGTTTTTCGCGGGGAGGTCCACGCGCTGAACCACGTTTCGCTTGAGATCGGCAGGGGCGAAATTGTCGGCGTGGTGGGCGAATCAGGGTCGGGCAAATCCGTTACCGCCATGCTCGCCATGCGCCTGCTGCCAGAGGGAAGCTACCGTATTCATCACGGTCAGGTGAGATTACTCGGTGAAAACGCCCTGACGGCGTCCGAGAAACAGCTTCGCCAGTGGCGCGGCGCTAGAGTAGCGATGATTTTTCAGGAGCCCATGACCGCACTCAACCCGACGCGGCGGATTGGCAAACAGATGGTGGAGGTGATCCGCCAGCATCAGCCGCTTTCCCGGCGCGAGGCACAGCAGAAGGCGATCGCCCTGCTGGAAGAGATGCAAATTCCGGACGCGAAGGAGGTCATGGCGCGTTATCCGTTTGAACTCTCCGGCGGCATGCGCCAGCGGGTGATGATCGCCCTTGCCTTTTCCTGCGAGCCGGAGCTGATCATCGCCGACGAGCCGACCACCGCGCTGGACGTGACCGTCCAGCTCCAGGTGCTGCGGTTGCTGAAGCATAAGGCGAAGGCCAGCGGCACCTCGGTGCTGTTTATCAGCCATGATATGGCCGTAGTGTCCCAGCTCTGCGACAGAATGTACGTGATGTATGCGGGCAGCGTGATAGAGAGCGGCGCCACGCAAACGCTGATCCACCGCCCTGTGCATCCCTATTCTATCGGCCTGCTGCGGTGCGCGCCGGAAAACGGCCAGCCGCGCGACCTGCTGCCCGCCATTCCCGGAACGGTGCCCAACCTGAGCCAGCTTCCGCAGGGGTGCGCTTTCCGCGAGCGCTGCTTTGCCGCGGGGGCAAAATGCAGCGAAACGCCGCGCCTGCAGCCGCATGGCGCAGAGGGCCAACTGGCTGCCTGCTGGTATCCACAACGGGAGAAACACCATGTCTGATGTACTGCTGGAACTGGATAGCGTGCACGTGAACTTTGCGGCGCGCAAAAACTGGCTGGGCCGCGTGACGGAACGGGTCCATGCGCTCAACGGGCTGGATCTCCAGATCCGTCGGGGCGAAACGCTGGGCGTTGTCGGGGAATCCGGCTGCGGGAAAAGCACGCTGGCCCAGCTGCTGATGGGGATGCTTAAACCCAGCACCGGCGCATGTCAGCGTGCCCACCATGCCGGTGGCATGCAGATGGTGTTTCAGGATCCGCTCTCCTCGCTCGACCCGCGATTGCCGGTCTGGCGCATCATTACCGAGCCGGTGTGGGTGCAAAAACGCAGCAGCGAGCGCGAGCGCCGTCAGCTGGCGGCGGATCTGGCGCTGCAGGTGGGCATTCGCCCGGAATATCTCGACCGCCTTCCACACGCCTTCTCCGGCGGGCAGCGCCAGCGCATTGCCATCGCCCGGGCGCTTTCGTCCGATCCGGATATCATCGTGCTCGATGAACCCACCAGCGCGCTGGATATCTCCGTGCAGGCGCAAATCCTCAACCTGCTGGTGACGCTACAGCAGCAGCGTAATCTGACTTACGTACTGATCTCGCATAACGTCTCGGTGGTCAGACACATGAGCGACCGCGTGGCGGTGATGTATCTCGGACAGATTGTGGAGCTGGGCAGCGCCGCGCAGGTACTTGGCGAACCGCGCCATCCCTATACCCGCCTGCTGCTTGATTCGGTTCCTCGCACCGGAGAGCCGCTGGATGAAACGCTGGCGTTACGCAAAACGGAGCTTCCCGGCAACCGTCATCTGCCCGAAGGCTGTTTTTTCCGCGACCGCTGCCCGATGGCCGCGCAGGGGTGCGAACGTCCTCAGCCGCTACAGCCCTCTCGCGAGGGCCGTCACGTTCGCTGCTGGCGCAGCCTGGGTTAAATTTGCGCCATCCCGCCGTCCACAAACAGCTCGGTGGCGTTGATAAAGCTGGCCGCGTCGGAGGCCAGAAACGCCACCGCTTTACCCACCTCGCCCGGCGCACCTAAACGTCCGAGCGGCACCTGCGCGGCCAGCGCGTCGTACAGCCCCTGGCGGTGTTCTTCCGGCACCAGATCCCCTAAACCAGGCGTTTTGATCGGGCCCGGGCTTACGACATTGACGCGGATCCCACGGCCCTGCAAATCCAGCGCCCAGGAGCGGGCAAAGTTACGCACCGCGGCCTTACTGGCGCTGTAGACGCTGAAATTGGCCGTCCCCTTAATCGACACCGTCGAGCCGGTCAGAATGATCGACGAGCCGGTTGATAACAGCGGCAGCGCCTTCTGCACCGTGAACAGCACCCCGCGAACGTTGGTGCCAAAAATCCGGTCAAACTGTTCTTCGGTGATCGCGCCCAGCGGCAGCATATCGCCGCCACCCGCATTGGCGAACAGAATATCGAGACGGCCTTCTTCTTTTGCTATCCGGGCATAAACCGCATCCAGATCGGCAAGCTTAGAGACGTCTGCGCGAATGCCCACTGCGTCAGAAGCAATCTCTGCTACCGCGGCGTCAAGTTCGGCCTGACGACGCCCGGTGATGTACACCTTCGCGCCCTGTGCCGCCAGCTCCTGCGCCGTGGCAAGACCAATACCGGTGCTGCCGCCGGTGACCAGTGCAATTTTTCCTGAGAGAGTCGTGTTCATGTCATTTACCTTTTTGTGTTTGCGTTGGACAGACTTTATCCCTTGCGACATTTGTGAAAAATGGGCAAAAATGAAAATGACTATTCATCTATGGAAATAATCAGAGGTCATCATGGATCAGCTTATGGCGATGCGCGCCTTCACGCGGGTGGTGGAATCCGGCAGTTTTACCCGCGCGGCGGACTCGCTGAATATGCCGATCGCCACGCTGAGCAAACTGGTTAAATCCCTTGAGGCGCACCTGGCGATACGTCTCCTTCACCGCACGACTCGTCGGGTGGTCACGACGCCTGAAGGGCTGGAATACTATGAAAAAGCGCGCCGGGTGCTGATTGATATCGAAGATATCGACACCTCGTTTCGCGTTTCCCGCGCGACGCCCAAGGGACATTTGCGGGTTGACGTGGGCGGTTCCACAGCACGGGACGTGCTCATCCCCCTGCTGCCGGATTTTATGCAGCGCTACCCGGATATCCGTATCGATCTTGGCGTTGCCGATCGTCCGGTCGATCTTATCAGCGGTAACGTAGACTGCGTGATCCGCGGCGGCCCGCTGAACGATTCAACGCTTATCGCCCGTCATCTCGGTGACGCTCAGATGGTCACCTGCGCGACGCCGGGTTACCTTAAAAACCACGGCGTTCCGGCCTATCCGCAGGAGCTGCGCAACGGCCACAAGCTTGTTAGTTATCTCTCTCCCGTCACCGGGCGGCCGTTTCCGTTTCGCTTCCGGCAGAACGGCGAGGCGCTGGAAATCACTCTTCCGCACTATCTCGGCGTCAATGAAAGTAACGCTCATCTGGCGGCTGCCGCGGCGGGTCTGGGGATCGTTCAAACCTTTGAGTATTCAGCAAAGACCTATTTGCAGACGGGAGCGCTGGTGGCGATTCTGGGTGACTGGCAGCCTGCCGCGTACCCGTTTCACGTGGTCTACCCGCAGAACCGGCATTTAACGCACAGACTGAAGGTGTTTATCGCCTGGCTGGCGGAGGTGTTCCCCGCCGCGCTGAAGGGATAGCCGGGCACAAACCCGGCTGTGATTTAGTTAAGCTTATAGTCCAGGGTAATTTCGGCCTTGAGCAACTGCGACACCGGGCAGCCCGCTTTGGCTTTCTGAATAATGCCGTCAAACTGCTGTGGCGCAATGCCCGGTACGGTGACCTTACTTTGCAGCGCAACCTTAGTGATGGCAAAGCCGCCGTCGGTTTTATCCAGAGAGACGTCCGCGGTCGTATCAATCGAATCAGCAGTATAGCCCGCTTCACCCAGCATCAGCGACAGCGCCATGGAAAAACAAGCCGCATGTGCCGCGCCGATCAGCTCTTCCGGGTTGGTCCCCTTTTCACCCTCAAAGCGGGTGTTAAAGCCGTAAGGCTGTTGGTTGAGAACGCCGCTCTCGGTGGAAACCGTTCCTTTCCCGCGCTTAATGTCGCCAGACCAGTGTGCCGAACCGTGCTTATGAATCGTCATTCTTGCTCTCCTTTTGGCTTACAAAGGGTTAAGTATAGACTACGCATCTGACACGCCCTGGAACACAGACGATTCCGTGTCTTTCACCTGCTGTACCGACAACAAGGATAATGATATGACGCTAAAAATCAGGATGGCCGTCGCGATAGCCACGCTGGCTCTCTCTCTTTCTTCACTGGCCAAAACGCCGGAAAACTTTATCTATACCAGCTCAGGCGATCTCGACGCGGCGCTCCCGCTGGTTGCGCGTGGCGACATCGGCGGCGTGCAGATCGTGTACAACTGGCGCCAGCTTGAACCCGAGAAGGACAGCTATGACTTCTCGCGGATTGAGCAGGATCTGGCGCGTCTTAAGGCCGCCCGGAAAAAACTCTTTATTCAGATCCAGGATCGTTTCTTTGAGCCGGACGCCCGCTACGTTCCGGACTATCTGATGCACGATAAGCAATACAGCGGCGGGATTGCGCCGCAGTTTGATAACCCCGGCGAGGGCAAGCCTGTCGGCGCGGGATGGGTAGCACGTCAGTGGGACCCCACGGTGCGCCAGCGCTACCAGGCACTGCTGGCAGCGCTCGCAAAACGCTTTGATGGCGAGGTGTATGGCGTAAACCTGCCTGAAACCGCGATTGATATTGACGAGAAAAATCCGCCAGCGGGCTTCACCTGCGACAGCTATTTCGCGGGTGAGATGGAAAATCTGGCCTTTGCGCGCAAGGTTTTTCAGAAATCACATGTGGTGCAGTACGTTAACTTCTGGCCGTGCGAGTGGGATAACGACCACAACTATATGGGACGTCTTTTTGCGTATGCCAGCGCCAACAATATCGGCCTGGGCGGGCCGGACATTGTGCCCAACCGCAAGGCGCACATGAAGAATGCCTATCCCTTCTTCCATAAAAATAAACAGGCGCTGCCGCTCATTGCCATGGCGGTTCAGGAGCCGACTCTGACCTATAAGGATCCTCAGACCGGAAAACCGTTCACCAAAGCCGAGTTTGTCCGCTTCGGCGAAAATTATCTCGGGGCCGATATTATTTTCTGGAGCACGGCCTCTCCCTGGCTAAAGGCAAAATAATCGCCCCTCAGGCAAGGTGGCGGGACAGTTCGTCAAGAAACACGCGCAGCGCGGCAGGCTGGTATTCCCGTGACTGATAAATGCCGTGGATGGCAAGCGGTTTTGGCTCCAGCGACGCCAGTACCGGCACCAGTAATCCCTGCTCCAGCGCGGCGCGCGCTTCGCGCTCCGGCAGCATGGCGATGCCGCAGTGCTCGATCGCCGCGTTCATGAGCAGTGAAGAGATACTGGCGCTCAGGTTGCCGCTGACGGCCACGCTCAGGCTTTCGCCTTCCGGGGTCAGGAAGTGCCAGGACTGCCCCGCGAAAAAGCTGTAGTGCAGGCAGTTATGCTGCGCCAGTTCTTCGGGGCTGACGGGCGTGCCGTGCTGTGCCAGATACGCCGGCGAGGCGCAGAGCACCGATCGACACTCCCCCAGCCGGCGGGCGATCATGCCGGGCTCCGGGTTATCGGTAATGCGCACCGCGACGTCAATGCGCTCTCCCACCAGGCTGACCGGATGGTTGTTCACGTCCAGCTCAATGCGCAGCTGCGGATAGCGCGAGAGCAGGCCGGGCAGGACCGGCGCAATCAGGTGCATGGCGGTAAAGTGCGCGCAGGCTACCCGCAGCGTGCCGGACGGCAGATCTTTTTCCGACTGACCTTCGATTTCCTGCGAGATCTGCGAGAGCGTCCGCGTTTTTTGCAGCACCTTTTCCCCTGCCGCCGTCAGCGTCAACTTGCGCGTGGAGCGGTTTACCAGCCGCGTCCCCGCCCACTTCTCCATTTGTTCAAGGTAACGGCTCACCATCGGCCGGGAAATGCCCAGCGCGCGGGCCGCCGCGCTCAGGCTTCCCAGCTCGCATATCCGGTTATAGACCTGAGCGGCAATAACGCGATCCATATAAGCTCCATCTGCTCGATTTATGAAACTAAGCATGTCTTGTTTCAGGAATTCTGGCAAATGAGAATATCCGTACAATAGAGACATTCCTGAACAACAGAGACAACAGCATGAAATTCCCTCATATTGCCCTGCTTTCCACCCTTTTCGCTCCGGCCGTTTTTGCCGCGCCGTTGACGATTGATACCTATAACCCGCAGGATAAAGGCATTTTCGCGGTCTCCTCCACGCTCGTTTCCGGCCCGAAAGAGGCGGTGCTGTTTGACGCGCAGTTCAGCGTGAAGGATGGCGAAGCGCTGGTAGAGAAAATTCGCCGCAGCGGTAAAACGCTGAATAAGATTGTGATCACCTCCGGCGATCCGGATTTCTATTTTGGCCTGCAGCCGCTGGTGAAGGCCTTCCCGAACGCCAAAGTGGTGGCCACGCAGCAGGTGGTTGACCATATTAAGGCCACCAAAGACGCCAAGCTCGCCTTCTGGGGCCCGCAGATGAAAGACGGCGCGCCAACGGAACTGGTGGTGCCGCTGGTGCTCGCCTCCACCACCTTTATGATTGACGGGGAAAAGGTCGATATCGAGCAGCCGGACAGCTACGCGGCCTACGTGTGGATCCCGTCCGTGAAAACCATCCTCGGCGGCACCGGGGTCTCCTGGGGGATTCACGTCTGGACGGCTGATACCCAGACGCCGGCTCGCCGGCAGCAGTGGCAGCAGACTCTGGACAACATGGCCGCGCACAAGCCGGAACGCGTGATCCCAGGCCACTATCTGGGCACACCACCGTCCGGAACCGGGGCTATTGATTTTACCCGTGGCTATCTGCAGCATTTTGAACAGGCGTTATCGGCACATAAAAACTCTGCGGGCGTCATCGGTGCACTGAAAAAACAGTATCCGGATCTGGCAGAAGAGAGCTCTCTGGAATTAAGCGCAAAAGTGAATACTGGCGAAATGAAGTGGTAATTTAAAAACGGCTCCTGCTATATTCCCGCGATAGCAGGAGCACCGCCATAATATCCGCACTGCCTCACGCCAATATATCCCTCCGTTTTAAAAGCGCATAAAAGCATGCACTTATGTCATTTTTATTTCTAAGATGAATCTGAGACACAACCGGGGAAATATTTGCCATTCTGTTTATGAATTAATTTTTTTGCGAGCCGTACCATTAAACAGACAACGACACGGAGGCAGCATGTTTACTTATTACCCGGCTAATACCACAGCAGCACAACCTGAACTCGTTAACGCGATTGCGCAGGGTCTTCACGCCGAGCACGGTGCTGTGACTGAAGATGACATTTTAATGGAACTGACCAAGTGGGTGGAATCCACGGATAATGACATCCTCAGTGACATCTACCAGCAGACCATTAACTACGTCGTCAGCGGGCAAAACGCACCTTTGTAAAAACCTGCTAAGCTGGATCTGCAACCTAAGGGGTTACATTTCGTTTGCGAAAGCAAACTGGTCCTTAAAACTATCAACAGGATTGAGGAGTTAACATGAAATCGAACCGTCAGGCACGCCACATTCTGGGACTGAACTACAAGCTTTCTAATCAGCGTAAAGTGGTGATTGAAGGCGACCATGAAACGCAAGTCACTCACGCCACCGGCAGAAAACGCCACGCGGGCAAGTAAGTTCCAGACTGAGATCCAGAACACCATCGGCAAAACCGATGGTGTTTTTGTTTATGTGTTGCGGTAATTAATATTTAGCTCCTTTATAATACCGCCCGACCGCACCCCGTAGCACAGGCCAGAAAGATGACAAACAGCAGTGTCAGGGACGGATCTTCAAAAAAAGAGTGAGTGACATGGACAACAAACTGAAAAAACATCGTTCCTTATATATCCCTTATGCCGGCCCGGTTTTACTCGAATTCCCCCTGCTCAACAAAGGCAGCGCCTTCAGCATGGAAGAGCGCAGCAGCTTTAACCTGCTTGGCCTGCTGCCGGAAGTGGTTGAAACCATTGAAGAGCAGGCAGAGCGCGCGTGGATCCAGTATCAGGGCTTCAAAACCGAGATCGACAAACACATCTACCTGCGCAACATCCAGGACACCAACGAAACCCTCTTCTATCGCCTGGTGCAAAACCATCTCGAAGAGATGATGCCGGTGATCTACACCCCAACGGTGGGTGCGGCGTGCGAACGCTTCTCTGAGATCTACCGTCGCTCACGCGGCGTCTTTATCTCTTATCAGAACCGTCACAACATGGACGACATTCTGCAGAACGTGCCGAACCACAATATTAAAGTGATTGTGGTGACGGACGGGGAACGTATTCTCGGCCTGGGCGACCAGGGCATTGGTGGGATGGGGATCCCAATCGGTAAACTCTCTCTCTACACCGCCTGCGGCGGCATCAGCCCGGCGTACACCCTGCCGGTGGTGCTGGATGTCGGCACCAACAACCAGCAACTGTTGAACGATCCGCTGTACATGGGCTGGCGTCATCCGCGCATTACCGACGACGAGTACTATCAGTTTGTCGACGATTTCATTCAGGCCGTGAAGCACCGCTGGCCGGACGTTCTGCTGCAGTTTGAAGACTTTGCGCAGAAAAACGCGATGCCGCTGCTGAACCGCTATCGCGATGAGATCTGCTCCTTTAACGACGACATCCAGGGCACCGCAGCGGTGACCGTGGGCACGCTTATCGCCGCCAGCCGCGCGGCCGGCAGCCAGCTGAGCTACCAGAAAATCGTCTTCCTGGGCGCAGGCTCTGCGGGCTGCGGCATCGCCGAGCAGATTATTGCCCAGACGCAGCGCGAAGGCTTAAGCGAAGAGCTGGCCCGCTCCCGCGTCTTTATGGTTGACCGTTTCGGCCTGCTGACCGACGGTATGCCGAACCTGCTGCCGTTCCAGACCAAGCTGGTGCAGAAGCGCGAGAACCTGAAGAACTGGGACACCGACAACGAAGTGCTCTCCCTGCTGGACGTGGTGCGCAACGTGAAGCCGGATATTCTGATCGGCGTTTCCGGGCAAACCGGTCTCTTCACCGAAGAGATTATTCGCGAGATGCACAAGCACTGCGAGCGCCCTATCGTGATGCCGCTGTCTAACCCGACTTCCCGCGTGGAAGCGACGCCGCAGGACATCATCGCCTGGACCGAAGGTAACGCGCTGGTTGCCACCGGCAGCCCGTTCGATCCGGTGGTGTGGAAGGATAAAACCTATCCGATCGCCCAGTGCAACAACTCCTATATTTTCCCGGGCATTGGTCTGGGCGTGATCGCCTCCGGCGCGTCCCGCATTACCGATGAGATGCTGATGTCAGCGAGCGAAACCCTTGCGGGCTATTCGCCGCTGGTCAACAACGGCGAAGGGCTGGTGCTGCCGGAACTGAAGGACATTCACAAGGTGTCGCGCGCTATCGCGTTTGCGGTGGGTAAAATGGCGCAGCAGCAGGGCGTGGCGGTGAAAACCTCTGCCGACGCGCTGCAGCAGGCTATTGATGATAACTTCTGGATGCCTGAATACCGCAGCTATCGCCGTACCTCGATTTAATTCTGCGCCCGAACCGTTCCCTCTCCTCGTTGGGGAGAGGGTTACGATGAGGGGCAACAGACCGCACCATCGAATACCCACTAGCCAAACCCCCTTTCCCCCGCTACACTCCTTTCATCCATTAACCCACTGAATATATAAGGAGGCCAATTATGCTGTATCGTGAAATTTTCAATGTTTCACATACATTTGGTGATCGCACCAGCTCAAGCGTTATCGGTATCGTGCTGCGATAACTTCTGCTTGAGCGAAGACACCACCCCCTGAAATCCCTTCTCTCGGGCTTACTGAGTTATCGTCAGCGATGTTTGACGAGGCATAAACATGCCTGTAACTCTTGGGTAAGCAACAATGAGCACTTTACTCACTGCACAATCTTTACGCGTTGATACGGCGTTTGGCACGCTCTTCGACTCACTCTCCTTTACGCTGAAAAAAGGCGACCGCATCGGCCTGCTGGGCGACAACGGCTGCGGCAAAAGTACGCTTTTAAAGGTGCTGGACGGAACAGATATCCCAGCCGCCGGAACGGTAGCGCTGGCCGGGCACTGCCTGATGGCGCGCGTGGAGCAACATCTCCCGGACGCCATTTTCCCGCTGACCATGCTGGATGCCGTACTCGCGCAACTGCCTTTAGCTGAGCACGACAGCCTGCGCTGGAAAGCTGAAACGCTGCTGGCGAGCATGGGCTTCACGCCGCAGGATATGACGCTGCAATCCGCCACCCTGAGTGGCGGACAGCACACCCGCCTGCTGCTGGCGCGGGCGTTGATTCACGAGCCGGATCTGCTCCTGCTGGATGAACCCAGCAACCACCTGGATCTGCCGACCATGCTCTGGCTGGAACACTTTTTACAGAACTGGTCAGGCAGCTTCGTGCTGGTTTCGCACGACAGACAGCTGCTGGATGCCGTCACAAACGGCAGCTGGATCCTGCGTGATAAGACGCTGCACTACTTTGCCCTTCCCTGCACGGCCGCCCGTAAAGCGCTTGCAGCAAAAGACGAAAGCGATGCGCAGCGCCACAAGGCGGAGCAAAAGGAGATCGACCGCGTGACCGCCAGCGCGAAGCGGCTGGCGACCTGGGGTAAGGTTTACGACAACGAAGACCTGGCCCGCAAAGCCAAACAGATGGAAAAACAGGTCGAACGACTCAAAGAAAGCCAGACCGCGCTCACGGCGGGCAGTCCATGGACGCTAACCCTGCGCGGCGACGCGCTGCGGGCGGACCGTCTGCTGGAGATGGAAAACCTCAGCGTCCCGCCTGCGCCCGGGCTACCGCCGCTGTTTAACATCGAAACGGCGCGGCTGAAAAGCGGCGATCGCGTGGCAATTGTCGGTCGTAACGGCTGCGGTAAATCGTCGCTGATGAAGCTTATCTGGCGACATTTTGTGAATGAACCGACGGACAGCGGGCTGAAAATCCATCCGCGCGTCTCGCCGGGCTACTACGACCAGACGCTGCATCAGCTGCCGGATGACGCCACGCTGCTCGACGCGCTGGAACCTTTCGCTCCCGACCCGCAAAACAGGAAGATGGCGCTCATCAGCGCCGGGTTCCCGTGGGCGCGCCACGGGCAAAAAGTCAGCACGCTCAGCGGCGGCGAGCGCTCTCGCCTGCTGTTCGTCGGGCTGACGCTTGCCCGCTACAGCCTGCTGATGCTGGATGAGCCCACCAACCATCTCGACATGGAAGGCAAAGAGGCACTGGCGGAAACGCTGCAACAGTTCGAAGGCGGCGTGCTGCTGGTCAGCCACGATCGCCAGTTAATTAGCCAAAGCTGTAACCGTTTCTGGCTGATTGAGGACGGCTGGCTGAGCGAGTGGCACGATGCTGAAGCCGTGTTTGAGCGGCTGCGTGAAAGCGCGGGGCTGGGAACATCAGCCGCGCCCGTCGTCACCGCTGGGGAAGTTCAACCCTCGCCGTACGACGATCTGCTGGAGCGGCTGATCGCGCTGGAAACGCTGCTGGAAGACGATCTGGCGCGTAAGCCGAAACATCAGAAGCCGCAGCTGCAGGCGCAATGGCGTAGAGAAATTGAGGAGATCGAAGCCCAGCTGTAAATCTGCGCCCGGCGAGCACCTCGCCGGGCCAGCATTTTCCCCCTTAATTATTAGAGGATCGCCGTATTCTTAATCTGAAATCGAATCAAATGATGACATTATGTTGCCGCAGCCTTGCATTACCAGGCTAATGTATTAATCCTTAAGGGGTACTACACCTGCTATGCAGATTCTTATCATGAACAAGGAGATACACATGAAGGCTGCTGTTGTTACTCAGGATCATCAGGTCAATGTTACTGAAAAAACCTTACGCCCGCTTAAGCATGGGGAAGCCCTGCTGAAAATGGAGTGCTGTGGTGTATGCCATACCGACCTCCACGTGAAG
This sequence comes from Enterobacter cloacae complex sp. P12RS, assembly GCF_014895875.1. Taxonomy (NCBI): domain Bacteria; kingdom Pseudomonadati; phylum Pseudomonadota; class Gammaproteobacteria; order Enterobacterales; family Enterobacteriaceae; genus Enterobacter; species Enterobacter cloacae complex sp. P12RS. The sequence continues at coordinate 28,499 of NZ_JADBQO010000005.1, forward strand.
AACGGTGATTTTGGCGATAAAACCGGGGTAATCCTGGGCCATGAAGGTATTGGTATCGTGAAAGAAGTCGGCCCTGGCGTGACGTCGCTGAAAGTCGGCGACCGCGCAAGCGTGGCCTGGTTCTTTGAAGGATGCGGTCACTGCGAATACTGTAATACCGGTAACGAAACCCTGTGCCGTGACGTGAAAAACGCCGGTTACTCCGTTGACGGCGGCATGGCGGAAGAATGCATCGTCACCGCGGATTACGCGGTAAAAGTGCCGGATGGTCTGGATTCGGCGGCGGCCAGCAGCATCACCTGCGCCGGTGTCACCACCTACAAAGCGGTGAAAATCTCCGGTATAAAACCGGGCCAGTGGATCGCGATTTACGGTCTGGGCGGGCTGGGCAACCTCGCGCTGCAGTACGCCAAAAACGTGTTTAATGCCAAAGTCATCGCTCTGGACGTTAACGATGAACAGCTGAAGCTGGCCGCGAGCATGGGTGCGGATTTAACCATCAACTCACGCAGCGAAGATGCCGCTAAGATTGTGCAGGAAAAAACCGGCGGCGCGCATGCCGCAGTCGTCACCGCCGTCGCAAAAGCGGCCTTCAACTCGGCGGTAGATGCCGTGCGTGCCGGTGGCCGCGTGGTCGCCGTTGGCCTGCCGCCGGAAGCGATGAGCCTGGACATTCCGCGTCTGGTGCTGGACGGTATTCAGGTGGTAGGTTCGCTGGTTGGCACCCGTCAGGATCTGCAGGAAGCCTTCCAGTTTGCGGCCGAGGGCAAAGTGGTGCCGAAAGTGACGATGCGTCCTATCGAGGACATCAACGCCATTTTTAAAGAGATGGAACAGGGCCAGATCCGTGGCCGTATGGTGATCGACTTACGCTCGTAAACACCTTTTGCCGGGTAGTGGCTACGCCTTACCCGGCTCATTGCTACGACGAACGACGAACTGAAATCCACTCCTGAACCTCAATCTGGAAGGTGTCCGGCGCTTTTCGGTACATTTTACGCGCCAGGTCGAGAATAGTATGACGCGCGAGCTCCTCTTCCATCCGCTGCTGCGCGCTATCCATGACTGAACGTACTCCGCACGGGCCGTCGCAGACCCAGGCAGGCGGTGCTTCATCAAACACGGCCAGCCGCTGGCGCACTTCACGACATTCGAACATGTTTTTCTCGCCGTCAATGGCATGCGCCACATCCAGCACGCTGATCAGCTCCGCCGGACGCGCCAGCTTAAAGCCCCCGCCCTTGCCTTCCGTACTGATGACCAGCCCGGCACGTGACAGGCGTGTGAAGATTTTGCCGAGGTAGTCATACGGCACGCCCTGCAAGGCAGCCATCTCCCGGACGCTCATCTCACGCTCGTTGCCCTTCGCATCCACCATACACATCAGGCTGTGAATGCCGTATTCCACACCGGAACTGTAAAACGCCATGGTTAACTCCGAATTAGTGTTCGGAGCATTATAACGATTTTTAACTCAGAAAGAAGTTGTCGGAGTTAACTCCGACAAGTATAGTGGCAGTTATGTCAGGCACGAAGCCTGGCGGGAGAAAGGATCGAATATGAAAAAGCAGATTTTAATCGTAGGCAGTGGTTTTGCGGGTATGTGGGCAGCCGTGAGCGCGGCACGTCTCTCTGAGCAGCAGGGTAATAACAGTCTGGAGATTGCGGTTCTGGCTCCCTTACCCGAACTGCGCGTTCGGCCACGCTTCTATGAGGAGAAGGTGTCAACGCTGGTCGCCCCGTTGACTGACCTGTTTGACGAGCTTGATATCACATTCATTGCCGGACACTCGGAACAAATTGATACCACGGCGAAAACCGTTTTATACCGGATGTCCAATGGCGCGCATGCTACGGCTTCCTACGATAGGCTGATCCTCGCTACGGGCAGCCAGACCAAACGCCCACCGATTGCCGGCCTGGCTGACTACGCCTTTGACATCGACCAGCTGGAATCCGCACAGGTATTTGAGCGTCACCTTGATTCACTGGCGTTACGTCCCTCCACGCCCGAGCGCAACACCGTGGTAGTCTGCGGAGGCGGCTTTACCGGCATCGAGCTGGCAACGGAGCTACCTGCCCGACTGCGTGCCCGTTTTGGCGACAATACGGAGATTAAAATAGTCGTAGTTGAGAGAGGACCAGTCATTGGCGGCCGTTATAGCGACGCATTGCGTAAAACAATTGCAGAGGCGAGTGAGGCGCTGGGCGTTGAATGGCGGCTGAAGAGTGAAGTTGAAGCCATTGATGCTCACGGCGTAACGCTGAAAAACGGTGAACGTATTGCTGCTGCGACCGTCGTCTGGACCGCAGGCGTCGAGGCAAATCCTCTCAGCCTGCAGATAGGCGGTGAACGCGATAGCCAGGGCCGCCTGGTTGTGACAGAAACGTTGCAGGTCCCCGCACATCCTGACGTCTATGCCACCGGCGATATGGCTCACGCCAAAACAGACGATGCGGGCAACACGGCGCTGATGACCTGCCAGCACGCGATCCAGCTAGGGAAATTTGCCGGTCATAACGCTGCCGCCAGCCTGCTGAACGTTACTCCTTACCCTTATCGTCAGGTGAACTATGTTACCTGTCTGGATTTAGGCGCGTGGGGCGCGGTCTATACCGAGGGCTGGGAACAGGCCGTCAAATCCGTCCGCGACGAGGCGAAGAAGATCAAAATCGCCATCACGAATGAGCTGATCTATCCGCCATTAGCAGACAAAACGGTCGCCTTTGCCGCCGCCGACCCGCTGGCGAAATTCGTTTAGGCCCCCGCCATCGCCCCGCTAACGGGGCGTTTTTATTTTCAGTTTCCGGCAATCCTTATCTTAATTCCTTTGTTCCCTTGTTTTCCCCCGCGCCCGATGATGAATCCGAGGCTAACAAGAAGATAACAAAGGAATTCACCATGCAAACCCCATTTCGTCTGCCGCTGCTGACGGCGCTGATTCTGACGACAACCGCAGCCTGGTCCGCCGATGCGCCGGTCAAAGGCGGCACGCTGATTTATCTGGAGCAACAGGCGCACACCAACCTCTATCCGCCTGCCGGCGGCTTCTACCCGAACGGCGGCATTCTGAACCAGATCACCGACAAACTGACGTGGCAAAATCCAAAGACGCTGCAGGTCGAACCGTGGGTGGCCGAAAGCTGGACCACCAACGCCGATAAAACCGAATACACCTTCAAAATTCGCCCGGGGATCACTTTCTCCGACGGCACGCCGCTGGACGCCAACGCCGTAGCAAAAAACTTTGATACCTACGGTTTGGGCAATAAGGCGCAGCGCCTGCCGGTGTCAGAAGTGATCAATAACTACGATCGCAGCGAAGTGGTCGACCCACTGACCGTGAAGTTCTACTTCAAAAAACCGTCGCCGGGTTTCCTGCAGGGCACCGCCACGATTGGCTCGGGTCTGGTCTCGCTCAGCACGCTGAAGCGCAACTTTGAAGAGCTGGGAGACGCCCGGCATATCATCGGCTCCGGCCCGTTTGTGGTGAAGGACGAGAAGCTCGGTCGCGAAGTGACGCTCGAAGCCCGTAAGGACTACCAGTGGGGGCCCAAAAGCCTGACGCAACAGGGTCCAGCCAATCTGGATGGCATCAAGTTTATCGTCACCCAGGAAGACAGCGTGCGCGTCGGTGCCCTGCTGGCCGGTCAGGCCGACTTTATTCGCCAGGTGCAGGCGTATGACGAAAAGCAGGCGACAGACCAGGGCTATAAAATCTACGCCGCTCCAACGCGCGGGGTGAACGACAGCATTAGCTTCCGCCCGGATAACCCGCTGGTCTCCGATATTCGCGTGCGCCAGGCGCTGCTGCATGCCACGAATGCAAAGCAGGTGGTCGAGACCCTCTTCTCGGCCAACTATCCGCAGGCGAAGTCGGTGATTGCCGATTCCGCCGCAGGCTTTGTCGATCTCAGCGACAAACTGACCTTTGACCCGGCAAAAGCGAATCAATTGCTGGACGAGGCGGGCTGGAAAGCGGGCAGCGACGGGATCCGCGCCAAAGACGGGCAGCGGCTGGCGCTGACGGTGTATGAATCCCTGCCGCAGCCGCAAAACAAAGAGGTGCTGCAGCTGGTTGCCCAGCAGTGGCGTCAGGTGGGCGTAGTGCTGAACGTAAAAGCCGGTGACGCTGGCAGCCGCACGCTGGATAACCTTGATCCACAGAAAACCCCGTTAACCGTCTCCGAAGTGGGCCGCGCCGATCCGGACGTGGTGAAAAGCATGTTCTACCCGGCTAACCGCGACGCGCTGCTGCAAAAAGGCGGCTCCAGCGACAAGGTCAAAAGCTTCCGTGACGACAAGCTGAATGCGCTGCTGGTAAATATCTCCTCAGAGGTCGATCCGCAAAAACGCCTGCAGCTGACCGGCGATGCCCAGCGCTACCTGCTGGATAACGCCTACGTTATTCCGATTTTCGAGGAGCCGCAGGTCTTTGCCGGTGCGCCGTGGCTAAAAGGCGTCAATTTTGAAGCGGTCGGCCGCCCGTCGTTCTACGGCGCGTGGATTGAGAAACACTGAGGAGATGACGATGCGCCACGCACTTCTTCAACGTCTTGGGCACGGGCTGCTGGTGCTGTGGGCCGCCTTTACCCTCTCGTTCGTGTTGCTCCAGGTGCTGCCTGGCGACGCGGTGCTGATTAAATTTCAGAACCCGGACCTGGGCCTAAGCCCGGCGCAAATCGAGGAGATGCGCGTGGCCTACGGCGCGGACAGCCCACTGTGGCAGCAATACGGCCACACGCTGCTGGCGATGCTGCGCGGAGATTTCGGCTATTCATTACAGGCAGGGGTGCCGGTCAGCGAGCTGATTGCCAGCAATCTGCCGGATACCCTGAGCCTCGCCCTGCCCGCTTTTTTACTCGCGGTCCTGTTGGCGTTTGCGCTGGCCTTTGCGTCGCGTCTGCCGGGTCTGCGCTGGCTGAGTAATACCCTTCAGTCTCTGCCGGTCCTGTTTATCTCCTTACCCACGTTCTGGCTGGGGATTGCCCTTATCCAGCTCTTTTCTTTCCAGCTGCGGCTGATCCCGGTGATTAACCCGACGCCGCTGCAGGGGCTGATCCTGCCGATCGTCACCGTCGCGATCCCGATCTCCGCCCCGCTGGCGCAAATTCTGATGCGCAGCCTGGACCAGGTTGCGACGCAGCCGTTTGTCGCCGTCGCCCGCGCCAAAGGGCTGAGTGAAACCGCCGTCCTGTGGCGCCACGTCACCGGCAACGCGCTGCTGCCGGTACTCAATATTGCCGGGCTGCTGCTGGGCGAACTGATTGCCGGGGCGCTGATCACCGAAACCGTATTTGGCCGCAGCGGGCTCGGGCAGCTGACCCAGCAGGCGGTGAACAACCAGGACATCGCCGTGCTTCAGGCGGTGGTGATGATTTCCGCTCTCGGTTTTGTCCTGATCAATCTGCTGGTGGACCTGCTGATGCCGCTGCTGGATCCCCGTCTGCAAACCGTTACCGGAGGTGCATCATGAGCCTGGTCGATTACGCTGCCGCCGCGCGAAAACGCGTTCCCGGCTGGCAGGGCGTCGTGTGGCAGCCGGGACTGTGGCTGGCGTGGGCGGTGATTATTCTCGCGATTTTTGCTGCCGTAGCCCCCGGCCTGTTAACCCACTACAGCCCGATTGAGGGCATCGCCGGGGCACAACGCCTGGCACCGCAGGCGGGCCACTGGCTCGGCACCGATCAGCTTGGCCGCGATGTTTACACCCGCATTGTGTATGGTGCGTCCCACTCCCTGAGCGCAGCGCTCGCTGCCGTCACGATGGGGCTGGTGGTGGGCACCGGTCTGGGGGTGATCGCCGGCGCGTTCGCTGGACGCGTCGAATCTTTCCTGATGCGTTTTGTCGATGTGCTGTTGTCCATTCCGTCTCTGCTGCTCTCGCTGACGGTCATTATTCTGCTCGGGTTTGGCACCGTTAACGCCGCCATTGCCGTCGGCGTGGCCTCCATCGCCAGCTTCGCCCGCCTCGCGCGCGGTGAAGTGGTGCGTATCCGCCATACGGATTATGTCGAGGCGGCGTTTGGCAGCGGCGGGACGTTCGTAGCGGTCCTGTGGCGACACATCCTGCCCAACGCCTTAACCGCCGTTCTCGCCTTTGCCACGCTGCAGTTTGGTCAGGCCATTCTGGCCCTCTCCACGCTGAGCTTTCTCGGCTACGGCACCCCGCCGCCCGTTCCGGAATGGGGCTTATTGATTGCCGAAGGCCGTAACTATCTCTCTACCGCCTGGTGGTTAACCACCTTCCCCGGCGTGGTCGTCATCGCCGTCGTGCTTGCCACCAACCGTATCAGCCAGCAGTTCAGCGGAGGCCTGAAATGACCGTACTCTCGGTAGAAAACCTGACCATCAGCTACCGTACCGCGCGCCAGTGGCGCGAGGTGGTGCATAACGTCAGCTTCACCCTCCGGCGGGGGGAAATGCTGGCGTTTGTCGGTGAATCTGGCTCAGGCAAAACCACCACGGCACAGGCGATCATTGGTCTGCTGGCGGATAACGCCCGACGCGATGCCGGGAAAATCGTGCTCAACGGCGAGGAGATTAGCCGGTGGTCAGCGAAGCGTCTCGATACCCTTCGCGGCGCGCGAATCAGCCTGGTTCCGCAGGATCCGGGTAATTCACTCAACCCGGTTAAGACGATCGGCGTACAGGTCGGGGAAATTATTCAGCAGCACCAAAAGGTAACGGCACTCCAGCGCGACGCGCAGGTGCTCGCCCTGCTGACAAAGGTCGGCCTGAGCCATCCCGAACAGCGCATGAAGCAGTATCCGCATCAGCTCTCCGGCGGGATGAAACAGCGCGTGCTGATTGCCATCGCCATTGCCCTGCGCCCGGACGTGATCGTCGCCGATGAGCCCACCAGCGCGCTGGACGTGACGGTGCAAAAACGCATTCTCGATCTGCTGGATATCCTGCGTCGGGAATCGGGTACTGCGGTTCTGTTTGTCACCCACGATCTGGCGCTGGCTGCCCAGCGCGCGGACAGGCTGCTGGTGTTTCGCAACGGCGAGGTTCAGGAGCACGGCGACACCGCCGACATTGTCCGCACGCCGCAGCACGCCTACACCCGCCAGCTGTTGAGCGATCTCCTGGGCCAGCGCCTGACCATCGCCCCGGTAGCTGGCCTTCCGCTGGCGTCACCGGCCATTCGCGCCCGCGCCATCAGCAAACGGTTCTCGCTGGGCAAAGGTCATCACCTTCAGGCGCTGGATCGGGTGACGTTTGACGTCAGGCGCGGCAGCACGCATGCGCTGGTCGGGGAATCCGGCTCCGGGAAAACCACCCTCGCCCGTATTTTGCTGGGTTTTGAACAGGCGGACAGCGGACAGGTCATTATTGATGATATTGATGCCACCGACCTCAGCCGCGAGGCCCGTCGTCAGCTGCGCCAGAAGATCCAGTTTGTCTACCAGAACCCGTTCGCCTCTCTCGACCCGCGTCAAACCCTGTTTGACATCATCGAAGAGCCGCTGAAGAACTTTGCTCGCCTCAGCAAGGCGGAGCGCAAGCTCCGTGTAGAGACCGTGGCGCAGCGGGTTGCCCTGCCCGTTGAACTCCTGACCCGCACCGCAAGGGAGCTTTCAGGCGGGCAGCGCCAGCGCGTAGCCATCGCCCGGGCGCTGATTCTGGAGCCGACTATTCTGGTGCTGGACGAGGCCACCTCCGCGCTGGACGTCACCGTACAAGCGCAGATTCTGGCTCTGCTTCAGCAGTTACAGCAGCAGCTGGGATTGACCTACCTCTTTATCACGCACGATCTCTCTATCGTCCGCCGGATCGCCCACAGCGTCACGGTGCTGCGCAGCGGTCAGGTGGTCGAACACGGTGACGTCGAGACCTTATTCACGTCACCACAGAACGACTATACCCGCGAGCTGATTGCCGCCATTCCCCATTTTTCACCCGCTACGGAGGAGTTCGCATGACGCGAAAACGCCTGGGATTTTTCACCCGCCTGCTTGACGACGCCACGCCGAAGGAGCGCTATCGTCTGGCAACCGAACAGATCCGCCACGCCGAACGCCACGGTTTTGACAGCGCCTGGATTGCCCAGCACCACTTCCACGAAAGTGAAGGCGGCCTGCCGTCGCCGCTGCTGTTCCTGGCCCACGTTGCGGCGCATACCGAAACCATCCGCCTGGGGACGGCCATCATTACCCTGCCGATGGAAAACCCGCTGCGCGTGGCGGAAGATGCGGCGGTGCTGGATTTACTCGCCGATGGTCGTCTCGAAGTCGGTTTTGGTTCGGGCGGCACGCCGACCTCTTTCCTGCCGTTTGGACTGACGTTTGAACAGCGCGGCGCGGCCTTTGCTGACCATTTGCATGTGATCCAGAGCGCCTGGCGCGGGGATTCGCTCACCCATCCGGATAACCACCTTTATCCGCCAGCGCCACAGCTGGCTGAACGGATCTGGATTGCCACCTTTTCCGTCGACGGTGCCGTTCGCGCCGCGCGGGCCGGACACGGTTTGATGCTCTCCCGCACGCAGCCGCGCCCGGCAGACCAGTTGGATTTGACGCTCGACGCGATCCAGAACCCGATTGTGGATGCCTACCTTGAGGCACTGCCCGCCGGTATCGCACCGCGCATTCTGGCCTCCCGTACGGCATTCGTCGCCGACAGCGATGACTACGCGCTGAAGGTCGCCACGCCGGGTCTCACCAGGCAGGCCCAGCAGCATCGCGCCGCTGGACATACGGTTAAAGGTGACACTGTCACAGATTTCCGTCGCCAGTTCGACGCCCATATCGGTTCGCCAGATACGGTACTGCGTTCACTGCATGCGGACTCCGTTCTCAGGCGCGCCACGGATATCTCGTTCCAGGTTCATTCGGTCGAGCCCACCCATCGCGACACGCTGCGATCCATCGAACTGATCGCCGAACATATTGCCCCCCACATCCTTTGAGGAGACACCTATGTCATTAAGTCAGGACATTCTCGCCGAGCTGGCGGAAATTAAACCCGGTTCCCCTCTGGCAGAGGCGCGCGCCACGCGGGACGCCGCCACACGCCACGCACAGGGTAGCTACGAAATCTTATTTACCCAGCAGGATAGCGATTTTGCGCTGGACGAGCGGTTCGCCGTCGCGGCAAAAGTCGCCAGGTGGCACAACGCGGAGGCGCTGGCCGCGCACTATGCGGGGTTTGGCCTGGCCGACCCCACATCCGAACGCCTGACCCCGGCGCTGCACTTCGCGCGCCTGCTGACGTTCTCTCCCGTCGAAGCCACGCCGTCCGCGTTGACGGCGCTGACCCGCGCGGGCTGGAGCAAGGAAGGCATTGTTACCCTGGCGCAGCTTGTTGCGTTTGTCAGCTTTCAGAGCCGACTCGTCGCCGGGCTGCGGCTGCTAAATGACAAGCCGGTGGTGGCAAGCGATGCGCCGGTGGCGGCAGGCATCTGGCATACAACCGCAACCACGGTCTCCGGGAAGACGGCTCCCGTCGCGTTCACCCAGCAGGAGCTGGGCTGGGAGCCGTGGATCGACGCCAAACCGCTGGCGGACTTCCATGATGACGAGGTTGCCGTTCTGGCAAAATTTGGCCATACCGATTCCGACTACTTCCGCCTGCTGGGGCGCAACCTGCCGGTGCTTGAACAGCGCACGCTAACTGATAAAGGAATTTTTTATACGCCGGGGGGATTGCCGCGCGCCGAGCGCGAGCTGGCCGCAACGGTAACCAGTAAAATTAACGGCTGCATCTACTGCGCCTCTGTCCATGCGCGCAAAGCCAGCCAGCTGTCAAAGGATGACGCGGCGGTAGAGGCCCTGCTGGCCGTGCGTCCGGGACGCTCCCTGAGCGAGGGGCAATCTGCGCGCTGGCAGGCGGAAATTAATTTTGCGGCAGCGCTGTCGGTTACCCCGCCTGCCGCCACGCCGCTGCACCTCGCCGCTCTGGAAAAAGAGGGGCTGGACACCTTAGCCCAGCTGGACCTGGTGCAGTCCGCTGCGTTCTTCGCCTGGGCCAACCGCCTGATGCTGACGCTGGGTGAGCCCTGGCTTGCCTGAATACAATCAGGCTAGCGCGCGAGCGTTAGCCTGAGCCTGTCTGGCCCGCAGGTAACCGTAGATCAACAGCGCGCTCATGGCCGAGAACGAGAGGAACGCCGCAGGCAGCGTGACGTAGCGCCAGCTAAAGCCGAGGGTAATCATCATCCCACCAAAGTACGCCCCGATCGCGCTGCCGAGATTAAACGCCATCTGCCCTCCGGCCGCCCCCAGCATCTCACCGCCCTTCGCATTTTGCAGAAGCAAAATTTGCAGCGGTGCAGAGAGCGCAAACAGCCCGGCACAGCAGATAAAGCCCATCACCAGCGAGGCCGTTTTCAGTTCGCCCAGGGCGAAAAGCAGCAGCAGCGAGGCGACAATCACCATATCGGTGATGGCCGCAATGCGCAGCGGGCTAAAGCGCCCCGAGAGTTTGCCGCTCAGCAGATTGCCCAAGACCATGCCAAGGCCCATCAGCATCATGATGGCCGTCATCATCCCTTCGGAAAAGCCAGAAACGTTGACCATAAACGGCTTAACGAAGCTGAACCACGCGAACACGCCAGCATTGCCAAACATGGTGGCGGCAAAAATCAGCCAGGGTTCCGGTTTCTTCAGGAAGTGGAACTGCTCGGACAATTTGATTTCTGATTTGTCATGGATATCCGGCACCCAGAGCAGAACCGAGAGGATAACCAGCGCGTCGAACGCAGCAATCAGGAAAAAGGTATAGCGCCAGCTGAACTGGTGCCCCAGCCAGGTGCCGAGCGGGACGCCCACCAGGTTGGCCACGGTCATCCCGGCGATCATCCCGGCCACCGCGACCGTCACCTTCCCGGGTGGCGCAATTTTAGAGAGGATAATCGCCCCGACGCCAAAAATGGCCCCGTGCGGAAAACCGGAGATCAAACGCCCCAGCGCTAGCCAGAAATACGACGTAGAAAACGTAAACAGGGCATTTCCGACTGCGCACATGGCAACCAGAAACAGCAGCGTCGTTTTTAACGAGAACTTGCCGGAGAACAGCGCCACAATCGGCGCGCCAATCACCACGCCGAAGGCATAAAACGAGATCATATTCCCGGCGGAGGGAATCGAAATGCCGGTGTCGTGCGCCAGTTCGGTTAACACCCCCATAATGCCAAATTCAGCCATACCCAGGCCAAATGTGCCAAGCGCCAACGAAAATATTGTCTTTTTCATGCCTCAACCACCGGTTAATCAATTGCGAGGGCATTATTAAATAATCTTGTATGGTGAGCCAGTTCAAATCAGCTGGCTGACACGTTAATCCATTAATTCAGGTGGATTACACTTCATAGTGCGGCCTCGCTTTTTCCACGCCGGACAACCTGAGGATGACAATCATGGGAAGCAAAAAGAAAACCCCTGTCGCTGTTGATGTCGTATCGAATGCCCCCCTTAAGACCAAAGAGTATGAAAAAGAGCTCCGCCGCCTGCACGTCGAACTGGTTAAGCTCCAGCAGTGGGTCGTCGCCAAAGGATTGAAGGTGTGCATTGTTTTTGAGGGACGCGACGGCGCCGGCAAAGGCGGCACCATTAAAGCGATCACCGAGCGCGTCAGCCCACGCGTGTTTCGCGTTGTTGCGCTTCCTGCCCCAACGGATAAAGAGAAAAGCCAGCTCTACTTCCAGCGCTATGTGCCTCACCTGCCCTCGGCGGGCGAAATCGTGATCTTCGATCGCAGCTGGTACAACCGCGCGGGCGTGGAGCGGGTGATGGGGTTCTGCACGGAGGAACAGGCGGAGAAATTTTTGGACGGCGCGCCGGTTATGGAAAAAGCGATGGTTGATGCCGGGATTATCTTGCTGAAGTACTGGCTGGAGGTGACGCCGAAAGAGCAGGAGCGGCGCCTGCGCGACCGCATTAACGATGGGCGTAAGATCTGGAAGCTGTCGCCGATGGATATTAAATCCTTTAACCTCTGGGACGAGTACACCCGCGCGCGCGACGCCATGTTTGAAGCCACTGACACCGCCTGGGCACCGTGGTTTGTCGCGCGTTCTGAAGATAAAAAACGCGTGCGTCTGAATATTATTTCGCATCTGCTTTCGCAGATCCCGTATAAAGAAATTCACGTCGACAAGGTGGATTTACCGAAGCGCAAAATCGGCAAAGTTAAACCCACAAAATACCCGTTCCGGTATGTAGAGGAGCGATTCTGATATAATTGGAAGGTGGCTCGCAGAATATAGATTACCAGGGGATACAGTATTGTTTTTTGTTGGCGGCGGTTGATAATGACCGCACCAACAAAGGAGATAACGATGAAACATACCACAGAAGCAGAGCTGGGCCAGAACATCACATCGCGTAAGCCCTTGTGTCATGCAGAACAAAACTCAACCAGGCGGCGGCAGCCATCAGAAGAGGATCGTGCATTTATACGGGCAATGAATGATTTTGTGGAGAAACACGGAACCATCACTGATGATGAGTTTTTCAGGGTGCTTTAATGCTGAGACAATTTAATGTTTACCGTAATACATCTGCGGCTACACGGGACAAACTTCCCTATTATATGCTCATTCAGGATGATTGTTATGATGATCTTGCCACACGCGTAATTGTACCGCTCGCGAGAAATAATAAGTTGCCGTTATGGCAAAGCCATCTGGCTCCGGGGATAAATATCGACTTTGAAACGTTTCTGATTTATTCACCGATGATAACAAACATTAACAACAATAAAATCAACCCTAAAGACTTTGTTTGTAATTTACGCAACGCACGTCATGACGTTATAGCGGCAATTGATCGTTTATTGACTAACACATGAAGGCCCGCGCAAGCGCAGCGCCGCCGGGCAGAGCCGACGGCGCAGGTCTTACTTCATCCCTTCCGTACTTTCCTGTTTCGCCTCCAGCCGTTCCACATCACGATACCAGCGCGGGTGATGTTTCTGCGCCCAGCGGCGGCTCACCTTCCCTTCAATCATCCCTTTGATCGACCCTTTTACCCAGAACGCCATATACATATGGATCAGGATGGCATGAATCAGGATGATGGCAGACGTCGCGTGAATTAGCAGCGCGTAACGCACCACCTGGATCGGGAAGTACTGTGCAAAATACGGACGCCAGATCATCACGCCGGTCACCAGCAGCACAAAAATCATGCTCATGATGGTCCAGAACATCATCTTCTGTCCGGCATTGTATTTTCCCACCTTCGCGACTTTATGCTCGTTGCCCTTCAGGACTTCGACAATCCCTTTCACCCACGGAATGTCCTGCTTGTCCGGAATATTGTGATGGACAAAGCGCACGAACATAAACATCAGCAACACGAAAATCAGCACGCCGAAGAACGGGTGCAGAATGCGCCCCATCTGCGGCGTACCGAAGGTTTCCGTAAGCCACTGTAGCGTCGGGAAAAAGAACGAAATGCCGGATACCGCCACCAGGAAGAAGCAAATGACCACCGTCCAGTGACAGGCGCGATCGACAAATTTGGTGCGCACTATCATTTTCGACTTACTCATGATGCTCCTCCTCGTCGTCATCCACCTCTTTATTCGGCCCGATACCGATGTAGTGATAAATCAACCCCGCAAAGGTGGCGATAAAGCCCGCCGCTGAGAGCGGTTTAAGCGCCCCTTTCCACAGGTTGATGGAGGTATCGATCGCCGGCTCTTTCGGCAGGTTGTGATACAGCTCCGGCTGGTCGTTGTGATGCAGCACGTACATCACGTGCGTGCCGCCCACGCCCTGCGGGTTGTAAATGCCCGCCTTGTCGTAGCCGCGCGCTTTCAGCTTATCCACGCGCTCTTGCGCCACGTCGAGCATCTCTTTTTTGGTGCCGAAGTGGATCGCACCGGTCGGACAGGTCTTCACGCACGCAGGCTCCTGCCCGACGCTGACGCGATCGACGCACAGGGTGCATTTGTATACCCGGTTATCCTCTTTATTGAGGCGCGGGATATTAAATGGACAGCCCGCGATGCAGTAGCCGCAGCCGATGCAGTTATCCTGCTGGAAGTCGACGATCCCGTTGGCGTACTGAATTATCGCACCGGCAGACGGACACGCCTTCAGGCAACCCGGATCTTCACAGTGCATACAGCCGTCCTTGCGGATCAGCCACTCCAGCCTGCCGTTCTGGTCGGTTTCGCTAAAGCGCATCACCGTCCAGGATTTGGCGCTCAGATCCGCCGGGTTATCGTAAACCCCGACGCAGTGCCCCACCTCGTCGCGGATGTCGTTCCACTCTGAGCAGGCCACCTGGCAGGCCTTACAGCCCACGCAGGAGGAGACGTCGATAAGCTTGGCGACCTCTGCCTTATAGTCCCGCGCGCGAGGCGCGGGGGTGATCGGGTTGGTCGCGGAGCGTTTAATAATGTCTTGTGTTTCCATCGCCATTTAATCGCTCCTTACGCTTTCTCGATGTTGACCAGAAACGCTTTGTACTCCGGCGTTTGCGAGTTGGAATCGCCGACGTTTGGCGTCAGGGTGTTGGCGATATAGCCTTTCTGAGCCACCCCTTCAAAGCCCCAGTGCAGCGGAATACCGACGGTTTCCACCTGCTGGCCGTGCACGTTCAGACTTTGCAAACGACGGGTCACCACCGCCACGGCGCGAATAAAGCCGCGCTTGCTGCTTACCTTCACGCGATCGCCGTTGGCAATGCCTTTCGCCTTCGCCAGCGTTTCGCTTATCTCCACAAACTGTTCCGGCTGCGCGATGGCATTAAGCCGCGCGTGCTTGGTCCAGGTATGGAAATGCTCGGTCAGGCGGTAGGTCGTCCCCACGTACGGGAATTTGTCCTTTTTGCCTAAGCGCAGCACGTCCTCTTCGTAGATGCGCACCACCGGGCTTGAGACCACGTTCGGGTGCAGCGGGTTGGTCCCCAGCGGCGTTTCCATCGGCTCGTAGTGTTCCGGGAACGGCCCTTCTGCCAGCTTGTTGAGGGCGAACAGGCGCCCCAGCCCTTCCGGCTGCATGATGAATGGCCCGGTGTTGCTGCCCGGCGCGGCGGTGTTGTAGTCCGGAATGTCGTTCCCCGTCCACTTCGCCCCGTTCCACTGGATCAGCATCCGTTTCGGATCCCACGGCTTACCGTTCACGTCGGCGGACGCGCGGTTGTACAGCACGCGACGGTTCAGCGGCCACGCCCATGCCCAGCCCAGGGTGTTGCCCAAACCGGACGGGTCGGCATTGTCGCGGTTGGCCATCTGGTTACCCTGCTCCGTCCAGCTGCCGGTGTAGATCCAGCAGGACGATGCCGTGGTACCGTCGTCACGCAGCAACGCAAAGCTGTTCAGCAGTTGGCCTTTCTTCGCCACCAGGCTGCCGTTGGCGTCGTAGAGATCCGCCAGCGCCACGCCGTTGTTCTCTTTCGCGACTTCCTCAGACTCAGGACGATCCGGCTGCTTGTAGTGCCAGCTCATCTTCAGCAGCGGCTCAGCGCCTTTGCCGCCTTCGGTGCGGTACATTTCGCGCAGACGATGATAAATGCCGGCCAGGATTTCGCCGTCGTTACGCGCTTCGCCCGGTGCGTCCTGCCCTTTCCAGTGCCATTGCAGCCAGCGGCCGGAGTTGGCAATAGAGCCGTCCTCTTCCGCAAAGCAGGTAGATGGCAGGCGGAACACTTCGGTCTGAATCGACGCCGGATCGACATCGTTAGATTCCCCGTGGTTCTGCCAGAAGGTGGAGGTCTCGGTCACCAGCGGATCGATAACCACCATGTACTTCAGCTTGCTGAGGCTGCGAACGACTTTGTTTTTATCCGGGAATGACGCCACTGGGTTAAAGCCCTGGCAGATATAACCGGTGACGTCGCCCTTATCCATCATGTTGAAATACTTAATGACGTCATAAGCCTGATCCCACTTCGGCAGCCACTCAAAGCCCCAGTCGTTCTCCTTCTGCGCCGCGTCGCCGTAGAAGGATTTCATCAGGCTGACGTAGAACTTCGGATAGTTGCTCCAGTAGTTCACCTGGTCCGGCAGCGTTGCTTTTGGCGTATTAGCTTCAAGATACGCTTGCAGACTGGCCTGCTTTTCCGACGGCAGCGTCAGGTAGCCCGGCAGGCTGGTGGAGAGCAGACCGAGATCGGTTAAGCCCTGAATGTTAGAGTGGCCGCGAAGGGCGTTCACGCCGCCACCGGCCATTCCCATGTTGCCGAGCAGCAGCTGGATCATCGCCATGGTACGGATGTTCTGCGCGCCCACGGTGTGCTGCGTCCAGCCCAGCGCATACAGGAACGTGGTGGTTCTGTCAGCGGCGCTGGTGGAGGCCAGCACCTCGCACACCTTCAGGAAGTCCGCTTTCGGCGTGCCGCAGATGTTCTCCACCACGTCCGGCGTATAGCGGGAAACGTGCTGCTTCAGCAGGTTCCACACGCAGCGCGGATGCGCCAGCGTTTCATCCCGCATCGCATAGCCGTTTTCATCGAACTGATAGTTCCAGGACGTTTTGTCGTACTGGCGTTTTTCAGCGTCATAGCCGCTGAACAGCCCGTCATCGAAGGCAAAATCATCCCGCACCAACAGGTTCGCGTTGGTGTAATGCTTAACGTAGTCCGCGTTAATTTTGTTGTTTTCGATCAGGTACAGCAGAACCCCGGAGAGGAACGTAATGTCCGTACCGGAGCGGATTGGCGCATAGATATCGGCCACCGATGCCGTACGCGTAAAGCGCGGATCGACGACGATGAGCGTCGCATCGTTGTTGTTTTTCGCTTCCATCGCCCAGCGGAAACCCACCGGATGGGCTTCAGCGGCGTTACCGCCCATCACCACCACGACGTTGGCGTTTTTAATATCAACCCAGTGGTTGGTCATCGCACCGCGACCAAATGTTGGAGCAAGACTTGCTACCGTTGGTCCGTGTCAGACGCGCGCCTGGTTGTCTACCGCCAGCATGCCGAGAGAGCGCACAAATTTTTGCGTCAGCATGCCGGTTTCATTACTTGCCGCAGATGCGCACAGCATCCCGGTAGAGAGCCAGCGGTTGACCGTCACGCCCTGCTCGTTCTTTTCAATAAAGTTGGCGTCACGGTCGGCTTTCATCAGTTTTGCAATACGGGAGAACGCCTCATCCCAGGAGATGCGCTGCCATTTGTCGGAGCCCGGCGCGCGGTATTCCGGGTAGCGGAGGCGGTTTTCGCTGTGGACATAGTCCAGCAGTCCCGCCCCTTTCGGGCACAGCGCCCCACGGCTCACCGGATGATCCGGATCCCCTTCAATATGGTAAATCGCTTCTCTGGCGTTTTTCGCGCCATCGCCCAGGCTATACATCAATAGCCCACAACCCACGGAGCAGTATGTGCAGGTGTTACGGATCTCTTTCGCACGCAGCAGCTTATAGTTGCGTGCCTGAGCCAGCGCCATTTTGGGAGCAAATCCCAGCATTGCGGCTGTGGTTCCGGCCATACCGCCCGCGCAGATTTTGAAAAATTGTCTGCGGCTGACGTCCATTGTTGTCCTCGTTATCTGATAAGACTTCGCGCCGCAAACTAACATTAAAGCCCCTGTTTTTTTTGCGTCAAATCAAGGTCGCCTGACGTCGCCCCCTTAATAGTCACCGCTGCCGCGTTTGAATACCCCTTAAGGGTTAAACACGTAAGAGAATAATTCGCGACAGGGTCAGAATTAATGCTATACATTTTCCCTTTGATTTTATTAGCGATGAAAACGTAATGGACAGAAAGAGAGCAACGCTCACGGGGCTGGCGGCGATACTGCTATGGAGCACAATGGTGGGCCTGATTCGCAGCGTAAGCGAGGGGCTGGGGCCGGTCGGCGGCGCGGCGATGATTTACACCCTCAGCGGGTTATTGTGCCTGGTAACGGTAGGATTTCCTGATATTAAACGTTTTTCACCCGGGTATCTTATTGCAGGCAGCGTACTGTTTGTCAGTTACGAAATTTGTCTGGCGCTGTCGTTAGGCTATGCCGCCACACGAGCGCAGGCCATAGAAGTCGGTATGGTTAATTATCTCTGGCCGAGCCTGACGATCGTCTTTGCTATTTTATTCAACGGACAGAAATCAACGCTGTGGGTCGTCCCCGGTTTAGCTATCGCTCTGCTCGGCGTGTGTTGGGTATTAGGAGGTGAGCAAGGATTACACATTGATGAAATAATCCGCAATGTCGTCTCTAATCCCCTTAGCTATACGCTTGCTTTTGCCGGAGCATTTATCTGGGCCGCCTACTGCACCGTAACCGCCAAATTTGCCAAAGGGCAAAACGGTATTACCCTCTTTGTTTTGCTCACTGCGCTGAGCCTGTGGGTGAAATATACCATTAGCGATCAGCCAGAAATGGTGTTCAGCTTTCCGGTTATCGTGAAGCTCGTTATGTGCGGCATTGCGCTTGGGTTTGGCTATGCGGCATGGAATATTGGCATTCTGCACGGTAACGTCACGGTGCTGGCTGCCGTATCCTATTTTACTCCCGTGCTCTCCGCCGCGCTTGCAGCCGTGCTGCTAAGCTCACCCCTCTCTTTTTCGTTCTGGCAGGGCGCGCTGATGGTCTGCGCCGGGTCATTGCTCTGCTGGTACGCTACACGAAAATAGGGTTCAGATTTATGCCGGGTTCGATTAAATCCGGCATAAAAATTAACATAAATTTAATATGTGATCACATCGTAATATATTAATCAGAACATTAGTGCATTTGTTGATGTTCTGTTTATATTAGCTTCCTTCGTCAATTCCGCCGACATCAAATTGACATAACCTGACACCGCTGCGTAACTACTTCCCTGCGAATATTACCGCTATTAATAACACGAAATGCAATAATATTCGCCATCATCGTTGCCAAAAAAATAAACTCATTCTGATTAAATAATCGCCACAAAATTTTATTCAGCCGTCGTTAATCCGATCTCGATCACACTAAATGAAATTATTACTCATATTTTGAAACTTATTATTGAAAGACAACTACAAGATTTTTAAAAATAGCACGCCGTTGACGAACAGCCTCGTTTAGAAATCGTTCGCGATGGTTCAGGAAATACTGAAAAAAATTATAAGGAATATTTAAGATGAAACTTAAATTAGTTGCAGTGGCAGTCACTTCCATGTTGGCAGCAGGCGTTGTAAACGCAGCTGAGATTTATAACAAAGACGGTAACAAGCTGGATCTGTACGGTAAAGTGACAGGTCTGCACTATTTCTCTGATGACGCAGGCGCAGACGGTGATAAAACCTACATGCGTATCGGCTTCAAGGGTGAAACCCAGGTTAACGACCAGCTGTCCGGTTACGGCCAATGGGAATACCAGATTCAGGGTAACAAGGACGAAGGCGACAACCAGTCCTGGACCCGTGTGGCCTTCGCAGGTCTGAAGTTCGCTGAAGCCGGTTCATTCGATTACGGTCGTAACTACGGCGTGATTTACGACGTGACCTCCTGGACCGACGTTCTGCCAGAATTCGGCGGTGACACCTACGGTGCCGACAACTTCCTGCAGTCTCGTGCAAACGGCGTGGCAACTTACCGTAACCAGGACTTCTTCGGTCTGGTTGACGGCCTGAACTTTGCCCTGCAGTACCAGGGTAAAAACGGCAGCGTAAGCGGTGAAAACACCAACGGCCGCAGCCTGCTGAACCAGAACGGCGACGGCTACGGTGCGTCCCTGACTTACGATCTGGGTGAAGGCTTCAGCGTCGGTGGTGCAATGTCTTCCTCTCGCCGTACCGCTGACCAGAATGCGGCTGGCGTATACGGTGAAGGCGACCGCGCTGAAGTGTACAGCGGCGGCGTGAAGTACGACGCGAACAACGTTTACCTCGCGGCGCAGTACTCTCAGACCTATAACGCAACCCGTTTCGGCACCTCTAACGGTAACCGCAGCGACATCTACGGCTTTGCAAACAAGGCGCAAAACTTCGAAGTTGTGGCTCAGTATCAGTTCGACTTTGGCCTGCGTCCATCCATCGCTTACCTGCAGTCTAAAGGTAAAGACATCGAGAACTTCGGCGACCAGGATCTGGTTAAATACATTGATGTCGGCACCACCTACTATTTTAACAAAAACATGTCCACCTACGTGGATTACAAAATCAACCTGCTGGACGACAACCAGTTCACTCGCCAGGCAGGTATCGGTACCGACAACATCGTGGCGCTGGGTCTGACCTACCAGTTCTAAAATCTTGTCTGTCAAAAAGCCAGCGTAACACGCTGGCTTTTTTTATCTTCCGCTTTTACCCGACAGACAACTCCCCGCCTGCCGCCCGACGCAGCCAGGTTTGCAGCAGCTTGCCGTCTTCGGTCATCTCTGAATCTGAACGCACGCAGAGGTAATAATCGCGCCCGTCATCAATCGGTAAGTCAAATATCTTGACCAGCTCGCCGCTCTCCAGATATGGCGCAATCAGCGGCTCACGCATGAGCGCACATCCCAGCCCGGCCTGAACGCCCGCCAGCGTCAACAGCCCGTCTTCAAACAGCGGGCCGCTGCGCCGGAGTGGACGTTTTACCCCCTGCAACAAAAACCACTGCGTCCAGCTCGTACGCTCTTCATCGTGCAGCAACGGCATTTGCAGCAGCTGTTCAGGCGTGTCGATATGGCCATGAACGCGCAAAAACGCGCGGCTGCACACCGGCACCATCTGGCCGGAAATCAGCTTTTCACTCTGATACCCCGCCCACTGCCCGTTACCAAAACGAATCGACATATCCGACGCGTCGCTCAGATAGTTACGGTGGTTGGCATACACCACGTTGATCTCGGTTTGGGGATTGGCGCGCATGAACGCAGGCAAGCGCGGGATAAACCACCCCATACCAAAAAGCGGAATCAGGCTGATGGTGACCTGACGCGTTTGCGCCTGCTCCGCCAGGTGCTCCGTCGCCTGGCGCAACACGTTAAAGGCCGCACGGATCGAGCGGTAATATTCCCGCCCGTGCTGGCTCAGCACCAGCCTGCGTCCCTGACGTTCCGTGAGCGGCATTTGCAGGTATCCTTCGAGCACCTTGAGCTGATGGCTGACGGCCGACGGAGAGATATCCAGCTCCTGCGCGGCCAGCGTGACGCTCCCCAGCCTGGCGATGGCCTCGAATGCACGTACGGCCCGAAGCGGCGGATCGTTTGCCAGGCGGCTCTCTGCAAACGCCGTCAGGCTCACCAATTGTTCTGTTTTATTCATATGTTGATTTCTTTAGGCTTTTTACCCAAAAGCAGGCATTAACTATTTTCATTTAAATCATAAACATAAAACAATATTTATTTATCATAAGAAATAATAGATGCGTATTTTACAATTTAATTCATTTATTGGATGGTAGCCGCAGAACGAGCACTTTGCGGGAACAGACGTTGGATACACTCATACAACAACTGATCAACGGTGTGATGCTGGGAAGCATCTACGCGCTGATCGCGCTGGGCTATACCATGGTGTATGGCATTTTGCGCATTATTAACTTTGCCCACGGCGATATTCTGATGGTCGGCGCGCTCACCACGCTCTCCGCCATTAACGCCCTGAATACCACCTTCCCGCATATGCCGCTGCTGTTGCAGCTCGGCGTTGCCCTGATGATTGCCATGGCCGTGTGCGCCCTACTGGCCATGGCCGTGGAGCGCTTTGCCTACCGTCGACTGCGCAACGCTCCGCGCCTGGCGCCGCTGATCTCGGGTATCGGCGTCTCCGTCCTGCTGCAAACCGTGGCGATGATTATCTGGACGCGCAACCCGCTGATGTTTCCGCAGATCTTGCCCATGGATCCGATTACCGTGACGTCAGGAAGTGAAATGCACCCTCCCGCCATCGTGACCGTTACCGGTATTGTCACCGTGGCGCTGGCGCTGGCGGTGATGACCGGGCTTTGGCTGCTGGTGGAATACACCCGCCTGGGGCGCGGCATGCGCGCCGTGGCGGAAAACCCGCGCGTGGCCACGCTGATGGGGGTTAACCCAAACGCCATTATCACCCTGACGTTTGCCATTGGCGGGGCGTTTGCCGCGCTGGCAGGCGTAATGATGGCCAGCAACTACGGTAACGCCAGCTTCTCGATGGGCTTTTTACCCGGGATCAAGGCCTTTACCGCCGCCGTGCTGGGGGGCATTGGCAACATTCGGGGTGCCATGATTGGCGGCATCCTGCTCGGCATTATCGAAGCGCTGGGCGCAGGCTACCTGGGTGAACTGACCCACGGTGTATTTGGCAGCAACTATCAGGATGTCTTTGCCTTTATGGTGCTGATCCTGGTGCTGGTCTTCCGTCCGGCTGGCCTGCTGGGCGAGCGCGTAGCGCACAGGGCGTAAGGAATACCATGACAACACTTCAAATTCAGGCCCCGGCGACGACGCGCAAATTCTGGTCAGGCATGAGCCTGTTCTGCCTCGCGCTGCTGATTGCACCCGTGGTGGCCACACAGCTCGGCGGCAACTACTGGGTGCGCGTTATCGACTTCGCCCTGCTCTACATCATGCTGGCGCTCGGGCTCAATATTGTGGTCGGCTATACCGGCCTGCTGGACATGGGCTTTATCGCCTTTTACGCCGTCGGCGCCTACCTCGCGGCACTGATGGCCTCCCCACACCTGCTGGAGGTGTTTCCGATCCTCAGCGTCTGGTTCCCGGACGGGCTGCACACCTCGTATCTGCTTATTATTCCGCTGGCGGCCCTCGTGGCGGCAGTCTGCGGGATTTTACTCGGTGCGCCCACGCTGAAGCTGCGCGGGGACTACCTGGCGATAGTGACCCTCGGCTTTGGCGAAATTATCCGCATCCTGATGCGCAACCTCGACCGTCCGGTAAACATCACCAACGGCGCAAAGGGCATTACCGGGGTGGATACGCTGAACCTGTTCGGCCTGAAGTTTAGCGGCGTCTACCACTGGTTTGGTTTCAAAGTGCCCGCCCTGTGGCTGTGGTACTACCTGCTGATGCTGGTGATTGTAGCGATTATTTTTGTCTGCCTGCGCCTGCAGCATTCCCGTATTGGCCGCGCCTGGCACGCCATCCGCGAGGATGAAGACGTGGCCCGCGCGATGGGCATCAACGTGCGTAACTATAAGCTGCTCGCCTTTGCGATGGGCGCCTCCTTTGGCGGCATAGCAGGTGCGCTGTTCGGCGCGTTTCAGGGCTTTGTCTCCCCGGAATCCTTCACCTTACAGGAATCGATTGCCGTACTGGCGATGGTGGTGCTGGGCGGTATGGGGCACATACCGGGCGTGATCCTGGGCGCGGTACTGCTTACCGCCCTGCCGGAACTGCTGCGCAGCCAGGCAGCGCCGGTTCAGCAGGCGCTGTTCGGTACGGTACTGATTGACCCGGAAGTGCTGCGCCAGCTGTTTTACGGTCTGGCACTGGTGCTGGTCATGCTGGTGCGCCCGTCAGGCCTCTGGCCGGTACGCCACAAGGAGGTGAAGGCATGAGCCTGTTAACCGTACGCAACATGTCAAAACGCTTCGGCGGGCTGACTGCCGTAGATGACGTTTCGATTACCGTCAACAGAGGGGAAATCTACGGGCTGATTGGCCCCAACGGCGCGGGAAAAACCACCTGCTTTAACCTGATCACCGGGCTTTATCCGGCGGACAGCGGTGAGTTTTCGATTGCCGATAAGCCCTACTTCCCAAAGCACATAGAGAAAGTCACCGCCGCCGGGATTGCCCGCACCTTCCAGAACGTGCGCCTCTTCAACGAGATGTCGGTGCTGGAAAACGTGATGGTGGGCCGCCACGTGCGCACCCGTAACGGCCTGTGGGCCGCGCTGAGCCGCCATAAACGCGCCCGCGAGGAAGAGAAGCAGACCCGCGAACTGGCCTGGCACTGGCTGGACTATACCGGCATTGCGCAGTTCGCCCACTATCGCGCCTGCGATCTGGCCTATGGTCATCAGCGTCGCCTTGAAATCGCCCGCGCGCTGGCGACGGATCCGCTGCTGCTGGCGCTGGACGAGCCCGCCGCAGGAATGAACGCGGCGGAAAAAGTGGCGCTCGGCGAGCTGCTCATCCGCATCCGCGATGACGGCAAAACCCTGCTGATGATTGAACATGACGTCAAGCTGGTGATGGGCATCTGCGATCGCCTGACGGTGCTTGATTACGGTAAAACGCTCGCCAGCGGTACGCCGGAAAGCGTGCGGCGCGACCCGGCAGTGATCGCCGCCTGGCTTGGAGGTAACGCCCATGTCTGAATTACTGAAGGTAGAACGTCTGGACGTGCATTACGGCGGGATTCAGGCCGTACGCGATGTCTCCTTTACCCTGCACGAGGGCGAACAGGCTACGCTGATCGGCGCTAACGGCGCGGGGAAAAGCTCCACCGTGCGCGCCATTACCGGGCTGGAAAGCTTTAGCGGCAGTATTGAATTCAACGGTAAGCCGGTCCGTAAACAGAGCCCGGAGACCCTGCTTCGCGACGGGCTGGTCATGGTCCCGGAGGGCCGCGGGATCTTCTCCCGCATGACGGTACTGGAAAACCTGCAGATGGGCGCCTGGCTCAGACGTGACACTGTCACCGTTAAGCTCGAGATGAACGAGATTTTCGAACGCTTCCCGCGTCTGGGCGAGCGCCAGCATCAGCTTGCCGGGCTGCTGTCCGGCGGCGAGCAACAGCTGCTGGCCCTGAACCGCGCCCTCCTCAGCCGCCCGCGCCTGCTGATCCTCGACGAGCCGTCGATGGGCCTTGCCCCGAAGATGGTCGAGAACATATTTGCCGTTATTGCCGGGCTGCGCGAGCGCGGCGTCGCCCTGCTGCTTATCGAACAAAACGCCCGGCTCGCGCTGGAAGTGACCGACAGCGCGTGGGTGATGGACAGCGGCAGCATTGTTCATCATGGCGAATCGACAGCACTGCTTCACGACGACCAGATTGCACACATTTATTTGGGCGAAATGCCCGTTTAACCACACCAGCCAACATCAGGGAAATACAATGAAAACAGTAAAAATCAGTGCGCTCAGCGCCGCTATTCTGCTCGGCGGTCTTGCCTCAACGTCTTCGTGGGCCGCCGACGGCGAAACCGTGGTAATCGGTCTGGCAGGCCCGCTTACCGGCCCGTCCGCCCGTATCGGGAAAGATCTGGAGAACGGCGCGCAGCTGGCGATTGACGACATTAACAAGCAGCATCCGACCATCGGCGGCAAAGCGGTCACCTTCAAACTGCAGTCCGAAGACGATCAGTCTGACCCGCGCACTGCCGTAGCCGTCGCGCAGCGTCTGGTGGACAGCGATGTGGCGGGCGTGGTCGGCCACTGGAACACCGGCACCAGCATTCCAGCGGCCCGCGTTTATCACGATGCGGGCATCGCCCAGGTAGCACCGGTCGCAACCGGTCACGCCTATACGCAACAAGGTTTTGATACCAGCTTCCGCGTGATGGGACACGACGATGACGGCGGCCAGCTCGCCGGTCAGTACGCGGTTAACACCCTCAAAGCCAAACGCATTGCGGTAATCGACGACCGTACCGCCTTCGGTCAGGGGCTTGCAGACCAGTTTATTAAATCGCTGGAAGCCCAGGGCGTGAAAATTGTCGACCGTCAGTACGTGGATGACAAAACGGTCGATTTCAGCGCCGTGCTGACCGCCATCCGCAGTAAAAACGCCGATCTGATCTTCTTCGGCGGCGTCGACAGCCAGGCCGCACCGCTGGCTCGCCGCATTAAACAGCTGGGCATGAATGCCACGCTGATGGGCGCAGGCGGATTCGTCAGCCAGACGTTCCTGAAGCTGGCGCAGAAAGAAGGCGAAGGCGTTGTGGCGCTGGAGCCGGGCCTGCCCGTTGACCAGATGCCGGGTGGAAAGGCATTCGAACAGGCCTACCAGGCCCGCTACCACACCCATATCGAACTGCACGCCCCGTTCGCCTATGACGCCACCCGCGTGCTGGTTGCGGCGATGGAAAAAGCAGACTCCGTTGAGCCATCAGACTATCTGCCCGCCCTGCGCGCCATCAGCTATTCCGGCGTTACCGGACAGATCGCGTTTGATAAAGAGGGCAACCTGAAATCGCCGTCGTTCACGGTCTATAAGGTTGTCGACGGCAAATGGCAGCCGCAGACCGTGCTGGGCGGCGCAAAAGCGAAGTAACGCAGCGAGGCAATGTGATGAGTGATAATAATGAGCTGGGCATTCTCGCCCGCCGCAAAATTGAAGCTGAAATTATTAAGCCAATTTATGAAATCCTGGTGCGCGAGATAGGGAAAGCCCGCGCCCAGGCGGTGATTGGCGAGGCCATTGAGCAGGCTGCGATTGATGCTGGTAAAGGGTTTGCCAGCAAAGAACCCAACGGCGCGAACATCAAGAGCTTTATCGCCCTGCAGTATCTGTGGGAGAAAGATAACGCCCTGGACGTGAAGGTGATCGACGCTGACGACCAGCAGTACAACTACAACGTAACCCGCTGTCGCTACGCGGAGATGTACCACGAGATGGGGCTGGGCGAGATTGGTCATCTGCTCTCCTGCGCGCGCGATGAGAAATTCATCGTTGGCTATGCGCCGGACGTAGAGCTAACCCGCACCACGACCATTATGCAGGGCGGTGCGTGCTGTGATTTCCGCTACCGCAGCGGTAAGGACAAGCCATGATCCGCGTCAATGCCGAACGGCTGTGGTCAACGCTTGAGATGATGGCGCAGATCGGCGGCACGCCCGCCGGTGGCGTCACCCGTCTGGCACTGAGCGAGGAAGATCGTATTGCGCGTAACCTGCTGCGCGACTGGGCGCTGGACGCCGGTTTTACCTGTGACGTCGACAGCATGGGCAATATGTTTATCCGCCGCGCCGGGAAAAACCCGCAACTCGCGCCAGTCATGACCGGTTCGCACGTGGATACCCAGCCGCTGGGAGGGAACTACGACGGCGTTTACGGCGTGCTGGCCGGGCTGGAGCTGCTGCGCACCCTCAATGACCATCACCTTGAGACGGAGCGTGACATCGTGCTGGTCAACTGGACCAACGAAGAAGGCGCGCGCTTTGCGCCAGCCATGCTCGCTTCAGGGGTCTGGACGGGGCAATTTAGCGAAGCGTACGCCCATGCCCGCGCGGACAGCGACGGTATCAGCGTGGGTGAAGCGCTGGAAAGCATCGGCTACCGGGGTGAAGCCCCTGCCCGCGCGTTTCCGGTTCACGCCTGCTACGAGCTGCACATCGAACAGGGCCCGATTCTGGAAGACGAAGCCCTGGATATCGGGTTAGTCCGCGCGGCAATGGGCCAGCGCTGGTTTACCCTGACGCTGGACGGGTTTGCCGCCCACGCGGGCACCACGCCAATGCACAGCCGACGCGACGCGCTGACCGCGTTCTCGGAGCTGGCGCTGAAGGTGGAGGAGATTGGCTATCGGCACGCGCCGGACGGACGTGCGACCATCGGTATGGCGCAGGTTACGCCAAACTCGCGCAACGTCGTGCCGTCTCGGGTGGTCTGCAGCGTGGAGTTTCGCCATCCGGCGCTGACGGCACTGGAAGCCATGGAGGCGGCGCTGCATAAGGTGGCTGAAAGCCTGAGCCTGCGCGGGGTGGCGGCTGTCGTTGAGCGCATCTTTGACTACGCGCCCATCGCGTTTGATGCCGAATGTCTGGCCCGCACAGAGAAGGCCGTGGCGGAACTGGGCTACTCGGCGAAACCGATGGTCTCCGGCGCGGGACATGACGCCTGCTATGTCAGCAAAATTGCCCCTGCCAGCATGATTTTTATCCCCTGCGTGAAGGGCATCAGCCATAACGAAGCGGAAAGGATCCTGCCAGAGTGGTCGGAGAAAGGGGCGAACGTGCTGTTGCTCAGCGTCCTGTCCGCGGCCCGGGAAAAATAAACCGGGTGGCGCGGCTCGGACAACCGCGCCCGTAGGCCCGGTAAGCGCAGCGCCACCGGGCGTGTTTTACGGCTTCGGCACCTTCGCCAGGCTAAACCAGATCCCCACTGCCAGCAACAGCAGCATTCCGCCCGCACTCCCCAGCGCCACGCTGTGGGAGGTAATAAACGCACTTTTCGCCGCCTCAATCACCGGCTCCGCGAGGGACGGCGTCAGCTCCTGCGCCACCTTCATCGCTTCACCAATGGATGACGAGGCTTTATCGACGAGCGAGGCATTCAGCCCCTGCGGCAGGTCAATGGACGCCGAGAAGCTGCGGGTCAACAGCAGACCAAAAATAGCGATCCCCAGCCCGGCGCCCAGTTCATAGGACATGGTTTCAATCGCTCCTGCGGCAGCGGCTTTCTCCTTCGGCGCGGCAGCCATAATGGCGGAGGTCGAGGCCAGCAGCGCGCTTGCGGCGCTAAAACCAAGCAGAACCATCAGCCCCCACGCCTGCCACTGCTGCGTGCTGAAGTCGAGCATCGACAGGCCAATAAAGCTGACGGCGCTGAGCCCCATGCCGCCCGCCGCGACGATGCGTAGCCCTAATCGCCCAACCAGCACGCCCGCGATCGGCCCGCTGAACCCGCTGGCGACCATCAGAGGCAGCATAAACATACCCGCTTCAAACGGCGTAAAGCCGTGAACAAACTGCAGCTCCTGCGCCATCAGCAGCTCAAAGCCCACCAGGGCGATCATCGCCGTCATCGCCATGACCACGCCGCTCAGAATGATGCGATGGCAGAACAGGCGCATGTCGATCATCGGCACGCGGGCGCGCAGCTGGATGCGCACAAAAATAAACAGCATTACGGCACCCGTGAGCAAGGTACACGCCACCAGCCACGGCGACATAACGCCTTTTAGCGCGGTTTTGGCGCTGTAGACCAGCAGCAAAATCGCCACAATCAGCATGAGCGCATGGCTGATATTTAACGGCTGCTCAGGACGCCCTTCCTGCTGCGGGACAAAGCGCGCGGCAAGGGTAACGACAATAAGCACAATCGGCACGTTGATTAAAAACACCGATCCCCAGTAAAAATGCTCGAGCAGCATACCGCCAATCAGCGGACCAAACGCCGCCCCGCCGGAACCCACTGCCGCCCAGACGCCGAGCGCGATGTTGCGATCTTTCGCGTCGGTAAACAGCGTGCGGATCCCCGCAAGCGTAGCCGGAATGATCATTGCCGCACCGATCGCCAGCGAGGCGCGCGCCGCTATCAGCCACCCTGCCGACGGTGCAAACGCGGCCGCCAGGGACGACAGGCCAAACAGCGTGCTGCCGATCATCAGCAAGCGTTTAAAGCCAATGCGGTCACCCAGGGCACCCATCGGCAGCACCATCCCCGCCATCACCAGCGAGTAAATATCAATGATCCACAACAATTCGTTACCGCTGGCACCCAGCGTCATGCTCAATGTCGGCGCCGCCACGTGCAGCACCGTCGCGTCAATCGCCACCGGGATGTACACCAGCACGATAATTACTAACGCTAACCACTGACGAAACATAAATTTCCTTTTCATTTTAAACATGGACACATGTCCAGAATCCGATCCTACGTAAAGTTGAACGACTGTCCAGCTTTTTGTTACACTCGTTTCGGTCTTATTGAGAGTAGAGAAAAAAATGCGCTATTTGAGCAAGGAAGAGCGGCGGGAAGCGATCTTACAGGCCGCGATGCGCGTGGCGCTGGCCGAGGGGCTGGCAGCCATGACGGTACGGCGCATTGCCGCAGAAGCGGGCGTCGCGACCGGGCAGGTCCACCACCACTTTGCCTCCGGCGGCGAGTTAAAATCGCTGGCGTTTGTGCGCGTGATCCGCGAGCTGCTGGATGCCGACGTGGTGGGTGAAAACGCCGGCTGGCGGGAACGGTTGCACAGCATGCTCGGCAGTGACGACGGTGGCCTTGAACCTTACATTCGCCTTTGGCGGGAAGCCCAAATTCTCGCCAGCCGTGATCCCGAGATCAAAGCGGCTTATGTCCTCACCATGGAGATGTGGCATCAGGAAACCGTGGCGATTATCCGCGCCGGGGCTGATGCCAACGCGTTCACGCTTACCGATCGGGCGGAAAATATCGCCTGGCGTTTAATAGGGCTGGTTTGTGGCCTGGATGGGATCACCGTATTAAATATGCCTGAAATGGACAATGCGGCATTTAATAAACATCTCGACAAACTTATCACGCTGGAATTGTTTTAATACTCCTTCCGGAGTATAAATTGCGCAAAATGTTACAATTAGTAACACATTAAGCGAGCCCTTATTTTCATTCTAATCTCGGGGGTTCGCTTTTTTTATCTATCCTTTCAGATGTATCCCAAAGCATCCCAAAAAACCAATTACACTTCTTTAATCATCTTTTTGTTTTTACTTCATTTTTCTCTCAAACATGGTAAGCAAGAGGGCGATATGTCGCAACAAAGTGATAAAAGTAATCCCCATCTGTTGAGTAACTGGAAACCTGAAAACGCGCAATTTTGGGAGAATAAAGGAAAACATATCGCACGAAGAAACCTATGGATTTCTGTAGCTTGCCTGCTATTAGCGTTTTGCGTGTGGATGTTATTTAGCGCCGTTGCGGTCAATCTGAATAAAGTCGGATTTAATTTCACCACCGATCAGCTTTTTATGCTAACGGCATTACCTTCACTCTCTGGCGCGATATTGCGCGTGCCCTACTCGTTTATGGTGCCAATATTTGGCGGACGCTACTGGACGGTATTGAGCACCGTTATCCTGATTATCCCCTGCGTCTGGCTGGGGATAGCCATTCAGGACACCGCGACACCTTACTGGGTCTTTATCGTGATTGCCCTGCTCTGCGGTTTTGCCGGGGCCAACTTTGCCTCCAGCATGGGTAACATCAGCTTCTTCTTCCCGAAGGCCAGACAGGGCAGCGCGCTGGGCATCAACGGCGGGCTGGGAAATCTTGGCGTCAGCGTGATGCAGCTGTTTGCTCCGCTGGTGATTTTCCTGCCAATGTTTACCTTCCTCGGCGTGCACGGCGTACCGCAGGAGGACGGCTCAACGATGTGGCTGGCCAATGCGGCCTGGGTCTGGGCGCCGCTGCTGCTGCTGGCAACCCTTGCGGCGTTTTTTGGCATGAACGATATCGCCAGCTCTAAAGCCTCTATCGCCAGCCAGCTGCCGGTACTGAAGCGCTTTCACCTCTGGCTGCTGAGCCTGCTTTATCTTGCTACCTTCGGCTCGTTTATCGGCTTCTCGGCGGGCTTTGCCATGCTGTCGAAAACCCAGTTCCCGGACGTGAACATCCTTCACCTCGCTTTCTTTGGCCCCCTGATCGGCGCACTGGCGCGTTCGGCGGGCGGGATGGTCTCTGACAGGCTGGGCGGCGTGCGCGTCACGCTGATTAACTTCGTCTTTATGGCTATCTTCAGCGCCCTGATCTTCCTGACGCTCCCCGGCTCTGGCTCCGGCAGCTTTATCGCCTTCTACCTGGTCTTTATGGGTCTGTTCCTCACCGCCGGGCTGGGCAGCGGTTCGACCTTCCAGATGATCGCGATTATCTTTCGCCAAATCACCCTCGACCGCGTCAAGAGGCAGGGCGGAACGGACGAGCAGGCGCAGCATGAAGCGGTGACGGAGACCGCCGCCGCGCTGGGCTTTATCTCCGCCATCGGTGCCGTTGGCGGGTTCTTTATCCCTAAGGCGTTCGGCACATCGCTGGCAATGACCGGTTCGCCGGTTGGGGCCATGAAGGTCTTCCTCGTGTTTTACATCGTCTGCGTGTTCGTCACCTGGCTGGTGTATGGCCGTAAATCCTCAAAAAAATAAAAACTACATCTTCGCCGGAGCGTGATGCATCGCACTCCGGCCATGCTATCGAAGCAGGAGAAATGTCATGAGCAAACTGCTGGACCGCTTCCGTTACTTCAAAACAAAAGGCGACAGTTTCGCCGATGGGCACGGGCAGGTGTATCACACCAACCGCGACTGGGAGGACAGCTATCGCCAGCGCTGGCAGTTCGACAAGATTGTGCGATCCACCCACGGGGTAAACTGTACCGGCTCCTGTAGCTGGAAGATTTATGTCAAAAACGGCCTGGTGACCTGGGAAACCCAGCAGACCGACTACCCCCGCACCCGCCCTGACCTGCCCAATCACGAGCCGCGCGGCTGCCCGCGAGGCGCAAGCTACTCCTGGTACCTCTACAGCGCCAACCGTCTTAAGTACCCGCTGGTGCGCCGCAGGCTGATCGAACTCTGGCGCGAGGCGCTGGCGCAGCATACCGATCCGGTGCAGGCCTGGGATGCCATCCAGAACGATCCGCAAAAGGCGCAAAGCTACAGGAAGGCGCGGGGTAAAGGCGGGTTTATCCGCTCAAACTGGAAAGAGCTGAACCAGCTGATCGCCGCCGCTAACGTCTGGACCATCAAAAACTACGGCCCGGACCGCGTGGCCGGTTTTTCGCCTATTCCGGCGATGTCGATGGTCTCCTACGCCGCCGGAACGCGCTATCTCTCCCTGCTGGGCGGCACCTGCCTGAGCTTCTACGACTGGTACTGCGACCTGCCGCCGGCGTCGCCGATGACCTGGGGCGAGCAGACCGACGTGCCGGAGTCCGCCGACTGGTACAACTCCAGCTATATCATTGCCTGGGGTTCGAACGTGCCACAGACGCGTACTCCGGACGCCCACTTCTTTACCGAGGTGCGCTACAAAGGCACCAAGACCGTTGCGATTACGCCGGACTTCTCGGAGGTCGCCAAGCTCAGCGACCAGTGGCTGGCCCCCAAACAGGGCACCGACAGCGCCCTCGCCATGGCGATGGGCCACGTCATCCTCAAAGAGTTCCACCTCGATAACCCGAGCGATTACTTCCTTAACTATTGCCGCCGCTACACCGACATGCCGATGCTCGTGCTGCTGGACGAGCAGGCTGACGGTCGCGTGGTGCCGGGCCGGATGCTGCGCGCCTCCGATCTCGTCGACGGACTGGGGGAGGCCAATAACCCAGAGTGGAAGACCGTCGCCTTCGATATTGCCGGTAACCTGGTGGTGCCAAACGGCTCGATCGGGTTCCGCTGGGGGGAAAAAGGCAAATGGAACCTGGAGCCTCAGGCTGCGGGCCATGAAACAGAACTCACCCTCTCCCTGCTGATTACCCACGACAGCGTGGCGGACGTCGCGTTCCCCTACTTTGGCGGCAACGAAAACCCGCATTTTCGCAGCGCGAAGCAGGAGCCGGTGCTGACGCGCCGCGTGCCGAGCAAAACCCTGACGCTCGCCGACGGCAGCGAGAAGCGAGTGGTCAGCGTTTACGATCTGGTGCTGGCTAACTACGGTCTCGATCGCGGCCTGGAAGACAGTAACGCCGCAGACAGCTATGACCAGATCAAAGCCTACACGCCCGCCTGGGGCGAGCAGATCACCGGCGTGCCCGCGTACCTGATCGAAAAAATTGCCCGCGAGTTCGCCGACACGGCGCACAAAACGCACGGTCGCTCGATGATCATTCTGGGTGCCGGGGTGAACCACTGGTACCACATGGACATGAACTACCGCGGGATGATCAATATGCTGGTCTTCTGCGGCTGCGTCGGGCAGAGCGGCGGCGGCTGGTCCCACTATGTCGGCCAGGAGAAGCTGCGCCCGCAAACCGGCTGGCTGCCGCTGGCCTTCGCGCTGGACTGGAACCGCCCGCCGCGCCAGATGAACAGCACCTCGTTCTTCTACAACCACGCCAGCCAATGGCGCTACGAGAAGCTCACCGCGCAGGAGCTGCTCTCCCCGCTGGCGGACGCGTCGAAGTTCACCGGACATCTGATCGACTTTAACGTTCGCGCCGAACGCATGGGCTGGCTGCCGTCGGCCCCGCAGCTCAACCTCAACCCGCTGCATGTCAAGGCGCGTGCGGACGCGGCGGGCATGACGCCGCAGGAGTACACCGTTCAGGCGTTGAAATCGGGCGATATCCGCTTCGCCTGCGAACAGCCGGACAACGGCAAGAACCACCCGCGCAACCTGTTCGTCTGGCGCTCTAACCTGCTCGGCTCGTCCGGGAAAGGCCACGAGTACATGCTGAAATACCTGCTCGGCACTGAGAGCGGCATTCAGGGTGAAGATTTAGGCTCAACGGACGACGTGAAGCCTGAAGAGGTGGAGTGGCAAACCGCCGCCATCGAGGGCAAGCTCGACCTACTGGTGACGCTCGATTTCCGCATGTCCAGCACCTGCCTGTTCTCCGATATCGTCCTGCCGACCGCCACCTGGTATGAAAAGGACGACATGAATACCTCGGACATGCACCCGTTTATTCATCCGCTTTCCGCCGCCGTTGACCCGGCGTGGGAATCGCGCAGCGACTGGGAGATCTACAAAGGCATCGCCAAAGTCTTCTCCGAGGTGTGCGTTGGCCATCTGGGCACAGAAACCGACGTGGTGCTCCAGCCGCTGCAGCATGACTCCCCGGCGGAGCTGTCGCAGCCGTTTGATATTCAGGACTGGCGCAAAGGGGAATGTGACCTGATCCCCGGCAAAACGGCGCCGAACATTGCCGTGGTCGAGCGTAACTACCCGGAAACTTACGAACGCTTCACCGCCCTCGGCCCGCTGATGGACAAGCTCGGCAACGGCGGGAAAGGCATTTCGTGGAACACGCAGAACGAGGTCGATTTCCTCGGCAAGCTGAACTACGTCAAGCTCGACGGCCCGGCGAAAGGCCGCCCGCGCATTGAAACCGCCATTGACGCCTCGGAGGTGATTCTCGCCCTCGCCCCGGAAACTAATGGACAGGTGGCGGTGAAGGCCTGGGAAGCGCTCGGGGAACTGACCGGGCGCGACCACACCCATCTGGCGCTGAACAAGGAAGATGAGAAAATCCGCTTCCGCGACATTCAGGCGCAGCCGCGCAAAATCATCTCAAGCCCGACGTGGTCCGGCCTTGAGAGCGAGCACGTCTCCTATAACGCGGGCTATACCAACGTCCACGAGCTGATCCCGTGGCGCACCCTTTCGGGCCGCCAGCAGCTGTATCAGGATCATCCGTGGATGCGCGCCTTCGGGGAGAGCCTGGTGGCCTATCGCCCACCGATTGATACCCGCAGCGTGACCCACATGCGCGAGATCCCGCCGAACGGCTTCCCGGAAAAAGCGCTGAACTTCCTGACGCCGCACCAGAAATGGGGCATCCACTCCACCTACAGCGAAAACCTGCTGATGCAGACCCTGTCGCGCGGAGGACCCATCGTCTGGATCAGCGAAACCGACGCCCGCGAGCTGGGCATAGAGGACAACGACTGGATCGAAGCCTTCAACGCCAACGGCGCCCTCACCGCCCGCGCGGTGGTCAGCCAGCGCGTGCCGCCGGGCATGACCATGATGTACCACGCCCAGGAGCGCATCCTGAACATTCCGGGGTCAGAAGTGACCGGACGGCGCGGCGGGATCCACAACTCGGTCACCCGCGTCTGCCCAAAACCGACACACATGATCGGCGGCTATGCCCAACTGGCGTACAGCTTTAACTATTACGGCACCGTCGGCTCCAACCGCGACGAGTTCATCATGATCCGCAAAATGAAAAATATTAACTGGCTGGACGGCGAAGGTCGGGATCAGGTACAGGAGGCGAAAAAATGAAAATACGCTCACAGGTTGGCATGGTTCTGAATCTCGATAAATGCATCGGCTGCCACACCTGCTCGGTCACCTGCAAGAACGTCTGGACCGGGCGCGAAGGGATGGAGTATGCGTGGTTTAACAATGTGGAGACCAAACCGGGGATTGGCTACCCGAAAAACTGGGAAGATCAGGAGGAGTGGCAAGGCGGCTGGATCCGCGGCATACACGGCAAGCTGACGCCGCGCCTCGGCGGCAAAATGGGTGTGCTGTCGAAGATTTTCGCCAACCCCGTCCTGCCGCAGATTGACGATTATTACGAACCCTTCACCTTTGACTATCAGGATCTGCACCGCGCGCCGGAGGGGGATCACCTCCCTACCGCCCGCCCCCGCTCGCTGATCGACGGCAAGCGGATGGACAAAATCGTCTGGGGGCCAAACTGGGAGGAACTGCTGGGGGGCGAGTTCGAAAAGCGCGCCCGCGACCGCAACTTCCAGAAGATCCAGAAGGAGATGTACGGCCAGTTTGAAAACACCTTCATGATGTATCTGCCGCGCCTGTGCGAGCACTGCCTGAACCCGAGCTGCGTGGCCACCTGCCCGAGCGGCGCGATCTACAAGCGCGAAGAGGACGGCATTGTGCTGATCGACCAGGATAAATGTCGCGGCTGGCGCCTGTGCATCAGCGGATGCCCGTACAAGAAAATTTACTTCAACTGGAAAAGCGGCAAGTCAGAAAAATGCATCTTCTGCTACCCGCGCATTGAGTCCGGCCAGCCGACTGTCTGCTCGGAAACCTGCGTCGGACGCATCCGTTATCTCGGCGTGCTGCTGTACGACGCGGACCGTATTGAAGAGGCCGCCAGCACCGAGCATGAAACCGATCTGTACGAGCGCCAGTGCGACGTGTTCCTTAACCCGAACGATCCGGCGGTGATTGAGGAAGCGCTGAAGCAAGGCATTCCGCAGAACGTGATTGACGCCGCCCAGCGTTCGCCGGTCTACAAGATGGCGATGGACTGGAAGCTGGCCCTGCCGCTGCATCCGGAATACCGCACCCTGCCGATGGTCTGGTACGTGCCGCCGCTGTCGCCGATTCAGTCCTACGCGGATGCGGGCGGCCTGCCGCAGAGTGACGGCGTCCTGCCTGCCGTGGAAAGCCTGCGCATTCCAGTGCAGTACCTGGCAAACATGCTCAGCGCGGGCGATACCGGCCCGGTGCTGCGCGCACTGAAGCGCATGATGGCGATGCGTCACTATAAACGCTCCCAGACCGTGGAAGGCGTGACCGATACCCGCGCCATTGAGGAAGTGGGCCTGACCGAAGCGCAGGTTGAGGAGATGTACCGCTATCTCGCCATCGCTAACTACGAAGACCGCTTCGTGATCCCGACCAGCCACCGCGAAATGGCGCGCGACGCCTTCCCGGAGAAAAACGGCTGCGGCTTCACCTTTGGCGACGGCTGCCACGGCTCCGACACCAAATTCAACCTCTTCAACAGCAGCCGCATCGACGCGATTAACATCACCGAGGTGCGCGAACACGGGGAGGGAGAATAATGCAGATCCTTAAAATCATCGCGCTGCTGATTGAGTATCCCGATGAGCTGCTGTGGGAAAACCGCGATGAGGCGCTTTCCCTGGTTGAGCAGGACGCGCCCATGCTGCTGCCGTTTGCGCAGCAGCACCTGAGCGCCCCGCTGCTGGATAAGCAAGCCGAATGGTGCGAAGTGTTTGAACGCGGGCGCGCAACGTCCCTGCTGCTGTTCGAGCACGTTCACGCCGAGTCCCGCGATCGTGGTCAGGCGATGGTCGACCTGATGAGCCAGTATGAGAAAGCCGGGCTGGAGCTGGACTGTCGCGAGCTGCCCGACTATCTGCCGCTCTACCTGGAATACCTCAGCCTCGTCACCGACGACGAGGCGCGTGAAGGATTGCAAAATGTCGCGCCGATCCTGGCGCTGATTGGTGGTCGCCTCAAGCAGCGCGGCGTGGCGCATTACCAGCTGTTTGACGCCCTGCTGACGATGGCCGGTACGCGGCTTTCCAGCGACAGCGTGGCGAAGCAGGTGTCCGATGAAAAACGGGATGATACCCGTCAGGCACTGGACGCCGTGTGGGAAGAGGAACAGGTGAAGTTTATCGAAGACAACGCCACATCGTGCGACAGTTCGCCGATGCAGCAATATCAACGACGCTTTAGCCAGGACGTCGCGCCGCAGTACGTGGACGTCAGCGCCGGAGGCCCAAAATGACGCATTACCTGAACGTGTTTTTCTATGATATTTACCCGTATATCTGTGCCACCGTTTTTTTCCTCGGCAGTTGGCTGCGCTACGACTACGGGCAGTACACCTGGCGGGCCTCATCGAGCCAGATGCTCAGCAAGCGCGGGATGAACTGGGCCTCTAACCTGTTTCATATCGGGATTCTGGGGATCTTCTTCGGGCACCTGTTCGGCATGTTAACCCCGCACTGGATGTACGCCTGGTTTTTACCCGTCGCGGTTAAACAGCAGTTGGCCATGATTGCGGGAGGCATTTGCGGCGTACTGACGCTGATTGGTGGGTCAATGCTGCTGATCCGCCGCCTCTTCAACCAGCGGGTACGCGCCACGTCCACCACGCCGGATATTATCATCATGAGTATCCTGCTGCTTCAGTGCATCCTGGGGCTGTCGACCATTCCTTTCTCCGCGCAATATCCTGACGGAAGCGAGATGATGAAACTGGTCGGCTGGGCGCAGGGGATCGTAACGTTTAAGGGGGGCTCGTCGGAGATGTTGAGCGGCGTCGCGCCGATCTTCCGCGTGCATCTGGTGCTGGGGATGACGATCTTCCTCATCTTCCCGTTCACCCGTCTGGTACACGTGTGGAGCGCGCCGTTTGAATATTTTAC
The DNA here is from genome assembly GCF_014895875.1 of Enterobacter cloacae complex sp. P12RS. Classification (NCBI taxonomy): domain Bacteria; kingdom Pseudomonadati; phylum Pseudomonadota; class Gammaproteobacteria; order Enterobacterales; family Enterobacteriaceae; genus Enterobacter; species Enterobacter cloacae complex sp. P12RS. The sequence continues at coordinate 66,774 of NZ_JADBQO010000005.1, forward strand.
CCGTCGGTATCAGGTGGTGAGATCGCGCCGTTGATTTTGTCGGGTGGCGGCTTCGCCTTACCCGACCTACGTTCACACTCCCGTAGGCCCGGTAAGGCGTAGCCGCCACCGGGCTATTTCCCTGCCTGCGGATGCGTATCAAACCCCGCCATCACTGCCGTCAGCTCGGCCAGTGTAAAGCCGTGCTTCGGATCATCAACGCCAAGGCCAAACCGCTCCTGCATCAGCTTATACAGCGCCTCCGCATCCGGCAAATGGATCTGCTCCTCTACGTGACCGTTCTGCCAGTGGGCAAAATTGAAGTTAGTCAGCGTCAGCTTGCCGCCGTCCGGCAGGTGGCGACACATCAGCAGATGATGACGAAAATGGGACTGCGGCCAGTGCGCCGACCAGAAGTTCCCCATCACGTAATCGCTGAAATACTGCGTCGTCAGGTCAAAGTGGTACATCGACTGCCAGTGCTCGTGGTGACGGAACTGCAGCACCCAGTCGTTGCCTTCGCTCAGCAGTCGGTACATACCGTGCGGCGTCCCCTGCTCCTCGTTGGCGAGCAGGCGAATCGGCGCCGTCAGCGTCTGTCCACCAAACCCCACGTCGGCAATCCAGCGCTCGCCGTTCAGCTCAACCAGCAGCAGGCGGTGCGTGCGCGGCGGCATCTGCGACGGATTTGCCAGTACGACCCGCCCCAGCACGCTGCGCACGTTAAACCCGACTTCACGCAACACGCGCTCGAAAAGGCCGTTTTGCTCAAAGCAATATCCTCCGCGTCGCGCCGTCACCAGCTTGTCGACCAGACATTGATCGTCAAGATGGATTTCGCGCGGCAGGACGACATCAATATTTTCGAACGGGATCGCACAGTTGTGGTGTAAATGCAGCGCGCGCAGGGTGTCTATATCAACCCGTGTCGGTTGCGCCCACCCAATGCGGGCAAAATAGTCAGTCAGAAAGGGGGACATACATCATTTTCCTTTGATTGTGATGTTCTGTTTATAAACTAATTTTATGCACTCACTTTGATTTACGTGCTTTTTCGTCATACTCATCGTTACAGATGAGGAGATCCTATGAGCCACTTTCGCCCTGTTGAATTACGTCATGCCAGCCGCCTGTTGAACCACGGCCCTACCGTGCTTATTACCAGTCGGGATGAAAACCTCGACAGACGCAACGTGATGGCCGCCGCGTGGTCCATGCCCGTTGAGTTTGAACCGCCGCGCATCGCGATTGTGGTGGATAAAAGTACCTGGTCACGCGAGCTTATCGAGCGCAGCGGGAAGTTTGGCATCGTCATCCCCGGCGTGGCGGCAGCTAACTGGACATACGCTGTCGGCAGCGTCAGCGGGCGCGACGAGGACAAATTCAACTGCTACGGGATCCCGGTCGTGAACGGCCCTGAGCTCGGGCTGCCGGTGATTGAAGAAAAATGTCTGGCGTGGATGGAGTGCCGATTACTTCCCGTCACCTCTGCGGCAGAGAAATACGACACGCTGTTTGGAGAAGTGGTTTCAGCGGCAGCCGATGAGCGCACGTTTGTCGCCGGGCGCTGGCAGTTTGACGGGGATAAGTTGAATACGCTGCATCATCTAGGGGCTGGGACGTTTGTGGCGAGCGGAAAGATGGTGAAGGCGCTGGATTGATTTCCTAAATTATATCCTACTGAATTATAGTGAATTTCTATGGCATTTTACGTTTACTATTGCGTTCTAAAACGGAGGATATTTCCTGAGTTGCAGCATTAGCACTCTCGCGTTAAGGAAATATCAATGACATGGAATAAAGATGGCGCAATCTCATATGCTAAATCACACGCCCAACCGAAGAGCACGGGGTATTGTGCTCACTACGTCACCGAAGCGATCAGAACGGGTGGAAGATTAAAAATCCCCAATACGCGTCTGGCAAAAGACATGGGGCGGACATTGGTTAACGCTGGATTCCGCCTTGTATACGATCAACCCCATGCAGGCGACGTCGCAGTTATTCAAAATATTGTTGGTCATGATAGCGGGCACGTTTGCATATACGATGGTCAGCAGTGGATCAGCGATTTTGTTCAACGCACCATGTACCCAGGGCAGGCTTACCGCAACATACAACCACATTACGAACTGTTCAGGCATGACTAATGAAAACACTTTGGTTTTTTCTTTTTGCCCTTTCCCCTCTCGCGGCCGCAGAAAATGTTTATGCACCGGGCCAGGCGGCGCTTAAATTCAATCAATGGTATATCGCCCAGTTAGACCAGCACAAACCGCCCGTACTTAACCCAGATATTATGAATTATTACGTTGCCTCGGAGACAATTGCAGCAATAAAAGAGTTGTATTCAGGTGACAGTAACGAAAAAGATATGCCCGATACGGATATGTTTATCAAATCACAGGATTGGGATGAGGACTGGAATCAGATAACCATCCTGCACTCTGATTTTGACGCCGTTTGCACAAACGTTTATATCGCGTTTGGTAAGAAGCAAGATCACGTTGTTGCAGATTGTCTTATTGAAGAACAAGGGAAATGGAAAGTCCGCTCGGCAACGCTAATTAAGTAACATGGATAATCTCCGTGTCGTAAAAAAAGCACATGGTAGCCCACCGACTACCATGTGCAATTAATTAACTACTTCGCACGCTTCGCTATAATCTCATCCGCCACATTTCGCGGGGCTTCCGCAAAATGATGGAACTCCATCGTGTACGTCGCGCGTCCCTGGGACATCGAGCGCAGCGTGGTGGCGTAGCCAAACATCTCGGCCAGCGGCACATCGGCGCGGATAATCTGGCTTCCGTACTGCTCCGCCATTCCCTGCACCATGCCGCGTCGGGAAGAGAGATCGCCCATGATGTTCCCGGCGTACTCTTCCGGCGTTTCCACTTCCACGTGCATGATCGGCTCAAGGATCACCGGATCCGCCCTGCGAGCACCCTCCTTGAAGCCGAGGATCGCCGCCATGCGGAACGCCATCTCCGAGGAGTCGACGTCGTGATACGAGCCAAACGTCAGCGTCGCCTTAACATCCACCACCGGATAGCCCGCCAGCACACCGCTGTTCATCGCTTCCCGCAGCCCTTTCTCCACGGACGGGATATACTCGCGCGGTACCACGCCGCCCTTGGTGGCATCTTCAAATACAAAACCACTTCCGGGCTCCAGCGGCTCCAGGCTCAGCACCACATGACCGTACTGCCCTTTCCCGCCGGACTGTCGGACAAATTTCCCTTCAATATCCTTCACCGCCTTGCGCAGGGTTTCCCGGTAGGTTACCTGCGGACGACCAATGTTCGCCTCGACGCCAAACTCACGCTTCATGCGGTCGACGATTATCTCGAGGTGTAACTCACCCATCCCGGAGATAATGGTCTGACCGGACTCCTCGTCAGTGTGCAGGCGGAAAGACGGGTCTTCCGCCGCCAGACGCTGCAGCGCAATGCCCATTTTCTCCTGGTCTCCCTTGGTTTTCGGCTCAATCGCCAGCGAGATCACCGGATCCGGGAACTCCATGCGCTCAAGCGTAATGACGGCGTTCGGATCGGTGAGCGTGTCACCGGTGGTCACGTCCTTCAGCCCCACGCAGGCCGCGATATCGCCCGCGCGCAGTTCGTCCACCTCATGGCGATCGTTGGCATGCATCAGCACGATGCGCCCGATGCGCTCTTTCTTCTCTTTCACCGGGTTATAGACCGCGTCGCCTTTGCGCAGCACGCCAGAGTAGACCCGAATAAAGGTCAGCTGCCCGACGTACGGATCGCTCATCAGCTTGAACGCCAGCGCCGAGAACGGCTCATCATCACTCGGATGACGCTCCGCGTGCTGCCCTTTTTCATCCACGCCGTCAATAGCAGGCACGTCCAGCGGGGACGGCATCAACTCAATCACCGCATCCAGCATGCGCTGTACCCCTTTGTTTTTAAAGGCGCTGCCGCAAAGCATCGGCTGGATTTCGCCCGAGATAGTGCGAATGCGCAGCCCTTTGATGATTTCCGCCTCCGTCAGGTCGCCCGTTTCCAGGTATTTGTCCATCAGTTCATCGCTGGCTTCCGCCGCCGCGGAGACCATTTTTTCCCGCCACTCCTGGGCGGTACTGACTAAATCGTCCGGCACGGGGGCATAGGTAAACACCATACCCTGCGTCGCATCGTCCCACAGAATGGTGCGCATCTTGATGAGATCCACCACGCCGGTGAAATGATCTTCGGCACCCACCGGGATGACAATCGGCACCGGATTGGCCTTCAGGCGCTCCTGCATCATCCGCACGACGCGGAAGAAATCGGCACCCGGACGGTCCATTTTGTTGACGAAGGCCAGACGCGGTACGTGATATTTATTGGCCTGACGCCAGACGGTTTCCGACTGCGGCTGCACGCCACCCACGGAGTCATACACCATCACCGCGCCGTCGAGCACGCGCATGGAACGCTCCACCTCAATGGTGAAGTCCACGTGCCCCGGGGTATCGATGATGTTGATCCGGTGCGGCTCAAAGCCTCTGTCCATGCCTGGCCAGAAGCAGCTGACCGCCGCGGACGTAATGGTGATCCCGCGCTCTTGCTCCTGCGCCATCCAGTCGGTGGTTGCCGCGCCATCGTGTACTTCACCTAACTTGTGGCTCATCCCGGTATAAAACAGGATGCGCTCAGTGGTGGTGGTTTTACCGGCATCGATATGCGCGGAGATACCGATGTTGCGATAACGTTCGAGAGGAATGGGTCGGGGCATGATATTTCCTTAGTCACTATGACGTGTTTGTGACGACCGGGATGGTCGTGCATTGGTTCGTTTGCTATAATAGTCCTATTGTACGAGTATTATCGAACTATTTTTTAAGGGTTGACCTATTGTTGATATAGCTCAATCTGACATCACGCGCAGGAAAACGATGATCCCTAACCACCCTGAAATTGAACAAATACTGCTGGAAAATGTGCTGTTTGCCCTCGGCAACCCGCTCCGGCTATCGATTATTCGCCGGCTCGCCGATGGCAGCGAACTCAGCTGTAACGCACTGCGCCCGGAAGATGTGGTGAAGTCCACGATGACCCACCACTGGCGCGTGTTGCGCGACAGTGGGGTCATCTGGCAGCGTCCGCAGGGACGAGAAAATATGATTTCACTGCGTCGGGAGGATCTGGATGCCCGTTTTCCCGGGCTGATGGAAATACTGCTAAAGGCCAAAAGCGCTGCCGGAAACTAGCTCCAGCAGCCTTTTGCGTGGCGTTTTAGTGCTGCATGCCCGACTGCTGCGAGAATTCATCGTCGGTTAAGCCAGCCCGAGGGGGCGCGGAGATTTTTTTAGGGGCATATCTGTCCGGCACGCCCTCAGGACGCGTCTTGAAGCGACGGTGCAGCCACATATACTGCTCCGGCGCCATCAGCACCGCGCGCTCGATCGCCCGGTTCATCTGGGTTGCGACAGACTCTTTATCCGCACCCTGCAATGACGCGCTGATATCTTCAAGAATAATCAGCTCGTACCCTGTACCGTCCTCTCTGCGGCGCGGCACAAACGGAATAACGGCAGGCTTAGCGCTTTTGACCAGCATATAGCTGCCCGCCGTCGTGGCGGCATCCGGGACGGCGAAGAATGGCGCAAACACGCTGTTGGCTTTGCCATAGTCATGATCCGGCGCGTACCAGAGAATTTCATTCTGCTTCAGGGCACGGATCATGCCTTTTAAATCATGACGATCCAGCATGGTTTTATTCGAACGCAGACGACCGCGCGTTTGTAGCCAGTCCAGGAGCGCATTATTGTTGGGACGATAAACCCCAATACCGGGGTTAAGCATGCCAAATATCCGCGCGCCCAACTCAAGCGTCAGAAAATGCATGCCAACCAGCACCACGCCCTTCCCCTGCGCCCTGGCCTGCTCCATATGTTCGTAACCGCGCACGGTAAAGCATTTACGCACCCGCCATTCAGGCCAGAACCACGCCATGCCGGTTTCGATTACCCCCATTCCCACGGATTCAAAATTTCGCTGCAGCAAAGATTCACGCGCTTCTGCTTCCATCTGCGGGAAGCACAGTTCCAGATTACGACGGGCAATCTCGACACGGCGCGGTAGAAGGCGCATGGCTAACCGGCCCAGAGCGTGTCCGAGTCTGAACAACAGCGGGTAAGGCAGCAGCATGATAAGCCACAGGGCGGCGATGCCTGTCCAGCTTAGCCAGTATCGCGGGTGGAAAAAAGCAGGTGAAAACCGGGGTAATTTTGTCATGAGAAAATTATCCTTTAATGTGACTGTCCTTAATTGATTCTGTTGTCGATCTTTCCTAAGGATTGATTAAATGTCGGTCGTGAACGTTAAGTGTAACGGATCAGATAAAACTTAGTTTTATCGTTTTTTGCGAAAAGAAGGCGTAAGCGGCAGGAGAAACCGGGTAAGACGATGGCCTCACCCGGCGAAAGATTACATTGAATACCCGGGCTTTTTAATCAACTCGTCCAGCTTCGGTCCGATTTCGGTATCCCAGACCTGTGCTTTCCAGTCTTCCGGGTTTACCTGGTTCAACGCCACCGATACTGAACCGTCTTTGCTGTTGAAATGGCGAATTATCACCTCGGCGATATCTGCCGCCAGCGCGGTTTTTTGCTCGTCGTTAAGATCGCGGGGAAAACATTTGATATCTACGTGTGGCATATGCAGGCTTCCTGTTATGTGTGAGCATTCCACGTTATCAGATAATGTTGTTTGCCTTTAACACCTTGTGCAGTTCCGGCAGTTGACACACGGTATCCGCAATCGCCGTAAGCTTCGGCGTATTTGTCGCAAACCACTCATGGCGAGGCCCCCAGGTGCGCGCCACCGCAATATACACATCCAGCAGCGTCAGCCGTTCACCCAGCGCAAACGGCGCGGCCTTAAGCTGATTTTCAAACCACAGATAGAGGGATTTCCGGTACTCAATGCAGTTTTTCTGCAGCTGTTCCGGCGCATCAGGCACCCAGCGTTCGGGATAATCGGCATAGGTAAAGGTGGGATAGACGTTCGCCACGAACCAGATAAGCAGACGCTGAAACTGCTGACGCTCGGCCTGCCCCACGGGCGGGGCGAGATCGGGACAGCGGTCGAGCACCATCAGGGCAATCGCCGCCGTTTCGGTCATGATGGCGCCATTTTCCAGCTCCAGCGTGGGCACCTGGCACAGCGGGTTGAGTTTTTGCAGCAGTTCACGCTGCGGGCCGGGCTGGTCAAACCCGTCAACGTTCACAAATTGATAAGGGATATCAGCCAGGGTCAGCATCACTTCACTGATTGCCGAGCCCCAGCCGGGTACGCCATAGAGTTTCATCATGTTGCCCCCTCAGGAGTGAAAATCCTAAGTGTAGAGCACCATTAGTAGGTTATCCCAGGCGGGTTGACCTCCGATTGCGCCACCGTTTCGCCCTGCTCCCCCCAGCGCGCCAGCACTTTCTGGTACTCTCCGCGCTCAATCGCCCCGTTCAGTGCGGCCTGCAGCGCGTACACCAGCCCATTGCCTTTTTTGGTCGTGGTCGCGACATAAGCTTTTTTCGGACCTAAACCGACCACGCGGGTTTTGCCGGTGAGCGCCGCTTTGTAAGCTGAAACCGACTGAGGGCCAAAGAACACGTCCGCCCTGCCGGACTGGATATAGAGATTGCCCGAGGCATCGTCGTGGAGATAGACCGGCAGCGCAGGCGCTCGCCCCGCCTTTTTATTCTCTTCGTTCCAGCCCAGCAGGATGCGCTCCTGATTGGTGCCCGAGCCGACAATCACCTTTTTCCCGGCCAGTTCTTCCGCGCTTTTGATTGATTGAATCTCGCTGGTGGACTTCACTGAAAACGCCAGCGAATCGACGCGGTAGGTCGCAAAATCAAACTTCTCTTTACGCTGTTCGGTCACCGCAATGTTCACCAGCGCCACGTCGTAGCGCCCGGAAGCGATGCCCAGCGGCCAGTCTTCCCACGCCGTTGGCACCAGCTTTAGCTTCAGCCCCAGGCTGCCCGCAAGCAGGCGGGCGATATCCGGGTCGCTGCCAATCCGCGTGCGGTTATCGCTGGCCAGCAGCGCCAGCGGCGGGGAGTTCAGCATCGAGACGGCGACCGTCAGCGTACCCGGCTCAACGAATTTATAACCGGCGGGGATCTTCGCCACGGCCTGCCGATCCACCGTCACCGGCAGCGGCTGCTCGTTGGCTTTCAGATCGATGCTGGCGTGGCTTGCCGTTGTGAAGACCAGCCCCGCCAGAAGTCCGTATTTCATCTGCGCTCCTTACAGCACTTTTGACAGGAACTGGCGCGTTCGCGCGTGTGACGGACGGTTCAATACCGCGTCGCTGCTGCCCTGCTCCACGATTTTCCCGTCGACCATAAACACCACCTGATCCGCCACCTCGCGGGCAAAGCCGATCTCGTGGGTGACCACCACCAGCGTCGTGCCGGACCGGGCCAGTTTTTTGATCACGTCCAGCACCTCTCCCACCAGCTCCGGATCCAGCGCGGAAGTCGGCTCATCAAATAGCATCACGCGGGGGCGTAGCGCCAGCGCGCGGGCAATCGCAATGCGCTGCTGCTGCCCGCCGGAGAGATGGCGAGACCAGGCATCGGCCTTATCCCGCAGCCCGACCACATCCAGCAGGCTGTATGCCCTTTCCACCGCCTCTTTTTTGCTGAGCTTCTTATGCGCGATGGGCGCCTCAATCAGGTTTTCCAGCACCGTGAGGTGAGGAAAGAGATTGAAGTTCTGAAACACATAGCCCACGTTGACGCGCTGCCTGAGGATCTCTTTCTCCTTCAGCTCATAGAGCTTGTCGCCCTGACGACGGTAGCCAATGTAGTCCCCGTCGATCTGAATAAAGCCTTCGTCGACGCGCTCCAGATGGTTAATGGTGCGCAGCAGCGTCGATTTGCCCGAGCCTGAGGGCCCGAGAATGACCGTCACGGAACCGGGCGGGATCTCAAGCGAAACGTTGTCGAGCGCCTTATGGCGACCAAAATACTTGCTGACGCCGGTAATTGAGATATGTCCTTCAGGAGAGGCTTGCATGGATAGGCTCCTGTGCTGGCGTGGTGGTGACGGAACGGGTACGACGGGCGGCACGGTTCTGATTAACCGCAGAGCGGCGTTCGCTGCGGGCGAGTGCGCGTTCAACACCGTACTGAATAGCGGACAAGACGGTGGTAATCACCAGGTACCAGGCGGCACCGACCATCAGCAGCGGTATCACCTCCTGCGTGCGGTTGTAGATCATCTGGATGGTATAGAACAGCTCCGGCATTGCCAGGACGTAGACCATCGCCGTTCCCTTGGCGAGGCTGATAATTTCATTGAACCCGGACGGCAGAATGGTGCGCAACGCCTGAGGCAGGATTATCCGCACCGTACGTCGCCAGGCCGGCAGGCCAAGCGCGGCGGCCGCTTCATACTGGCCGTGATCCACCCCGAGGAACCCCCCGCGAATAATCTCTGCGGTGTAGGCGCTCTGCACCAGCGTCAGCCCCACCACGGCGGTGGAGAACTGCCCGAGCACGTTAATGGTCTCAAAGCTGCCCCAGCTAATGCTGGTGAACGGCACGCCGAGGGAGAGCGTGTCGTAGAGATAGGAAAAGTTGTAGAGAATGATCAGCACCACGATCAGCGGCAGCGAGCGAAACAGCCAGATATAGCCCCACGCCAGGCTGCTCAGCAGCCATGACGAGGAGAGTCTCGCCAGCGCCAGCATGCCGCCCAATACCACGCTCAACGCGGTACCGATCAGGGTAAGCAGCAGAGTCTGCCCTACGCCTTCGAGAATAACCGGGTCAAAGAACCAGCGGGCAAACACCGCCCACTCCCAGCGCGGGTTAAAGGCGACGGACTGAATCACGATCGCCAGCACAAACAGCGCCACCGCGGCGCCGACGGTCCGCAGCGGATAACGCGCCGGGACCACCTTAATGGTTTCAACGTTGCTCATCGTCGTTCCTCATGCGGTTTTACTGAACGCTTCGCGTACCAGCGTTTTAGTGAAGCGCAGCCGACCATCAAACGGCGGCTGGCTGTACTCTTCCGGATCCCGGTTCAGATCAAACTGTGGCTGGTAGCCCTGGCTGAGATAGAGCCTGACCGCTTCCGGCTGGCGAAAACCGGTTGTCAGGTAGATCTGGCTGTAACCTGCCAGCACCGCCCTGCGCTCCAGCTCCTGCACTACGCGTCCGGCAAGCCCCTGCTGACGCAGGGTTTTGTCCGTCCAGATGCGCTTGATTTCCGCGGTGCGTTCGTCGAAGGGTTTGTACGCACCGGTGGCGATGATTTTTCCGTCACGCTCCAGAACGATAAACAGCCCCTGCGGCGCTAAATACCACTCGGTGAGTTCCACTTCCGCGTCTTTAGAGAAGTAGTCACCGTAGCGGGCGGCATATTCACCGAACAGCCCCTGGATAATGGGCTGAAGTTCGGCATCTTCCGGTGAAACGTCACGAAATTGTTCACGCATATCGCCTCCTTAATCACCCAGGCCATCAGGATTCACTTCTGACTGCGGAATACGCTCAACGCCTTCCCCCCAGCGGTTCAGCACTTTGTCGTAATCGCCGTTTTTGATGACGCCGTTCAGCGCGGTTTGCACTGGCTCAACCAGCCCGCTGCCTTTCTTCAGCGTCACCGCAATGTGCGCCGCCTTCGGCCAGCCGCCGTCGACGCTGCCCACCAGTTTGGTTTTCCCGTTCAGCGCCGCCTTCCATGCGCCAATCACGTTCGGGCCAAAGTAGGCATCCGCGCGACCGGACTGGAGCGCCAGCGTTTGCGCCGCATCGTCTTTGGTGTAGATCGGGGTGAACGGTTTCAGCCCCTTCTTCAGGTTTTCAGCATTCCATGCCAGCAGGATGGCCTCCTGATTGGTGCCGGAGCCGACGATAATCCGCAGCCCGGCGATGTCCTCAGCCTTCTGAAGCGATTCGATCGGGCTGGTCGATTTCACGTAGAAACCGAGGGAGTCCTTACGGTAGGTGGCGAAATCAAACTTCTCTTTGCGCGCTTTGGTAACGGTAATGTTGCTGATGGCGGCATCGTATTTTCCGGACGCCACGCCCAGCGGCCAGTCTTCCCACGACGTTGGCACCACGTTCAATTCAAGCCCGAGGCTGTCGGCCACCAGACGGGCGACGTCAACTTCACTCCCGAGCAGCGTTTTGTTGTCGTCGGAAAATACCGTCAGTGGCGGTTGATTCAGGCCCGCCACCGCCACGGTAAATTTCCCCGGCACGGCGAAGCGATAATCTTTCGGCAACTGCGCCACTGCATCGCTGTTTTTGGCGGTATTGATCGGCGTTTTATTGGCCTCGATGCTCACGCCGGTGCCGTTAATGTTCACATTCTCTGCCCAGACGGCAGGGGTAAAGGCCAGCGCGAGCGCCAGAATAAGCGATGTTTTTTGCATAGCGGAGTTCTCTTTTATTGTTGTGTGAACTGGTTTTTCGGTTGGTCTAAGCCAAGGCTTTCGCGCAGCGTGGTTCCCGGGTAGTCGGTGCGGAACAGGCCGCGGGCCTGTAAAACGGGCACCACCTGGTCAACAAAGCGCGGAAAGGTATCCGGCGTACCGCCCTGGATGATGAAGCCGTCTGCGGCATAGCCTTCAAACCAGGCCTGCAGACCGTCGGCGACCTCCTCCGGCGTGCCGGAAAAGCGCGGGCGCGGCGATGCGGCCTCAAGCGCCACCTGGCGCAGGGTTAAGTTGCGCTCGCGGGCATTTCGCTTAATTTCATCGGTGGTGCTGCGGAAGCTGTTTTTGCCTAAGTCACCGATATCCGGGAACGGCTCGTCGAGCGGATACTGGCTGAAATCGTGATGTTCAAAATAGCGCCCGAGGTAATTGAGGGCATCGGTAACCGACACCAGCGCCGCCGTGGTTTGATACTGGTTTTCCACGTCATCGGCGTCTTTACCGACAATCACGCTGACGCCCTGGAAGATATGTAAATCTGACGCGCGGCGGCCGTTTGTTTCCAGCTGCTGCTTAACGTCGCGGTAAAACGCTTTTGCCTCGTCGAGCGTTTCGTGATGAGTGAAAATGGCGTCGGCATGTTTTGCCGCCAGCTTTTTCCCGTCGTCCGACGCGCCCGCCTGAAAAACAATCGGACGCCCTTGCGGGGTGCGACCAATATTCAGCGGACCGGCGACCTGGAAGAAGTCACCGTGGTGATCGAGCGTATGCAGCCTGGCCGGGTCAAAAAACTGACCGCTCTCTTTGTTGCGGATAAACGCGTCGCCTTCCCAGGAGTCCCACAGCCCTTTCACCACGTCGAGATACTCATCCGCAATGCGATAGCGCAGCGCATGCTCGGGGTGTTTTTCGCGCGAGAAGTTCTTTGCCGACCCTTCCAGCGGCGAAGTCACTACGTTCCAGCCCGCACGTCCGTTGCTCAGATGATCGAGGCTGGCGAACTGGCGCGCTGTGGTAAAGGGTTCGCTGTAGGAGGTGGATAATGTTCCCACCAGCCCCAGCCGCGTGGTGATGCTTGCCAGCGCGGATAATACCGTTAACGGCTCAAAGCGGTTTAAAAAATGCGGAATGGATTTCTCATTTATATAAAGACCGTCGGCAACGAATAAAAAATCGAGTTTGCCCTCCTCCGCTTTTAACGCCGTCTCTTTTACAAATTCAAAATTAATGCTGGCATCCGCGACCGCCGCCGGATGACGCCAGGCGGACATATTGCCCGATGCACCATGCAAAATGGTCCCAAGCCGCAGTTGACGATGTGCAGACATATTTACCTCTCCAGAATTAAACGTGTTGCAGGGCTTTTTCCGCCAGCTGTGCAAAATAGCGGGCTGCGGGCTCAATCAGGGCTTCGTCAGGATTAAACGCCGGGTGGTGTAAACCATACAGGCTGTTGCTGCCGATGCTGACAAACGCGCCGGGAACAGACTGCAGGTAGACCGCAAAATCTTCCCCGCCCATATGCAGCTCCGCGTGCCGGGTTTCATAACCGGCCTCACGCGCGACCGAGGTGGCGAAGTCGGCCCAGCGCTCGTCGTTCACCAGCGCGGTGGGCCCGGCATACCAGGTGATGTCGATCTGCGCGCTGAAGGCGCTGGCAAACCCGGCGGCGATTTCGCCCACGCGGGCCTTCACGTTCTGCTGCACTTCCGTGCGATGGGTACGCAGCGTGCCTTCCAGCTCGACGCTTTCCGGCAGCACGTTCCAGGTGTTACCCCCTGCAATGCGCGTCACGCTCAGCACCACCGAGTCCAGCGTATTGACGTTGCGGCTGGCGACGCTTTGCAGCGCCGTCACCAGCTGGCTCGCCAGCACAATGGCGTCGTTGCCTTCGTGCGGGCGGGCCGCATGTGCGCCCTTGCCGGTGATGCGGATCACGAAGCGATCGACGTTGGCATAAAACGGTCCGCCGCGGGTGGCGAACTCACCGACCGGCAGGCCCGGCTCGTTATGCATGCCGAAGATGGCGCTGACGTCACACAGGGCACCGGCACGCACCATGCTCTTCGCACCGCCAAAGTTCTCTTCGGCAGGTTGAAACAGGATACGCACCCGGCCGTTAAGTGAGGCTTCCCGCTCTTTGAGCTTTAACGCGGCGCCGAGAATCACGCTGGTGTGGATATCGTGTCCGCAGGCGTGCATCACGCCTGCATGCTGCGAGCTAAACGGCACGCCGCTGCGCTCTTCAATTGGCAGGGCATCAATGTCTGCCCGCAGCGCAATCAACTTGCTACCGGTTCCGATTTCCGCCACCAGACCGGTCGGCAGATCGTAAGGCTGTGGGGGAATACCGGCATTCGTCAGCCACTGGCGCAGGCGCGCGGTGGTCTCCACTTCCTGGCCGGACAGCTCCGGGTTCCGGTGCAGCTCACGACGCCAGGCAATCAGTTGTTCGCCGAAGCTCATACGGTGACCTCCCTGTTAAGACGCGCCTCAGCCAGCAGACGCAGAGACGCGACGCGCGTTGCCCCCTCCGCAACCGGCGTGTCGATGATAAATTCGTCAATGCCCCACTGTTCGTGCAGCGCGTTAAGCTGTTCCAGCACCGACTCAGCTGTTCCCGCCAGCAGCGACTGGGCCCGACGGGCAATGCGCACCGGCTCGCTCCCCGCCTGACGGGCAAAGGCGTAGGCCTGCTCCTCACTGGCGACGGTTACGCGCTGGCCGTTTGCCAGCTCAACGCCCCACACTTCGACCTTCTGCGCCAGCGCGTCCGCTTCGGCCTGGGTCGGTGCGACAATCGCCTGCACCGCCACAATCACCTCCCGCGCGCTGTTCTTCCGCCAGATCGATACCACCTCGCGCAGCAGCTCCGGATCGCCGTTCAGGTGCGCGGCAAAGACGAAGTGCCAGTCGAGCGATGCGGCGAGCAGCGCGCTTTCGGGGCTGGCCCCCAGCAGGAAACCTTGTGCAGGGACCGGCGGCAACGGCGTGGCGCGAACGGCCTCTTCCGCCGACTGGTTTTCAGGGCGGATCCAGCGATCGAGCTGCGTCAGCTGTTCGGCAAAGCTGCCTTTTTCCTGCTGGTTCAGGCCCTGCTGAAGCGCGCGGGTTGAGAGCGGCAAACCGCCGGGGGCTTTCCCGACGCCCAGATCCACGCGACCGGGCGCCAGCGCGGCCAGCACGTTGAAGTTCTCGGCGACTTTATAAGGGCTGTAGTGCTGGAGCATTACGCCGCCGGATCCGACGCGAATGCGCTTGGTTTGCCCGAGGATCCAGGCAATCAGCAGTTCCGGCGAGGGGCTGGCGAGCTGTGGTGTGTTGTGGTGTTCGGCAATCCAGAAGCGGTGATAGCCCAGATTTTCCGCCTGTTGCGCCAGCGCTAACGTCCGCGCCAGCGCATCGGCAGCCGTTTCATTTTCAGCGATGGGGCTTTTATCCAGAATGCTGATTCGCCATGACATGTTGCGTTCTCGTTTGACTTAACATGTCGACATTATTAAAGGCGCACTTCACCACTGAGAAACAATTAATTTACATTTGGTTTGCCGGAAATCAGATATATAAAACCCTACTAAGAATAAGATTTTAAGGCGGCAATCAGCGTTTCCGCCTGCCCGCGGCGGGTAATATGGACGAAGCGGATATGCCCATATTGCGGGTTTTGCAGATCGGCTTCATAACGCGTGCGGTTGTTACGCCACGTTTTCATCGTCCAGATGAGAATCGACTCTTTACTGAAGAACGCGCGCCGGAAACTCTCTTTATTCCCGGTTCCGGGCCAAAGCTCGTGTTTATGCCAGGCCCGTTTGATTGCCCTGTTGACGGCCTGCCAGAGGGTGCGGACAAACCCATAATCCACCCATACGACAACGTCTACATTACGCCATTTAACGGGCCGCGTGCGGTTATAGTTGCCGTCGAGTACCCAGTCTGGCGACGCCTGTAGCACCTGCTCAAGCTTTTCCTGAAACTCATCGTCCGGCGTTCCCTGCCATTCGGGTCGCCAGTAGAGTCTGTCCATCTCGATAAAGGGAATAGCCAGTTCGGTCGCAATCTGCTTCGCCAGCGTGCTTTTTCCACTTCCGCTGGTTCCGATGACGTTAATTTTCACCTCAGCCTCCCTGTATTTACGAAAATGAGACCGAATCATAACGTTTTCATTCTGTTAACGAAATGCTTCCTGGTATTACCGCGGCGGTGTTACTCTCCTGTCTGGCAGTCTATTTATTCCCTGAGAAACGTCTGCAGCTGGCCAGTCTGGTGCTGCTGTTTGATCAACCGCGCCTGCAGCAGGCGATTGCCGTTTTTGGCGGTTAGCCGTTCGGGTACTGTTCGTCGGTCACTTTTTCCAGCCACGTTACCGGGCTGCCGTTTACCGCTTCGGCGATGGCGATATGCGTCATCGCCGTTTGCGCACTTGCGCCGTGCCAGTGCTTCACGCCGGGTGGGATCCAGGCGATATCGCCCTGATTCAGGATTTCCGCCTCTTCGCCCCACGCCTGTAACCAGCCGCGCCCCTGCGTCACAATCAGCGTTTGTCCCAGGGGATGCGTATGCCAGGCCGTGCGCGCCCCCGGCTCAAAGGTCACGGTTGCCCCGCCGACGCTGGCAGGTTCGCTCGCCTGAAAGGGCGCGTCAATGCGAACAGCGCCGGTAAACCAGGTCTCCGGGCCTGTTGCTGAAGGTAATGAACCGCTGCGGATAATTTTCATCTTTTGCTCCTTGTTGACTGTTGCGTTAACAGTAGCGCAAAGCATTCTGGAGCATTAGGGTACATAATGAGATAGAACACATGACTGAAATTCATAAATAGAACCGCAATGCTAAAAGATAATTTCAACGACCTGCTCTCCTTTATGGTAGTGGCCCGCGAGCGCAGCTTTACGCGCGCAGCGGCGCAGCTGGGCGTCTCGCAATCGGCACTGAGTCATGCGATGCGCAAGCTTGAAGCGCGATTAGACGTTCGCCTGTTAACCCGCACAACCCGCAGCGTGGTTCCGACACCCGCGGGTGAGCAGCTCTTTTCGCGCCTCAGCCCGCATCTGCAGGAGATCGAACAGGAACTCACGGCGCTTTGCAGCACCCGCGACAAACCCGCAGGCGCTATCCGCATCGTCGCCGGCGAGCACGCGATGGACGCCGTGCTCTGGCCGGCACTGAAGGCTTTTATGCTGCAGTATCCTGAAATCAACGTCGAAGTGACGGTCGACAACGGCCTGACAGATATCGTCGATGGCCGCTTCGACGCGGGGGTACGCCTGGGTGAACAGGTGGCAAAAGATATGATTGCGGTGCGGATAGCGCCGGACATGCGCATGGCGGTCGTCGGCTCCCCGGATTACCTGGCTCGTTTTGGCGTGCCGCTCGTGCCGGAGCAGCTGGGTGAACACCGCTGTATCAATCTCCGCCTGCCCACCCGAGGGGCAGTGTATGACTGGGAATTTGAGCGCGACGGGCGCGAGCTTCGGGTGCGGGTTGAAGGACAGCTTACACTGAGTAATCTGTCGCAGCGCATCGACGCGGCGGAGAGTGGCCTCGGATTAGCCTACGTGCCCGAGTCCTCGGTCCTGGACGCCCTTCAGTACGGACGGCTCGTCAGGGTCCTTGAGTCCTGGTGCCCCACGTTTGAAGGATATCACCTCTATTATCCAAGCCGTCGACAGCACACAACCGCGTTCAGGTTGCTTCTCGATGCCCTGCGGCAGTAAAAATTTATACCATCTGGTAATAATTAAGGGAATCTGATGATTAAATAAACAACGTCGCGATTGTTTTGACTAAAAACTCATCACGATTCAGCGTGTTGTGATCCCCCTCTGCTCTGACCACACGATTTCCTTCGACGTGCATCACTTTCGGCACGGTTATATTTTGCGTCGCTTATCAATTGCAGGTAGGATGCCTCGCCATGTTTCGCCTTATCCATACGCAGAATGACTGGGAAGGCGGCATGTGTTTGCGCAGAAGCAATCGTTTGTATTGCGCTCTGCCAGGCAGGACTATCACGATAATGGTTCAGACAGGCAAACAGGTAACTCAATGAAAACAAGCAATAAAAGCGCAGCCGATCATCACGCTGCGAAACGTCGCTGGTTGAACTCCCACGAAGAGGGCTACCACAAAGCGATGGGCAACCGTCAGGTTCAAATGATCGCCATCGGCGGCGCTATCGGAACGGGTCTGTTTTTAGGTGCTGGCGCGCGTCTGCAGATGGCGGGCCCGGCTCTCGCCCTGGTCTATCTGGTGTGCGGGATCTTCTCTTTCTTCATTCTTCGCGCGCTGGGTGAACTGGTACTGCATCGCCCTTCCAGCGGAAGCTTCGTCTCTTACGCCCGAGAATTCCTCGGTGAAAAAGCCGCCTACGTGGCAGGCTGGATGTACTTCGTCAACTGGGCGATGACCGGTATCGTCGATATCACCGCCGTTGCGCTGTATATGCACTACTGGGGCGCGTTCGGTGATGTGCCGCAGTGGGTCTTTGCCCTTGGCGCGCTGGCGATCGTCGGCACCATGAACATGATCGGCGTGAAGTGGTTCGCCGAGATGGAGTTCTGGTTTGCGCTGGTCAAAGTGCTCGCCATTGTGATTTTCCTGGTGGTCGGTACCGTCTTCCTCGGCAGCGGCAAGCCGCTGGATGGCAATGCTACCGGCTTCCACCTGATAACCGATAACGGCGGTTTCTTCCCGCACGGTCTGCTGCCTGCGCTGGTTCTGGTGCAGGGCGTGGTGTTTGCCTTTGCCTCTATTGAGCTGGTCGGTACCGCTGCGGGCGAATGTAAAGACCCACAAACGATGGTGCCAAAAGCCATTAACAGCGTGATCTGGCGTATCGGTCTGTTCTACGTCGGCTCCGTGGTGCTGCTGGTTCTGCTGCTGCCGTGGAACGCCTATCAGGCCGGCCAGAGCCCGTTCGTCACCTTCTTCTCGAAGCTCGGCGTGCCTTACGTGGGCAGTATCATGAACATCGTGGTGCTGACGGCGGCGCTCTCCAGCCTGAACTCCGGTCTGTACTCTACCGGGCGTATCCTGCGCTCCATGTCGATGGGCGGTTCAGCGCCGAAGTTCATGTCGAAGATGAGCAAGCAGCACGTGCCTTACGCGGGCATTCTTGCCACGCTGGTGGTGTATGTCTTCGGCGTTTTCCTGAACTATCTGGTGCCGTCTCAGGTCTTTGAGATCGTTCTGAACGTGGCCGCACTCGGCATTATCGCTTCCTGGGCCTTTATCGTGGTCTGCCAGATGCGTCTGCGTAAAGCCATTAAAGAAGGCAAAGCCGCAGATATCAGCTTCAAGCTGCCGGGCGCGCCGGTGACCTCCTGGCTCACCCTGCTCTTCCTGTTCAGCGTGCTGGTGCTGATGGCGTTCGACTACCCGAACGGCACCTATACCATCGCCACCATCCCGCTGCTGGCCGTGCTGCTGATCGCTGGCTGGTTCGGTGTGCGTAAGCGCGTTCATGAAATTCACAGCACCGCACCGGTTCATCCAGACGATGAAAAACACGACGCGCCGCTGGTGGAAGAGACCTCGCGTTAAGCATCACACAGGCATTAAAAAGGGAAGGCATATGCCTTCCCTTTTTTTATATTACAGCGCGATACGAATCACATCGTCAGGCTGGGTCGCTTCCTGCTGGCGGGTAGATTTCTGCTTCACCGTCACGTAAAGCGTTTTGCCATCCGCAGAGAGCGCCAGGCTGTTCGGGTAGACCGGCGTATCGAACGTTTTCGTCACTTTGTAGGTCTTCGCGTCAATCACGCTCACCTTGCCGGCCTCACGGTGCGTCACGTAGGCTTCGTTGCGAGCAGGATTAAACAGAACGGCCAGGGATTCAGGCGCGGCGATTTTCTCGATCACGCTGCCGTCTTTCAGGCTCACCGCCAGCACTTCCGGCTGTTTTGAATCGGTCAGGAACGCGCGCTGACCGGCGGTGTCCAGGCTCAGGTTCAGATAGAAGTGCTCTTTTCCGTCGTCCTGCACTTTTTTGCGGCTCAGGATTTTGTTGGTGGCGGTATCAATGGTGACCAGCTCACCGTCAGCATTGGTGGTGTACAGGCGTTTCGCCTTTGCATCCAGCGCCAGACCGGTACTGTATGTGCCGGTATTGGCAATGGTCTCTTTCAGCTTCAGCGTTGCGCCATCCACGACCCAAATCACGCTCTCTTTGCCGACTCCGGTGATGTAAATCGTGTTGCTCGCGTCATCCGCCACCAGCTGGCGCGGCTGCAGCGGCTTGACGGTTTCACTGCGCTGGCGGCTATCAAGCACCAGTCGCCCTTTCACGTCGCCCGTTTTCGCATCAATGGCCGTCACCGCGCCGTTGATCGTATTACCCAGCCACAGGGTTTGCGTCGCGCCGTCGAGGGTGGCGCCAAACGGTTTGAGATCGCTATGAATGGCCTGCGTCACCTCCAGCGTAGCAGGATCGAGGCGATAGATAACGCCACCCTTGTCGAGTTTACGGCTTTGCGACGTCGCAACCCACAGCGCGTTCTCCTGCTGGCTGACCGCCATTTCATAGGCACCTTTACCCACCGCTTTACGCAGCATCTCTTCGGCGGCATGCGCCTGGAAGGTTCCGGCAAACAGTAAAGCGGCAGACAGCAGAGACGTACTCAGGCGTGGCGAGCACAGATGGCGTAAAGACATAACAATTCCTTTTTTGAAAATTGGGGGTACTGCTGACATCGCTTCCGGCTGGCAACGTCATGGCATTGCCGTTGTGATAATGAGAATAGTAATCATTAATAAGTTAAAAGTGGAGTTTTTCTTTTCCCTATTGCCTTTCATTAACGCAATGTGCGGTTATAGTTTTCAAAACATTTACAAAACCTTTAACATGTATGGACATGTTCCATTTGGTTCGTTTATACATCACAACCGGTTTTACTCATGAAAATCATATCTGCCCGTAAGGCATCTCTCCCGCTGCTGCTGGTTCCCGTTGTTTTTGCGCCTCTAAGCGCGATGAGCGCAGAGGAACAGACCATGATCGTCAGCGCCACGCCGCAAACCGTATCAGAGCTTGATACTCCGGCGGCGATCAGCGTCGTGAATGGCGAGGATATGCGCCACGCCGCGCCGCGCATTAATCTCTCCGAATCGCTTGGCAGCGTTCCGGGACTACAGATTCAGAACCGTCAGAACTATGCTCAGGATCTCCAGCTTTCGATGCGCGGGTTTGGTGCCCGCTCAACGTTTGGCGTGCGCGGCATTCGCATGTACGTCGACGGTATTCCAGCCACCATGCCGGACGGACAGGGCCAGACCTCCAACATCGATCTCTCCAGCATTGACAGCGTTGAGGTGCTGCGCGGACCCTTCTCCGCCCTGTATGGCAACGCCTCTGGCGGCGTGATTAACATCAATACGCAAACCGGGCAGCAGCCGCCGACCATAGAGGCAAGCAGCTATTACGGCAGTTACGGGACATGGCGCTACGGCATGAAAGCCACCGGCGCAATGGGCGATGGTACCCATGCCGGGGACGTGGATTACACCGTATCCACCACCCGCTTCACCACTAAAGGCTACCGCGACCACAGCGGCGCGCGGAAGAATCTCGCTAATGCCAAACTGGGCGTACGCATTGACGATGCCAGCAAGCTGACGCTGATTTTTAACAGCGTGGACATGAAAGCAAACGATCCGGGCGGGCTGAGCTATCAGGAGTGGCAGGATAACCCGCGTCAGTCCCCGCGCGGCGATCAGTACAACACGCGCAAGACCATCAAGCAGACTCAGGCGGGGCTGCGCTACGACCGCCAGCTTAGCGCTCAGGACGATCTCAGCGTGATGATGTACGCCGGCGAGCGTGAAATGACCCAGTACCAGTCGATTCCCTACCAGCCGCAGCTGAGGCCTTCTCACTCCGGCGGCGTGATCGATATGCAGCGTCATTATCAGGGGGTTGATACCCGCTGGACGCACCGCGGCGAGCTGCTGGTGCCAGTCACCTTCACCACCGGTCTGAACTATGAAAACATGAGTGAAGATCGTCGCGGGTACGAGAACTTTGTGATGAACAACGGCGTGCCGGATTACGGCGTGAAGGGTGATAAACGCCGGAACGAACGTAACCTGATGTGGAACGTCGACCCTTACCTGCAGACCAGCTGGCAGTTGACGCAGAAACTGTCCGTTGATGCGGGCGTGCGTTATAGCTCGGTCTGGTTTGATTCTAACGACCATTACGTTACGCCGGGCAACGGCGACGACAGCGGTGACGCGAGCTATCACAAGTGGCTCCCGGCGGGCTCCGTGAAGTATGCGGTGACGGACGCGTGGAACCTCTACGCTGCCGCAGGGCGTGGGTTCGAAACGCCAACCATCAACGAGCTTTCGTATCGCGCCGATAACCAGGGCGGCCTGAATATTGGCCTGCAACCTTCCACGAACAACACGTATGAGGTGGGCAGCAAAACCCGCATTGGCAATGGCCTGCTGACGGCAGCGCTGTTCCGCACCGATACGGATGACGAGATCGTGGTGGATGCCAGCTCTGGTGGCCGCACAAGCTATAAAAATGCCGGAAAGACCCGCCGTCAGGGAGTCGAAGTGTCTCTCGATCAGCAGTTTGCTGAGAACTGGAAGCTGAAAATGGCGTGGACCTACCTTGATGCCACCTACCGGACCAACGTATGCGGCGACGCGGACTGTAACGGCAACCGTATGCCGGGCATTGCCCGCAATATGGGCTATGCGTCGTTTGGCTGGCAGCCTGAAGAAGGCTGGTACGCGGGCTCGGACGTGCGCTACATGAGCGATATCATGGCCGACGACGAGAACACGGCGAAAGCGCCATCGTACACGGTGGTCGGGCTGAATACCGGGTATAAATTCAACTACGGCAACTGGGGGATGGACGTCTTTGGCCGCGTAGATAACCTGTTCGACAAAGAGTACGTTGGCTCGGTTATTGTCAACGAATCCAACGGGCGTTATTACGAGCCAGCGCCTGGCCGTAACTACGGTGTGGGTCTGTCGGTGTCTTATCGATTCGAGTAACAAATAAGTAAAGTTTATTTTATACCGAAAATAACGCTCCTGATGGCAAAATGCCATCAGGAGTTATTCACCAGATAAATAAATAGACGCGGTATATAGTCGCTCTGTTAAATTATCTCTCAGTTAAAATATTGTCGCTGTAAAAGCGTATTCGCTTCATCAATCGATTTTTCAATCGCCTTCTGGCTGGCGTCGACATCCCGGCGTTCCAGGGCTGAAAGCAGTTCGTCATAGTGATACGTCGCTTCCTTAATGTCATTAAGCTCCTGGTGCAGATAGTTAATGCAAGGCCCGATGCGCACCCAAAGCTGTTCAATTAATGCATTCAGCGTGGGCATTTCCGCGTACTGATAAAGCGTAAAGCGGAAGATGCGATTTGCCTGCAATGCCTGCTGAACGTTCCCGTTGCGCATGGCCTCATGAAACGCTTCCGACAATTTGCGCAACGTCTCGATCTTTTGGTCAGACATATTCTGACAGGCTGCGGCAACCGCCATGGGTTCAAGCTGCTTGCGAATAGCGTTGATTTCGTTATAACGGTCCAGCGTCACCTCCGGCACCAGAAATGCCTGTGCCGGCGTGGCATGTAATGCCCCTGCTGACACCAGACGCAGCAGCGCCTCGCGCACTGGGGTAATGCTGGTTCCTAATTTATCGGCGATCTCTTTCGTAATCAGTCGTGCACCCGGTTTAAGGGAGCCTGTAATTAACGCTCCTTTCAAACTGAGTTCAACTTGCATGGTAAGACTGATCCTTTGGGCTTTTTCTAAGTGATCCAAATCAAGCATGTTCAATTCCTGTAGCTAAAACTTAATGCTATTTTTAAACGCCAGTTTTAATAAAACGACGCTGGTCCGATATATCCTGTATCGTCATGCCTGGTGGTGGGAAGTACGTAAAACAGCAAAAAATGCAAAATGTGTTTTTTTTATCGGTTTCGGGCTCATCCGGGATGATGGCGCGAAAAGCCATGTCCGTTAATTAAAGACAATATATCGTATCTTCACAAATAAATATGGCGGGAAACCCCGCCATAGTGCCTTTTATTTATTGTCACCCGCGACGCGAATCACGACTTTACCGAAGTTTTTTCCTTCCAGCAGGCCAATCAGCGCTTCAGGCGCGTTTTCCAGCCCGTCCGTCACCTGTTCACGATAGTGAATTTTGCCCTCCTGCACCCAGCGCCCCATCTCTTCCTGAAACTCATGAATGCGGTGGCCGTAGTCCTGGGCAATGATAAAGCCCTGCATCCGGATGCGTTTCTTCAGAATAGTGCCCATCAGAAGCGGCAAACGGTCCGGTCCGTCAGGCAGCCCCGTTGCATTGTAGCCGCTCACCAGGCCACACACCGGCACGCGCGCGGAGGTATTCAGCAGCGGCAGCACGGCGTCAAACACTTTCCCGCCGACGTTTTCAAAGTAGACATCAATGCCTTTCGGGCAGGCGCGTTTCAGCTGCTCAGCGAAATCCGCCGCGTGGTGATCGAGACACACGTCAAACCCAAGAACCTCAACGGCGTGGCGGCATTTTTCTGCCCCACCGGCTACCCCGACCACGCGACAGCCTTTAATTTTACCGATCTGCCCGACGGTCGCCCCAACCGGGCCCGTCGCGGCGGCGACCACCAGCGTTTCACCCGCTTTCGGTTGTCCGATATCCAGCAACCCCATATAGGCGGTAAAGCCCGGCATCCCAAGAATGCCCAGCGCCCAGGAGGGATGGGTGGGATTATCGCCCAGTTTGACCAGGCCGCTGCCGTCCGAAAGCGCGTACTCCTGCCAGCCGCTGTAGCTCAGCACCCATTCACCCGCTTTAAAGTCGGGGTGGTTTGACTGCTCAACGCGGCTAACTGTTCCCCCTACCATCACCGCACCAATCTCAACCGGCGGAGAATAGGATGGCGCATCGCTCATGCGGCCCCGCATGTAAGGGTCCAGCGACAGCCAGACGGTGCGAAGCAGCAACTGCCCCGCCTGAGGGGCAGGAACGGGCTGCTCTTCCAGACGAAAATTCTCCGCCACCGGCGCGCCCTGTGGGCGAGAGGCCAGCACCCAGCGGCGGTTTTGCGAAACAGATTGATTCATCGGATTCTCCTTCTGGTACAAATGTCATTACAGCCTGGCTCACGATCGGCATTATCGCCTTAACATTACGAGGCAGATTGGTTAAGCCGGACCACAAGATAGATGCAGGTTTCGTTCGTTTCGTTGATAAAACGGCAGTCGTTTGGCGGCCCCAGCTCCAGACAGTCTCCGGCCTTCATCTCGTGGCGAGTATCGCCCTCCTGAAATACCAGCTCGCCGGACTGCAGCCAGATCAGCTGCCGCGCGAGCGCGTAGGAGGACGCCGGCATCGGGACGTCGCTCCCCGCGGGCAGCTCAATCTGAACGAGGTCGATAGGCAGATCGGTACGGGGAGAAACGTGGCGACGAAGGTAGTGGGTTTGCGGATCGCGCCAGACGGGCTGGTTCGCCAGGCGCAGGAGTTTTCCCTCCTGCATCTCGGCTCTGGCAATCAGGGTCGACATGCTGATCCCAAACGCGCCTGACAGGCGGGCAAGCAAGGTAGCCGTCGGGCTGCTGTCGCCGCGCTCTATCTTGTGGATCATGGCGCGAGATACGCCCGCCCGCTCGGCCAGCTCGCTAAGAGACCAGCCGCGTGATTCACGTTCGAGGCGAATTCTGGCGCTAATACGCTGATTCATTGTGTCTGTTATTGTGTTCATAACGTCATACTAAAGCGTATGAACGCCGTTTCAATGGGGCACATAATCATTCTCACGTAGCGCTCTGACGATACAGTTGTGTAATATCATATCTATAGCGTAATACTATAGTAAACAACATACAGAGGTTTAATCATGATCGTTCGTCACGCCTGTAAAGAAGACTGCGCTGCGATAGGAGAGATCTATAACCATGCGGTGCTGCATACTGCCGCGATCTGGAACGATAAAACCGTTGATACCGATAACCGAATCGCCTGGTTCGAGGCCCGCACGCTCGCGGGTTACCCGGTTCTGGTGGCTGAGGAAAATGGTGTGGTTACCGGGTACGCCTCTTTCGGCGACTGGCGCGCCTTCGACGGCTTTCGTCACACGGTTGAGCATTCGGTATATGTCCATCCGGAGCATCAGGGTAAAGGCATTGGCCGCACGCTAATGAAAGCGCTGATCAACGAGGCCCGCGCCATCGGCAAACACGTGATGGTGGCCGGCATTGAAGCGCAAAATAAGGCCTCGATTCACCTCCACGAAACGCTCGGTTTTGTGACCACGGGGCAGATGCCGCAGGTGGGAACCAAGTTTGGCCGCTGGCTGGACTTAACCTTTATGCAGCTGCAGCTGGACGAGCGCAGCGACCCGGACGCAATCCCATGAATCAGTCGCTGACGCTGGCGTTCCTGGTGGCGGCGGGGATCGGTCTGGTGGTGCAAAACACCTTAATGGTGCGTATCACCCAGTCCTCCTCCACCATTCTTATCGCAATGCTGCTGAACTCCCTGGTCGGCATTGTGCTGTTTGTCAGCATTCTGCTGCTGAAGCAGGGCTTCGCCGGGTTCAGTGAGCTGGCCGCAACGGTGCGCTGGTGGACGCTGATCCCGGGGCTCCTGGGGTCTTTTTTTGTGTTTGCCAGCATCAGCGGCTACCAGAACGTGGGCGCGGCAACGACCATCGCAGTGCTGGTCGCAAGCCAGTTGATTGGCGGGCTGGTCCTTGACGTGCTGAGAAGCCATGGCATTCCCCTGCGCGCGCTGATCGGCCCGGTATGCGGCGCGGTGATGCTGGTCGTCGGGGCCTGGCTGGTAGCGCGACGCCAGTTTTGATTACAGTATGGTGCCGCCCTTGGTCAGCTGTTCCTGGCGCGCGTCCATCTCCTCTTTGTGCTGCTTACCGTGGTGCGAAATCGCGGTACGTAGACGCTGCTGTTGGGCGTAACGGTCTTCACGGCTGAGATCGGCATCATCGCTCAATGCAATCAGCAGTTCGTTCATGTGGGCGATGACACTCTCTTCGATGGCGGCATCCACGCGGGCGATAACTTCGTTTAAATGTGACATTGTCACTCCTTGTTTTTGCCGGGTGGTGGCTTACGCCTCACCCGGCAATAAATGCTTAGTTCAGCTTCGCTTTAGAGAAATCGCTGCCCATCAGGCTCACGCTGTATCCGGTCACGTTGCTGCGGGTTGCAAAGAACGTTTTGCCGTTTGCCAGCGCGATCCACGGTGCCTGCTGGTAGAAAATCTCCTGCGCCTGGCCGTACAGTTTCGCACGCTCGGCCGGATCGCTGGTCAGCTTCGCTTTTTGCACCAGGGCATCATAACCCTTATCGCACCAGCGCGCGGCGTTTGACCCGGTTTTAATGCTGTTGCAGCCCAGCAGCACATCGGCGAAGTTGTCCGGGTCGCCGTTATCGGACATCCAGCCGAACAGCGCGGAGTCGTGCTCGCCTTTGCGCATCCCGGAGAGGTATTCGCCCCACTCGTAAGAGACGATTTTGGCCTTCACGCCGACTTTCGCCCAGTCGCTCTGGATCATCTCCGCGATACGACGCGAGTTAGGGTTATACGGACGCTGAACCGGCATTGACCACAGCGTGACCTCTGCGCCCTTCTCCAGCCCGGCCTGCTTCAGCAGCGCTTTTGCTTTATCAGGATCGTAGCTGTAGTCCTGCAGATCTTTATTAAAGCCCAGCATATTTGGCGGGATCGGCGATTTAGCCACCGTACCGGAGCCCATAAAGACCGCATTAACGATAGCCTTCTTGTCGGTCGCGTAGTTCAGCGCCTGACGCACCAGCACGTTATCGAACGGCTTTTTCTCGGTGTTAAACGCCAGATAGCCGACGTTCAGCGCATCGACAGAGTGCAGCGTCAGGTCTTTGTTCTTTTTAATCACGTCAAACTGAACCGGAGACGGCGCAGGAATAATCTGACACTCGTTGGTTTGTAATTTCGCCAGGCGGGTTTCCACGTTTGGCGTGATGGAGAAGATAAGATGTTTGGTCGGCACCTCGCCATCCCAGTAGTTCGGATTAGCGACGTAGCGGATCAGCGAGTCCACCTTGTACTGCTGGAGCACATAGGGCCCGGTACCGATCGGCCAGGTATCTACGTTCTCAGGCGTGCCTTTTTTCAGCATCACATCGGCGTATTCGGCGGAGAGGATCGAGGCGAAATCCATTCCCCAGTCGGCCAGGAACGCGGCGTTGGGTTCACTCAGGGTGAACTGAACGTGATAATCGTCGACCTTTTTAACGTCCTGAATCAGCTTATCGAGCCCGACATCGTTGAAGTATTCGTAGTTGCCCTGGGACACATTATGGTACGGGTGTTTAGGGTCTTTCTGACGCATCACCGAGAAAATAACGTCATCGGCGTTAAAGTCGCGCGTCGGCTTGAAGTATTTGTTGCTGTTGAACTTCACCCCTTTGCGCAGGGTAAAGGTATAGGTCTTGCCGTCCGGTGAAATCGTCCAGGATTCCGCCAGTGACGGTACCGGGGTATTTTTCACCGGGTCGAAATTGATCAGGCGGTTGTACAGAACCTGAGAGCTGGCCACGAACGACGGGCCGGAGCTGGCGATTTGCGGGTTGAACGACTCTGGCGATGCCTCGGAGCAGTAAATAAGGGTGTCGTTTTTTGCCGCCCATGCGGCACCGGCTGGTAAAAGAGCGCTCAGCGCAAGGGCGAGCAGCGTTTTCCCTGTAGACATAGTTATAACCCTGACAGTTTTATTATATAGGTCAGTAATAACAGCACAGCCCTTATCACCTGGCAAATAACGAAACACTATCAGGTTATTCTAAAGCCGCGTTTTTTGCCGGTTTTGCCGCCAGTGCAAAAAAAGGTGATTTGCCTTAAGTGACGTTATTCGTCAAGCACAACCGTCACGATCTATGCCGCAAGAAATCGGCGCTTTTAGCGTCTCTTCCTCCGTTTGTTTGCTTCCTCGTTTCGTTAAAGTAACGGTGTGAAGAAGTATATGGGATCAAATCGTGGCAAAAACTCTTTTACGCAGCGGTAATCTGGATGATTTTCAGGCCGTTGGCGGCGGCGGACAGGCCGTTTTTGAATCAGCGTTACAAATCCGGGAAGCGCTTCGATTGCGCAAACAGCAGGCCATAGTGGACTGTCTGGCTATTCCTCAGGTCAACGACAGCGGCGACCGCGTGGACTGGTATTCCCCCGTTGAGGGAAGCGTCACCAGCTGGAAGGCGGCCAGTGAAGACGACCGCTATCGTGCCCTGCGCTATCTGGAAAACACGCTTGCCAGCGTTGAGTCGTTAAGCAAGAAATGCCTCCAGTCGCCCAAAACCGCGCAGCAGCTTTTCGGCTCGCTGCTGTCGAAAGCGTTTCAGTTTCCCGGCGAGAATTTTGTTTTCCTGGTCGCAGGAAAGCCGATTATTTGCTTCTGGGGTTTTGTAAACCTGAACGAAAATGCGCGCGACGATGTCCTCGACTGCCTGCGTGAAGCGTTGATCCCCGAGCCTGCCCCCGTTGTGATTGAAGAGCCCGAGCCAGAACCCGCGCCCGAACCGGCCATCACCTTTGAAAAAGCAGACGAGCCGCTGATTGCGCCCGTCACAGCCGTGCGTATTACGCCGGAAGAACTGTATGAGCCGGAGCCCGCGCCGGTTGTTGCGCAACCGGCTCAGGAACCTGCGCCTGTTGCCGTCACGAAAAAACGTCGCATTCCCCTGTGGACCCTGCCGGTTGCCGCCGTGATTATGGCAGCCGTTGCCGCGCCGCTGCTGTGGCCAAAACAGGCCCCTTCGGCAGAGCCCGCTCCGGCACCGGCTCCTGAGCCCGTGGCTATTGCACCGCAGCCGATCAAAGCGGTAGAGCCGCTGGCTATGAATCTCCCCCTGCATCAGGCTGAGGTCGTCGCCAGTAAAGAAAAAGAACCCGCTCCTGCACCTGAAGCCGCACCGGTGGTAATTGTTCCGATCCCGAAAGATGCCATGGTGATGGAAGCCGGTCAGGTGAAAGCCGGGTCGACGCGCTTCCTGAACGGTACCTGGCGCGCGGTTCTCGACGTGAAAGATCCGGTCACCGGCAAGCCGCCGTCAATGCGCTATCAAATCCAGAATAATAAAGGTTTCGCCCGCGTCGTGCACGGCGACAACATTGTCTGCCGCGCGGAGATTTTCTCCGGGCTGCACAGCAATGGCGAGCTGATGATTAAAAGTCGCGGCAATGCTCGCTGCAACGACGGTTCCCGCTATCCGATGCCGGAAGTCGCCTGTAAAGCCGGGGCTAGCGATATCGCAGAATGTCGCGCTCGCTATGACGCCAACACCGTCGTCCCACTGACGTTCAAGAAAGCAGGTGCCTGATCCTATGCTGGTAAATCTTTGCGACTATAAACAAAGCGTCACGCTTATTGCCAACAGCGGCGTGCAGTTCCTGGATTTCGGTCTGACGCCGCAGGACACCGCCAGCAACGGGCGCTTCGTACGTAAAACCGCGAACGGCCCCCTTTTGCGACTCGATTTCGACCTGGTGAACGGGCGCTATACCCTGCCGGGGACGAACGGCGGTCAGCCTGAAGTGGTTAAACCGGAAACCACCATTCCGCTGAATCAGTCCCTTGCCGTGCTGGACGGCGTCTGGCTTCCCGTGCCCTTCCTGCGCTTCAACCCGCCGCGGACCTTTGTGGAAGGACCGGATAACTGGGCGCGCGTTCAGGTGCGCAAGCTCGAGAAGCCCGACACGGCAGGCAACTCGCACCGCGTCACCCTCGCGCTCGACAGCCAGATCGCGGAGCATGCCACTTCCGCCCTGTCGCCGGTTAAAAACGATATTCTGAACGGAACCCGCTTTGCGCTGGCGTGGCGCGATAGTGAGGTAGAAAGCTTCCTCGACCAGACCTGGATTGACGGCTGGCTGCGCGAGGCATTTACCCAGTATGCCGACGGCGTTGAAAACCGCTCTGAACGCGACCTGCATCAGGCGATGCGCAGTTTTGAATATCAGGCCCACTGGCTCAATGTACTGACCATGCTCGGTGAACAGCTCACCGTTCCGGAGGTGAAATTTGTCACCCATACGCTCAGCACGCCTGCCATTCCGGTCGACCTGATCCTCGACGTGGGCAATACCCACACCTGCGGCGTCATTATCGAAGACCACGGTGATGCAAACGACGGGCTTCGGCAGACCGCCGAGCTGC
This sequence comes from Enterobacter cloacae complex sp. P12RS, assembly GCF_014895875.1. Taxonomy (NCBI): domain Bacteria; kingdom Pseudomonadati; phylum Pseudomonadota; class Gammaproteobacteria; order Enterobacterales; family Enterobacteriaceae; genus Enterobacter; species Enterobacter cloacae complex sp. P12RS. Next base: position 97,345 of record NZ_JADBQO010000005.1, read on the forward strand.
AGGTTCGTTCGTTAAGCGAGCCGCAGTTCCTGAACGAGCCTCTCTTTACCAGCCGTCTTGAATTCTCCGAAGCGCGTTTTGGCAAACAGCACTTCTCGGTGGAAAGCGGTCGCGAAGATGCGTTTGTCTGGCCGTCGATTGTTCGCGTGGGCGATGAAGCCCGCAAGCTGGCGATGCAGCGCTTGGGAACCGAAGGTAACAGCGGCATCTCCAGCCCGCGCCGCTACCTGTGGGATGAAACGCCTGTCGTGCAGGACTGGCGCTTTAGCCAGATGAACGGCAAAACCCAGCGTGAACCGCTCGCCACGGCGTTTCCGCTGATGAACCTGATGAACGATGACGGTGAGCCGCTGTTTACGCTGCCGCAGGACGAGCGGCTGCCGGTCTTTTCGCCGCAGTACAGCCGCAGCACGCTGATGACGCACATGCTGTGCGAGCTGCTGGCGCAGGCGCTGGGCCAGATCAACAGCGTCGCCACCCGCCTGCGCCTGGGCTTCCCGGCCTCGCCGCGCCAGCTGCGCACCCTGATTCTGACCCTGCCCTCGGCCATGCCGAAGCAGGAGCGCGAGATTTTCCGTCGCCGCATGTTTGAAGCCATTGCCATCGTCTGGAAAGCGATGGGCTGGCACCCGCAGGATGAAGATTTTGCCACCCGCAAGCAGCAGGAAAAAAGCGTGGTGCCGGTCCCTGAGATCCAGATGGAGTGGGATGAAGCCAGCTGCGGTCAGCTGGTGTGGCTGTATAACGAAGCGATTTCCCGTTTTGGCGGCCAGACGGAAGCCTTTTTCGCCTCACTCGCCCGCACGGATCGTGAACCTGAGCCGGGCGTGCAGCCGGGCCGCGCATTACGCGTCGCGTCTATCGACATCGGCGGTGGCACCACGGATATGGCAATAACCCACTACCAGCTTGATGACGGCTCCGGTAATAACGTCAAAATCACCCCGCAACTGCTGTTCCGCGAAGGGTTCAAGGTGGCGGGCGACGATACCCTGCTGGACGTGATTCAGCGCTATGTCCTGCCCGCCCTGCAAACGCAGCTGCAGAAATCCGGCATTGCGGACGCCTCACTGCTGATGGCGTCGCTGTTCGGCGACTCCGGGCGTATTGATACCCAGGCGGTACTGCGCCAGCAAACAGCGCTTCAGCTCTTTATGCCGATTGGCCATGCCATTCTTTCCGCGTGGGAAGCCAGCGACATTGACGATCCGCTGGCGGGCCTGCATGCCACCTTTGGCGAGCTCCTTGCGCAGAAACCAACCCGCAACGTGATGAACTATCTTCAGCAGGCAATCGATCATGCCCTGCCGGCGGGCTCAGAGGCGTTCGACCTGTTCGCCGTGCCGCTGCACGTGAACTTCCGCGAAATGCAGGATGCAATGCTGGCCGGTCAGTTTACGCTGACCTCGCCGCTCCACGCGGTGTGTGAAGCGATTTCCCATTACAGCTGCGATATTCTGCTCATCACCGGGCGCCCGGGCTGCCTGCCGGGCGTTCAGGCGCTGATTCGGCATCTGCAGCCGGTGCCGGTCAACCGCATCGTCTGGCTGGATAAATATCAGGTTCACGAGTGGTATCCCTTCAGCCAGCAGGGGCGCATAGGCAATCCGAAATCGACCGCCGCGGTGGGGGCCATGCTCTGCAGCCTGGCGCTCGATCTGCGTCTGCCGCGCTTTAACTTTAAGGCCGCGGACATTGGCGCCTATTCCACCGTGCGCTATCTGGGCGTGCTGGATAACACCGTCAATACCCTGCGCGAGGAAAACGTCTGGTATCAGGATATCGATCTCGATAAACCCGGCGCGAAGCTTGACGCGCGGCTGCACTTCCCGCTGCGCGGTAACGTCACCCTCGGCTTCCGCCAGCTGGCGAACGCGCGCTGGCCCGCCACGCCGCTTTATACGCTCAGCATCAACTCGGCTGAACTGGCAAAAGCGATTGCCGGCGACGGCGTGCTGAACGTGCGGCTTAAGCTCTGCGGCGGCAGCAAATTAGAGGGCCCTGAGTCCTTCGAGCTCAGCGATGCCTGGCTGCAGGACGGCACGCCGGTTGCGCCTGACGCGTTAACCTTCAAACTGAATACCCTGGCCGATCGCCGACACAGCGGCAGCCACTACTGGATCGACAGCGGGAGCGTATACCTGAAATGACAGCGACGACGACCACCACTCAGGCCTTAATCGGGTGGATTAATGAGACGCGCCTGACCGCCCCTGTGCTGGATAACGATGCTGATGCCCTGCTTGCTCGCATCAACGCGGCGCAGGCGCGGGAGCAGGCCATTGAACACGCCCTGACCCGCCGGAGCAGCATTGGGCTTTACGGCCATTCTCAAAGCGCCAAAGCGCACCTGCTGCTGTCGCTGTGCGGCAGCGGTAACGGGCGCCTGAACGTGATGCCGGGCCAGCGCACCTTTGACTATTTTTCGCATATTAACCCAGGGCATGCCCTGACCAACATGGCCGTGCGCTTCACCCGAGACACCCCGGAGATAAAGGATGAGGCGTTTCCGCTGCGTCTGAGCCTGGTCACCGAGGCCGAGCTGGTACAGCTGTTTATTGCCCGCACGACGCTGCACCCGCAGATGCGCGCGGTGGATAAGGCGGTCATTGAGACGCGTCTGGAGAAATGGCGCGGCCTTCGCCAGCCGCAGAGCGTGCCCGGCATCACGGCGCAGGATGTGGGTGCGATTTCGCGTTTCTGGCAAAGCATGGTACCCGCCGCGAGGCAGCAAATTGATGACGCCCTGTGGCATGAGTTTGCCCAGCTGGTGCCATCGCTCGATCTCAGCACCCGCGCCAGCGTCTGGTCGCTGCTGTGGGGCGAGCAACAGGAGTTAACCCAGCAGTGGCTGAAGCTTGCCCACGTGCTGCATCAGACCAGCCATGCGAGCGAGCTGGCTGCGCCGCTGAGCCTGCTGGTGGACAGCTTTGGTCTGCCTGGTGAAGGGTTCCTGACGCACGGTACCTTAACCCAGCAGGAAACTCAGGAGACGCTGCTTCATCCGCTGAACAACGGTGAAATGCTCAACGCCATCAGCATCCCGGTCGACGTGCTTGCTTTCCTTACCCGCGAGCTGGTCTTGCCGGTTGAGAATGGCGCGCTGGATAACGTTGATATCATTGATATTCCGGTCTTTGAAGACGGCAGTGCCGATCCTTTAGTACAGGCTAAATGCCAGTGGCTGCTTGAACATTACCGCCAGCAGCTCCAGCCGGATGTGCTGGTTATCTGCAACGCGACAGCGCGGCACGAGCAGACGGCCCAAAAAGCAAAAGTGTTAATTAGCTGGATTAAAGAGACCCAGCCTGCCGAGGAGTCTGCCCTGCCGGGGCTGGTGTGGGCGATCACACCGCATGACGCTCGTTTCACTACCCGACAGAATCTCGATGAAGCCGTACAGCATCTGCTGGGCAAGCCAGGCCTGCGCTGGGGAACTCTGCAGGCGCTGGACAGCCACAGCATGCAGCGCGTCATTGAGTGGTTGTCTCAGGCGACGCTCCCGGCACAGCGGCAGAAGCGTCTCGGCACGCTGAAAAACCTGCTGCGGCAGGAGATCGCGTCGCTGATGCAAAGCTATCTGGCGCCGCTGGTTGAGGAACCGGGTACACGACGTGCTCAGGCCGAAAACATGGTGCGCACGCTGCAAAGCAGCGCCGCCCGTCACGGCGAGCTGCTTGAGGGCCTGCTGCCGCCGCTGAAAGCCTTTGAAACGCTGCTCGCCGTTCAGCAGCCGCGCGAGGAGCAGGTGAACGGGCTGTTCACGGACACCATCGATCTGTTCGCCGATAACGCCCAGGAAAGCGCAGGACGATTCCAGACAAAAGACAAAGCGCGCCTGGCGCACAGAGTATGGATAAATCATCTGCGCCAGTGGAGCCGCAATGAAGCTACCGCCGCCCGTCTTGGTCTGGAGCCCGCGGTGCTGCAGCAAATCGCGGATGTGCTGGTGGTAACCAGCTACCGGCTTAATCTCCCGCAACAGCTTCAGCGAATTGTCGACGCGGATAAAAGCAGCGCGGCGCAGCTGCATGCGGTGATAGGGAATTTCGTTGGCTGGCTGGGTTACGACCAGACCCCGTCAGCAGAACGCCCCGCAAGCCGCATTCGCAAAGGTCAGGCAATCTTTGTTACGCCCGTCGTCAGCAGTGCCGCACCGCGCCTGACGCGTCTGGGGGAGCAGCCTGTTCATGCGGCCACCGCGTACGTTTACGACTGGCTGGTTGCCCTCTATAGCCGGGCAATCGAAAACATTGATTATCAGCATCCGCATGATGTTCAGCCTGACGCACGTCGGGCACTGCGGGCTTTAATCCTGTAGCGGCCTATCTTGCCGGGTAGCGCTGCGCTTACCCGGCCTGTATTCCGCGACGATAATCACGCCGCCATACACTCCGCTAACGCCTGCGCCAGTGCCGACGGGTTTTCCCACGACATGGAGTGCCCCGCCGCAGGGATGATTTTGACCTCAACGCCCTTCAGCTTCAGATTATCCACATCGTCATCCGGCAGTGAGAGCTCACCAAAAATCAACGTCACCGGGCAAGGCAGCGACAGAAATTGCGCTTCCCAGTCCGGCTCAACACCGGCGACCAGGCTTGATGCGCCGCGCCAGACGGCATAGGGTGCATTGCTTTGCAGGCACCCGACCCAGGCGGTGGTCTCTTTACGGAGCATGGCATTATAGCCCTGCGCCACAAACTGGTGTTCGGTTTGCGCCGCAATAGCGCGGCTAAACATCCCCCCACCGGCGTGAAAATTGGGCTCCGACACCATCAGCCCCTTCACGCGCGGTGCCAGCAGCCCCGCCGTTTCTATAGCAATGCTGCCGCCCATGCTGTGACCGTATAACCAGAAAGCATCCAGCTGAAGATGGTCAATCAACTCCGCCACGACGCGCGCCTGTTCAGTCGTTTTATAGCTGTAATGTTCAGGCTTATCGCTGTAACCGCTGCCGGGTAAATCGATGAGAATAGCTCTGCGCCCGCCAAACTGAGGGTCTCGGACGACGCGAGGATATTCATAGGAAGAGGCGCAGCCCAATCCGTGGATAAAGACTACGGGATCGCCAGAGCCGGGCAAATCATGCCAGCGCACGGTGCAACCCGCATGCTGCGAGTAAAAACTGTTCATAAGCACTCCTTTTACGATGCACTGTGTATTTATACAGCTATCGTAACTGGAATGCTATGTTCATCTTTCGAAAATGGAAGGATGCTTCAGAAAAGAGAAATCAGCAGCGCAACGGGGAAACTCATCGGCCAGGTCGACCCGACCAGAAACGCGCTAAGCAGGCGGATGCGCTTGCGGTCTTTAGAAAGGAACCAGGTAATCAATGCACAGATGGAAGCCATCACTGCGTAAAAAACCAACATCTTTTGATACAACGTCATTCTGTATACCAGAGCCGAAAAAATAACCGCACGCAATATGCGTCATATGTTGATACAGATCAAGTTTTTTTATTACATAATAACCACTTAAACATTAAGGCTAATAACAACTGAGTATTTTGTATTACAAACAAGAGGGGCCACCCATTATCTTTATTGATAACATGCAAGTTAAATGCACTTTTTGATAAATCCTCTCTTCCGCATAGGCGTCTAATAAAGGCAGACTTACATGGGAGGCAATATGCTACGCATTCCGCAAAGCTGTATTCATACCCGCTCTACCCCTTTCTGGAATAAAGAAACTGCCCCCGCCGGGATCTTTCAGCGTCATCTCGACACGGGTACCCGTCCGGGCGTTTATCCCCGCCTGTCCGTTATGCAGGGTGCCGTCCGCTACCTGGGTTATGCTGATGAACATGCCCCTGAGCCTGACAGCACACTGATTATCAGGGCCGGCCACTTCGGTGTTTTTCCCCCTGAGAAATGGCATCACATAGAGGTGATGAGCGACGACACGCTGTTCAATATTGAATTTTTCGTCGAACCAGAGGTGCTGAAGTCGCTTTAAGCGGCTTTTATTTACGAGGTAACATTTATGCTACGTATCCCTGAGAATTTTGTTCATACCCGCTCCACGCCATTCTGGAACAAAGACACCGCGCCAAAAGCCCTTTTCACCCACCATAATACGAAAGCCAGCGTATATGGCCGTTTGTCGGTGATGCAGGGTGCGGTGCGCTATTTTGGTTTCCCGAACGCTGACGCGATCAAACCGGATCTGGAGCTGGTGATTGAAGCCGGATCGTTTGGCATCTCGCCGCCGGAGAAATGGCACCGCATCGAGCTATTGACCGACGATACCTATTTCAATATCGACTTTTTTGCCAATCCTGACGTTACGCTTCAGGGCGCGGGCATCGGCAAAGTGGTCAATACACATAAGGAGTAACCGCGTGGGTAAAGCAACGTACACAGTGACCGTGACCAACAACAGCAACGGCGTCTCGGTGGATTATGAAACAGAGGCCCCCATGGAGTTGCTCATCCCCGACGTCGCCGCAGACGTGGTAAAAGATCTGGTGAATACCGTCCGCGCTTACGACACGGAAAATGAGCACGAGGTGTGTGGATGGTAAAGCAAACGCCCGGCGATGCAGACCGCCGGGCATGATTTTCTAGTGTTTAATCATCACATGCCGGACAACCGTATAATCCTCAAGCCCGTACACCGACATATCCTTTCCATAGCCAGACAATTTCATGCCGCCGTGCGGCATTTCGCTCACCAGCATAAAGTGGGTATTGACCCAGGTGCAGCCGTACTGCAGGCGCGCGCTCAGGCGATGGGCGCGTCCCACGTCTTTCGTCCAGACCGACGACGCCAGGCCGTACTGCGAATCATTCGCCCAGGCCAGGACCTGCGCTTCATCGTCGAATTCGGTGACGCTCACCACCGGTCCAAACACTTCTCGCTGAACGATGGCATCCTCCTGTTTCGCCCCGGCCAGCAACGTTGGCTGGAAGTAGTAGCCCGCCCCCTCTTTTTTGCTCCCGCCCGTCACCACGCGGATATGGCCAAGGGCTTTCGCCTCGTCAACCGCCTGACAGACGCGTGAAAGATGGGCAGCCGAGCTGAGCGGACCGAGTTCAGTAGATTCATCCTCCGGGGCACCTATTTTGAGGCTGGCGACCGCGGCACCGAGCTTTTCCACCAGCTGGGCATAGATCCCCTTCTGGGCATAGATACGGCAGGCCGCCGTACAGTCCTGCCCGGCATTGTAGAAACCAAACGTCCGCACGCCTTCTACAACCGCATCCAGGTCGGCGTCATCGAACACGATAACCGGCGCTTTACCGCCCAGCTCCATGTGGGTGCGCTTAATGGAGGATGCCGTGTGGCCGATGATATGCTCCCCGGTAGCAATCGAACCGGTCAGCGACACCATGCGCACTTTTTCATGTCCGGTGAGCGGGTCGCCCACCGTTTTTCCACGGCCAAACAGCACGTTGAGAACGCCAGCCGGGAAGATATCTTTCGCCAGCTCCGCCAGCTTTAACGCTGTTAGCGGCGTGATTTCAGACGGCTTGATGACCACACAGTTACCGGCCGCCAGCGCAGGCGCCAGCTTCCATGCCGCCATCATCAGCGGGTAGTTCCACGGCGCGATAGAGGCAACCACGCCCACCGGGTCGCGGCGGATCATCGACGTGTGGCCGTCAAGGTACTCACCCGCGGCCAGCCCGTTCAGGCAGCGGGCCGCCCCGGCGAAGAAACGGAAAACGTCGACCACTGCGGGAATTTCATCGCCCAGCGCACAGTGCAGCGGCTTGCCGCAGTTGAGGGATTCGAGCCGGGCAAACTCTTCGCCATGCGCTTCAATCGCATCCGCGAGCTTCAGCAGGCACTCGGCGCGCGTTTTCGGTGTCGTTTGTCCCCACTCAGCAAAAGCCCGCTCGGCGGCCTGAACCGCTGCGTCGACCTGTGCCGCTGACGCTTCAGCAATCTCCAGCAGCACCTCCCCGGTGGCCGGGTTATAGACCGGCTGTTTCTCTCCCTCTCCGGCAACCAATTCACCCTTTATCAGCAGATGTGTTTGCATAGCATTGTCCTGTTCAAATCAATGTTATTTCCCGCCGCCGGCGATGTTCTCGCCGTCGCGGGTTAGCCACCAGGCTCCCAGAATGGGGATGGTTGTTACCAGCATCACCAGCAGTGCAACGACGTTGGTGACCGGCACGTCGCGCGGACGGCCTAGCTGATTGAGCAACCACAGCGGTAACGTGCGTTCGTGTCCCGCCGTAAAGGTTGTGACGATAATTTCGTCAAACGACAGGGCAAACGCCAGCATTCCCCCGGCCAGCAGCGCGGAGCCCAGGTTGGGCAGCACCACATAGCGGAAGGTTTGCCATCCGTCGGCCCCGAGATCCATCGACGCTTCCACCAGACTCCAGGAGGTGCGTCTGAACCGGGCAATCACGTTATTGAAGACCACCACCACGCAAAACGTGGCGTGCCCAACCACAATGGTGAAAAACCCCGGCTCAAGGTTGATTGTTTTGAACGCTGTCAGCAGCGCCAGGCCGGTGATGATCCCCGGCAACGCAATCGGCAGCAGCAGCAATAGCGAGATCGCGTTCTTGCCAAAAAACTCGCTTCGCCAGAGCGCCGCTGCAGCAAGCGTGCCAAGCACCAGGGCTATCGCGGTGGATAGCGCGGCAATCTGAAGTGACAACGTCACCGATTCGATGATATCGCCGCGCCCCGCCGCCGCCGTAAACCACTTCAGCGTCAGCCCCTGAGGCGGAAAGCTGTAGGCAGCATCTTCGGTATTAAAGGCATAGACTGCGATAATCAGCAGCGGGAAGTGCAGGAAGATGACACCTCCCCACGCTGCCACTTTCAGGAACAGCGGTGCGCGTTCAGAGTGCATCGAATGCTCCCAGACGCTTCACGAACGCCAGATAAAGTGAAATCAGCACGATGGGAACCAGCGTGAACGCGGCGGCCATGGGCATATTGCCGATCGCCCCCTGCTGGGAGTAGACCATGTTACCGATGAAAAACCCCGGCGGCCCAACCAGCTGCGGTACGATGAAATCCCCCAGCGTCAGGGAAAAGGTGAAGATTGAGCCCGCGGCAATGCCCGGGATAGCCAGCGGCAGAACGACATAGCGGAAGGTCTGGCGCGGGCGCGCGCCGAGATCGGCTGAGGCCTGCAGCAGCGAAGCCGGCAGACGTTCCAGCGCCGCCTGAACGGGCAGGATCATAAACGGCAGCCAGATATAGACGAAGACCAGAAACCGTCCCAGCCCGGAGGTGGATAAGGTGTTGCCACCTACCGCGGGGAGCGTAAGGATCGAGGTCAGGAGCGGCTCCAGCCCCAGGTGGTTGAGGAACCATTGTGCCACGCCGTCCTTCGCCAGCAGCAGCGTCCAGGCGTAGGCTTTGACGATGTAGCTCGCCCACATTGGCAGCATCACGGCGATATAGAAAAACGCTTTCCACTTGCCGCGGGTGTATCGCGCCATGTACCAGGCCATCGGGAACGCCAGAATTGCGCTGGCAATCGTCACCGCAATCGCCATCATTAACGTGCGCAGGATGATGTCGTAGTTTGCCGGATTGAAGAGCGCCAGAATGTTCGCCAGGGTCAGATCCGGCGTGACCGCCATGGTGAAATCGTCAAAGGTGTAAAAACCCTGCCACAAAAGGGTCAGCAGCGATCCTAAATAGACAATGCCAAACCACATCAGCGGTGCAAGCAGAAGCAGGAACAGTCCGAGCGACGGTTTACGCCAGAACAGTGACGTAATGTGGCTTATGCGGCCGCGCGGGGCGGGAGGGTGCGCGACACTCATAGCCATTTCACCTCTCCTCCTGCAGGCGAATCATCGCCTCGCGCGACCACGACGCCGTGACGGCCTGCCCCGACGCAATGCCGCTTAGCGGCGAGAAATCGCTGAGATTGGCCTGGCTCACCAGCAGTTTTGCACCGTCGGCGAGCCTGAGCTCAAGACGCGTGGCAGCCCCCTGATACTGAACGGCCTGGACGATGCCCTGCACCTGAACCTCACCCCCCTCATTCAGGCGGATATGTTCCGGACGCAGGGAATAGCTGCCCTCCATGCCGCAGATTTTATGCGCAAGGCCTGCATCGAAGACGTTCGAGGTGCCGACAAAACCGGCGACAAACGGCGTGCGCGGGCGCATGTAGAGATCGCGCGGGGTATCGACCTGCTCGATGCGCCCATTATTGAACACCGCCACCCGGTCCGACATGGAGAGGGCTTCACCCTGATCGTGGGTGACGAAAATAAAGGTGATGCCGAGTTCCTGCTGAAGTTTCTTCAGCTCGAACTGCATCTGCTCCCGCAGCTTGAGATCGAGCGCGCCTAACGGCTCGTCGAGCAGCAGGACGCGCGGTTCATTCACCAGCGCCCGCGCGATGGCCACACGCTGGCGCTGGCCTCCGGAAAGCTGCGAAGGCTTGCGGGCGACGGCAAAGCTTAAGCCCACTTTTTCCAGCGCGTCGCGAGCCTGCGCGTGGCGTTTTTTCTTGTCGACGCCTTTCACCATCAGCCCGTAGGCGACGTTATCGAGGATCGACATATGCGGGAACAGCGCGTAATCCTGGAATACGGTGTTCACGTCCCGCTCCCACGGCGGCAGCGCGCTCGCCTCTTTGCCAAAGATAGATATCGTGCCACCAGACAGCTGCTCAAAGCCGGCAATCAGACGCAGGCAGGTGGTTTTGCCGGAGCCCGAAGGCCCCAGCATGGAGAAGAATTCTCCGTCACGAACGGCAATGGTGACCCCATCCACCGCCCGCACGTCGCCGTACAGACGGGAAACGTCATTAAATTCTACCGCGTACGTCATGTTCTGCTCCCGGATGATTAACGGCCACCCATGATGGCGATGTAATCCTGCGTCCAGCGGCTGTAAGGCACATATTTTCCGCCTTCTGCGATGGGGGTTTTCCAGAACATGATTTTGACAAAATAGTTATAGCCGTTGGTTTCACAGCCCTTGTCACCCAGCAGCGTGCTGGCCTTACACCCTTCAGGCACGACGGGCAGCGAGCCAAACCATGCCGCCAGATCGCCCTGCACTTTCGGCGTGAGCGACCAGTTCATCCACTTGTAGGCGCACATCGGGTGTTTTGCCTGCGCATGCAGCATGGTGGTATCCGCCCAGCCGGTCACCCCCTCTTTCGGGAAGACGGTGGCAACGGGCTGGTTCTCGCCCTTCAGGGCATTCGCCTGATACGGCCAGGCGCTGGAGGCCACGACGCCTTCATTTTTGAAGTCGCTCATCTGGACGGTGGTGTCATGCCAGTAGCGGTGGATCAGGGCATGCTGGTCGCGAAGTACTTTGAGCACGGCGGCATACTGTTCTTCAGTGAGCTGATACGGGTCGCTAATACCCAGCTGCGGCTGAGTGGCTTTGACGAACAACGCCGCATCGGCGATATAAATCGGGCCGTCGTATGCCTGCACGCGTCCCTGATTGGTTTTGCCGTCCGGCAGATCCTGCTTCGTAAAGACCACGCTCCAGCTGTCCGGCGGCGTCGGGAAGGTTTTGGTGTTGTACATCAACAGATTGGGCCCCCACTGATACGGCGTGCCGTAGACCTTGCCGCCCACGTTAAACCACTCGCCCTTCACGATGCGCGGGTCAAGGGTTTTCCAGTTGGGGATCAGTTCCGGGTTAATCGGCTGAACGCGTTTTCCCATAATCAGGCGGAGCGAGGCATCACCTGACGCGGTGACAAGGTCGTAACCTCCCTTCGCCATCAGGCTGACCATTTCATCGGACGTGGCCGCCGTTTTAACGTTGACCGCGCAGCCGGTCTCTTTTTCAAACTGGGTAACCCAGTCATAATTTTTATCCGTCTGTCCGCGTTCGATGTACCCCGGCCAGGCGATAATATCCAGTCGGCCTTCCCCGTCGCCAATGGCCTTTGGTGGTTCTGCGGCTTGCGCGGTCATGATAGTCATGCCGAGCGCGCACAGGCTGCTGCGGGCAAATTTTTTGCTCATAAGAGTTACTCCTGTCGCAATGAAATTTAGCGGCAGCCGTGCCGTAAAAATATCTCCCTTATTAAACGTAGACCGCGCAAATGCGCCGCACAGTTCGGCTTAAGGAATTTTCATCAAGGTGTGACCGAGGACGCATTCCCCGTTAACTGGATTATAGACAAGGAGTTAGCCGCGAAAGCCGGTATGCAGATTTCATATGATACGGCACCGCAAAATATTTGCCGTGCCGTCGTCAGGATAAGAAATGATTATTTAAATAAAGGGGAAAAGTTATTCCATCATTGTGCTAATTAATTTACCTAACTGAATGACCGCCTGCTCTTCCCGCTCGCCCCACGCCCAGGACGTATTAAACCGGAAGAACGGCGTCCACGCGTCAGAGGTGGAAAACATCTTTCCGGGCGCAATGCTGATATGGTGCGTTAAGGCCTTTTCGCTCAGCAGCCCCGCGTCCAGCTGCGCAGGTAGCTCCAGCCATAAAAAATAGCCGCTGTCGTTGTGGTGGATTTTGACACCGGCGGGCATATGGCGCAGAAGCGACTGCCACGCCTGTTGTTTTCGCTCGGCGAGGGTTCGTCGCAGGCGACGCAGATGGGCGTCGTAGCGTTTTGTCGCCAGGTAGTCCACCAACGCCAGCTGCATGGGGGAACTGGTTGAAAGCGTGCTCATCAGCTGCAGCTGCTGAATGCGGCGCGCGTGTTTTCCTGCCGCCACCCAGCCGATGCGAAACCCCGCCACCAGGCATTTTGAAAAGGAGGAGCAGTGAAGCGTCATATCTACCCGGTCCCAGGCTTTGGCCGGAAGCGGTTTTTCGCGACCAAAATAGAGCTCGCTGTAGACATCGTCCTCGATCAAAGTGACGTTGTGCTCCGTCAGGAGCGCGACCAGACGCGCTTTTTTTTCCGCACTCAGCGTGAAGCCAAGCGGGTTTTGGCCGTTGGTCATGAGCCAGCAGGCTTTTACGGGGTAGTCGTTCAGCGCCTGCTCCAGCGCATTCAGATCGATACCCTCCCGGACGTCTGTGGCGACCGACAGCGCTTTTAGCTTCAGACGCTCCAGCGCCTGCAGCGCGCCGTAAAAACACGGGTTTTCAACAATCACCCAGTCTCCTGGCTCCGTCACCGCCTGCAAACTCAGGTTGAGGGCCTCAAGGGCGCCTGCGGTAATGACGATCTCGTCCGGCGAGATGTTCATCCCCTGCTGCGCATAACGGCGCGCAATGGCGTGACGGAGTTCAGCGTTACCGGGCGGCAGGTTCTCAATCACGCTCATTGCGGTAGCGGTTTTACTGACGTTTGCCAGCGAGCGGTTGAGCTGCTGAAGCGGGAAAAGCCGGGGGTCGGGAAACGCGGAGGCGAAAGGAACAACGGACGGATCGCGGCTGGCCTGTAAGACCTCGAAGATATAGGTGTTGATATCTACCGCTTCATCACGCATTACCTGGGCAGGCGGCGCAGGCTGTAGTGCGGTCGGGCGCGAGGCAACGTAATAGCCCGACTGCGGCCTGGCGACAATGCGCCCCTGACTTTCCAGCATCTGATACGCGTGGCCAACGGTCATAAAGCTCATGCCGCTGCTTGCCACCTGCTCTCGCAGGGAAGGCAGCTTATCGCCCGGCAGCCAAACGCCAAGCTCAATCTGCGAGATAATTTGTTGCGCCAGACGCTGGTATTTTTTCATCAGATTCTCCTTATTGCCGACAGTGTATATCAGCAGGAGAAAAAGAGAAGATTTTGCTAACTGTTATAGTTTAAGTAAAAATTACTTACGGTACTCGGTAACGTGGCTTTGCGCCTGACGCGCAGCGGCCAGGTGATCGAGCGTGATCATTGACGATTTGCAAAAGATGCATTTCGCACCGAGCGGGTTTTTCTCAGATACATCAAAGACTGAGGTGCGGTACTGCGAGCCATGACAGCATGGGCAGCGGAAATGGATATAAGAAGTCATAGGATTCTCCTGTGAACGTAAAAACGTAAATTACTCATGAGCCGATCAGGCAATAATGGTTTTAAACAAAACTAATCGGAATGTAGATAAAGACCCAAGAGAGGCTGCGGAGAGGCACAACGTGATGAGAACTGCTTTATGAAACTACGTCAGATATTTTTTTGGACTCAAAACCAGAAGACCATTAACGCACGGCGTTGACGACAAAGCAAGCGGTTTAATGCGGAAAATTCATAAAAAGAATGTTTTTATTCAGAAACGCTTAATACGGCACAAAATATTAGAGGGACCAATCTCGATAAAAACATTTATAAATCAAATAAATATAAATATTTTGCATGGCATTTTTTGTCTAATCACCATAACACATTGGGAGTATTAACATTCATTCGATGTACGAACTGTGAAAGAAAAAAGGAGTTTAAGATGGCCATTCCAGCATACCTGTGGCTAAAAGACGACGGTGGAGCAGATATCAAAGGCGATGTCGATGTACAAGATCGTGAGGGCAGTATCGAGGTGTTGGGATTTAGTCATGGTCTGCATCTACCAACAGATAACATGACGGGGAAAATTACTGGTACTCGTATTCATTCAGCTCTCGTTTTTGAGAAGGAATTCGACAGATCAAGTCCCTATCTCTACAAAGCCGTTGCAAATGGTCAGACGCTGAAAGGGGCTGAATTTAAATGGTATAAGATCAACGATTCCGGGCAGGAAGTTGAATACTTCAATATGCAGCTAGAAAATGTCAAAGTCGTCTCTATATGTCCACTCATGCATGACATTAAAAACCCGGCAACGGAGAAGCATAACCATCTGGAAAGTATCTCCCTGCGTTACGAAAAAATAACCTGGAAACACTGTGACGGTAATATTATTTTTTCTGACGAGTGGAAAGACAGATGATTCGGTGCACTTTTCATTTGAATGGCTATCAGCTTTCCACTTTGAGTTGCCCCGGCTTAGGCTTTTTCCCCGCATATTCTGGAAATTCCGGGCATAACAGAAATAATCCTAATGCCGTTGCGACTCCTGAGGTGGGCCCCTTACCCCCAGGACTCTATTATATCGTGACACGTCCACGAGGCGGTTTTGGTACTCACTGGCATGACGCAATTAAAGGGTTAGAAAGCGGATCAAACCGTGACTTTTGGTTTGCTCTTTACCGCCACGATACTCACATTGACGACAGAACTTTTATCAATAACGTTGAGCGTGGTTCTTTCCGGTTACACCCGGCGGGACAGTCTGGGATTAGCAATGGATGTATTACGTTGCCAAATCACTCCCATTACAGAATTCTGATGCATGGTCTACTGGCATCCGGCACGTTTAAAGTTACTGCTGGGTTAGATGCACTTGGAACAATACAGGTATATTGATGAATGCAAAAAAGCATACCCTGACCTGGGTTGTTGAAACATTGATGCTGTTTGTTATTTACTCACTTGTATGTTACTTCATGCCTGATGTATTACTTTATCATCTCTTCACCAGACATTTTGGTTTTATGACTGAACTTGAATGGAGTGAAAGCTATACACTGTTGCTTTTCATATTCTCATTTTTGCTCAATGCCATGTTGATTTACCTCTGGGCATTACGAAAATGAACCTCCCTTGGGCAGAAATATTGCCGCCCAGCAATATAAAGCAAAGGCAGGCAAGAAAACTGTTATAGATAAATAACCCAGGTCTGTCTCTGCAACCCAGCGCTGGCGCGGCTTAGAATGGCATCGACATAATTACATCGCGGAGTTTTGCATGTTTGGTTTAGATGCTTTTCACCTTGCGCGGATACAGTTTGCCTTTACCGTATCCTTTCACATTATTTTCCCGGCCATCACCATCGGCCTGGCCAGCTATCTTGCCGTGCTCGAAGGGCTGTGGCTGAAAACAAAAAATCCGGTCTGGCGCTCGCTGTACCATTTCTGGTCGAAGATTTTCGCCGTCAACTTTGGCATGGGCGTGGTCTCCGGGCTGGTGATGGCCTACCAGTTTGGCACCAACTGGAGCGGCTTTTCGCAGTTTGCAGGCAGCATTACCGGCCCGCTGCTGACCTATGAAGTGCTTACCGCCTTCTTCCTCGAAGCCGGGTTCCTCGGCGTGATGCTGTTCGGCTGGAATAAAGTGGGGCCAGGGCTGCACTTCTTCTCCACCTGCATGGTGGCGCTGGGCACCATTATCTCAACCTTCTGGATCCTCTCCTCGAACAGCTGGATGCAGACCCCGCAAGGCTACGAGATCGTCAACGGTCAGGTGGTACCGGTGGACTGGTTCGCCGTGGTATTTAACCCCTCCTTCCCCTACCGCCTGCTGCATATGTCGATTGCGGCATTCCTGAGTAGCGCCCTGTTTGTCGGTGCATCCGCGGCATGGCATCTGCTGCGCGGGAATAATACCCCTGCCATTCGGGCGATGTTTTCGATGGCGCTGTGGATGACGCTGATTGTTGCCCCCATCCAGGCCCTGGTTGGCGATATGCACGGGTTGAACACCTTAAAGCATCAGCCCGCCAAAATTGCCGCTATTGAAGGCCATTGGGAAAATCCGCCGGGCGAGCCTACCCCACTGCTGCTGTTTGGCTGGCCTGACATGGAGCTGGAACGCACCCGCTTTGGAGTGGCGATCCCGGCGCTGGGTAGCCTCATCCTGACGCACAGCCTGGATAAACAGGTCCCTGCGCTAAAAGAGTTTCCAAAAGAAGACCGTCCTAATTCCACCATCGTCTTCTGGTCGTTCCGCATTATGGCGGGCTTAGGGATGCTGATGATGCTGCTTGGAGTAGTGGCGCTCTGGCTGCGTTATAAAAAGCGGGTTTATTCTTCGCGTCCGTTCCTGTGGTTTGCGCTGCTGATGGGGCCATCCGGGCTGATTGCCATTCTGGCCGGATGGGTCACCACCGAAGTCGGCCGCCAGCCGTGGGTGGTCTACGGACTCCAGCGAACAAAGGATGCGGTTTCAGCCCATGGTGACCTGCATATGAGCGTGAGCCTGCTGGCCTTCTTCGTCGTCTATACCTCGGTATTCGGCGTGGGCTACAGCTATATGGTGCGCCTCATCCGAAAAGGCCCGCAGCCGCATGAATCGTTCGCCACCGAGTCCGATGGACGCCCGGCGCGCCCGCTTTCTGCCGTCACAGCTGAACATAAGGAGCAGCCATAATGGGTATCGATCTTTCCATTATCTGGTTTGTCATCATCGTCTTTGCCACGCTGATGTATATCGTCATGGACGGGTTTGATCTGGGAATCGGTATTCTGTTCCCGGCAACACAAAACGCCGACGATCGCGACGTGATGGTCAACAGCGTCGCACCGGTCTGGGACGGCAATGAGACCTGGTTGGTGCTAGGTGGTGCCGCCCTGTTCGGTGCATTCCCACTGGCCTATGCGGTGATTGTTGATGCTCTGACCATTCCGCTGACGTTAATGCTGATCGGACTTATATTCCGCGGCGTGGCGTTTGAATTTCGCTTTAAAGCCACGCCGGCCCACCGTCCTTTCTGGGATAAGGCGTTTATTGGCGGTTCCGTTCTGGCGACCTTTACCCAGGGGGTGACGGTAGGTGCCGTCATTAACGGCTTTAGCGTCACTGGCAGAACGTATACCGGCGGACCGTTTGACTGGTTTACCGCGTTTAACTTGTTCTGCGGCGCGGGTCTGGTGGTGGCCTACGCGCTGTTAGGCTCAACCTGGCTGGTGATGAAAAGCGAAAATGCGCTGCAGCAGCGGATGCGTGAGGTGTCGAAAACGCTGTTAATCGTGCTGCTGGCGTTTATCGCAGCGATCAGCCTCTGGACGCCGCTGGCGCACCCGGCCATCGCGGCGCGCTGGTTTACGCTGCCGAATCTGTTTTATCTGCTGCCCGTCCCTGCCCTGGTCGTCATGTTTAGCTTCTACCAGTGGCGCTGCCTGAGTAATCCTGACAGCCATGCTCGGCCGTTTATTCTGACGCTGGGGCTAATATTTCTCGGCTTTAGCGGGCTTGGGATCAGCATCTGGCCGCATATCATACCGCCGTCGATCACCCTGTGGCAGGCCGCCGCGCCGACGCAAAGCCAGGGCTTTATGCTGGTGGGCGCACTGTTGATCATTCCCGTTATTCTGGTCTACACCTTCTGGAGCTACTACGTATTTCGCGGCAAAGTTCAGCCTGGGGAGGGTTATCACTGATGCAACAACCTGTCTGGAAAAGATTGCTGTGGCTGGCCATTATCTGGGGCGGCAGCGTACTTGCGCTGGCAGCAGTCAGCATGCTCTTTCGCATGCTGATGACGGCTGCCGGGTTTAAATCGCATTAAACTTCATTCCGGGCAGCCCTGCGCTGCCCGGCACCACCCCGCACTTTCAGATAAACCCCATTAACGCACCGCAGAGTATCGTTACACTGGTAAAAGATTCACAGAATTTATTATTTGAGAAGAAAAATGAAAAAGCTCATCGCGTTAAGTGTTATCAGCCTTGTCCTCAGCGGCTGCGTTAATCCGGGCAAAGCATCCGTTCAGCCGGATCAGCTGAAGAGCCACCGTTTTGTTCTGGAAAACGTGGACGGCAAATCAGTGAAGGGCATGACAACGCAGCCTGAGATCGCTTTTAACGCGCTTCCCGACATTAGCCTCATTGATAACATTAGCGTTTCGGGCCAGATGTGTAACCGCTTCAACGGGCAGGGAAAGCTGTCCGAAGGTGAGCTGAAAGTGAAAACGCTGGCGATGACCCGCAAACTTTGTACCGAACCACAGCTTAACGAGCTGGATCAGGCCATCGGCGACATGCTGCGCAAAGGGGCGCAGGTCGACCTGACTGAAGACCAGCTGACGCTGGCGACGGCCGATAAGACGCTGATGTTTAAGCGAGCACAATAATCAGTAGCTACCGCAGCTTCCAACGGCAAGCGACTGTTCACTGCAGCGTTTGCCGTTTGGCAAGGCGCACATCCCAATAGCCGAACCGTCAAGCTGGCGGGCAACAGACAGCGAGCCGCCAATCATGGCGCAGTTGGCCTGGCCTGAACTGGACATTGCCGCTTTCATTCCCGGCGCCACGTGGGCCGCCGTGGCCTGCTGCACAGGTTCACTGCTACATGCCGACAACAATAACGCGGCACACCCTACCCAAAATGCTGAACGCATGCTCTCTTCCCCGTAATTAGTGCGAAACCTAAGCATAATAGGCATCACATCCCGTGTCGTCGAGAGCGGAAGTGCGTATTTATGCGCCGCTGAAACAATTTCTCGCAATTTTTTCGCCCTAAGTTTGATCTAACCATTGATGGTGGGAATACCGAGGACACAAAAGCGAAAATCGTAAAACCCCCTGTTTGCTAGACTACACAGATAATATTCAGGGTTTGTCGCCTTATGACAGCCCCCTATTTTTTGCGCAATGTAAGGGTGTCGTCCTATGCAAACTATTGACGGTAATGGTGCAGTTGCCTCAGTCGCGTTTCGCACCAGTGAAGTTATCGCCATTTATCCGATCACGCCAAGTTCAACTATGGCCGAGCAGGCGGATGCCTGGGCGGGAAACGGGTTAAAAAACGTCTGGGGCGATGTCCCGAGAGTGGTTGAAATGCAGTCTGAAGCGGGTGCGATTGCTACGGTCCACGGTGCGCTGCAGACTGGCGCGCTTTCCACCTCGTTCACCTCCTCTCAGGGATTGCTGTTGATGATCCCAACGCTGTACAAACTCGCGGGTCAACTGACCCCCTTCGTCCTGCACGTCGCGGCGCGTACGGTGGCCACCCACGCACTCTCAATTTTTGGCGATCACTCGGACGTGATGGCCGTGCGCCAGACCGGGTGCGCGATGCTGTGCGCCAGCAGCGTTCAGGAAGCGCAGGACTTTGCCTTAATTTCGCATATCGCCACGCTTAAAAGTCGCGTTCCGTTTATTCACTTCTTTGATGGTTTCCGTACCTCTCACGAAATCAACAAAATCGTCCCGCTGGCGGACGAGACTATCCTGGATCTGCTGCCACAGGCGGAAATTGACGCGCATCGCGCCCGCGCCCTTAACCCGGAACATCCGGTAATTCGCGGGACATCGGCAAACCCGGATACTTATTTCCAGTCACGCGAGGCCACAAACCCGTGGTACAACGCGGTTTATGACCACGTCGAGCAGGCAATGAATGACTTTGCCGCCGCAACCGGACGCGAGTACAAGCCGTTCGAATACTACGGCCATCCGCAGGCCGAGCGCGTGATTGTGCTGATGGGATCTGCTATCGGCACCTGTGAAGAAGTCGTTGACGAGCTGCTGACCCGCGGCGAAAAGGTCGGCGTGCTTAAAGTGCGTCTTTACCGCCCGTTCTCGGCTAAACATCTGCTCTCTGCCCTGCCGGAAAGCGCGCGTACCGTGGCGGTGCTCGATCGAACCAAAGAGCCTGGCGCACACGCGGAACCGCTGTATCTTGACGTGATGACCGCCCTCGCTGAAGCCTTTAATAACGGCGAACGTGAAACGCTACCGCGCGTTATCGGCGGTCGCTATGGCCTGTCTTCCAAAGAGTTTGGCCCGGACTGCGTGTTGGCCGTGTTTAACGAGCTAAGGGAAGCGAAACCCAAGCCGCGTTTCACGGTCGGCATTTATGATGACGTAACGAATCTTTCCCTGCCTCTACCGGAAAATACCCTGCCTGCGACAGCCAAACTTGAAGCGCTGTTCTACGGCCTGGGCAGCGACGGCAGCGTCTCGGCCACCAAAAACAACATCAAGATCATCGGCAATTCAACCCCGTGGTACGCGCAGGGTTACTTCGTCTACGACTCCAAGAAAGCCGGCGGTCTGACCGTTTCTCACCTGCGCGTCAGCGAGCAGCCCATCCGCTCGGCCTACCTTATTTCTCAGGCCGACTTTGTTGGCTGCCATCAGTTGCAGTTTATCGACAAGTACCAGATGGCTGAGCGCCTGAAGCCCGGCGGTATTTTCCTCCTCAATACGCCATACAATGCGGATGAGGTCTGGGCGCGCCTGCCGCAGGAAGTACAGACGGTGCTGAATCAGAAAAAAGCCCGATTCTATGTGGTTAACGCGGCGAAAATTGCTCGCGAATGTGGCCTGGCCGCGCGTATTAATACCGTCATGCAAATGGCCTTCTTCCATCTGACCAATATCCTGCCGGGCGACAGCGCGCTGGTGGAACTTCAGGGCGCCATCGCCAAAAGCTACAGCAGCAAGGGGCAGGAGCTGGTAGAGCGAAACTGGCAGGCGCTGGCGCTGGCGCGCGAGTCGCTGTTCGAGGTGCCGCTGCAGCCGGTCAATGACGCCAGCCCGAATCGCCCTCCGGTGGTCTCGGATTCCGCACCTGATTTCGTGAAGACCGTCACGGCCGCCATGCTGGCCGGGCTGGGTGACGCCCTGCCCGTCTCTGCGCTGCCGCCGGACGGAACCTGGCCGATGGGCACCACCCGCTGGGAAAAACGCAACATCGCCGAAGCGATCCCCATCTGGAAAGAAGAACTCTGTACCCAGTGTAACCACTGCGTCGCGGCCTGCCCGCACTCGGCCATTCGCGCCAAAGTGGTGTCACCGGAAGCAATGGAAGATGCCCCGGCCAGCCTGCACTCTCTGGATGTAAAATCCCGCGACATGCGCGGCCAGAAATACGTTCTGCAGGTCGCACCGGAAGACTGCACCGGGTGTAACCTGTGCGTTGAGGTCTGCCCGGCAAAAGATCGCCAGAACCCGGACATCAAAGCCATCAATATGATGTCGCGCCTTGAACACGTTGAAGAAGAAAAAGTGAATTATGACTTTTTCCTGAACCTGCCGGAAATCGATCGCAGCAAGCTGGAACGCATTGATATTCGTACCTCGCAGCTGATCACGCCGCTGTTCGAGTACTCCGGCGCCTGCTCCGGCTGCGGTGAAACGCCGTACATTAAGCTGCTTACCCAGTTGTACGGTGACAGGATGCTGATTGCCAACGCCACCGGCTGCTCGTCTATTTATGGCGGTAACCTGCCCTCCACGCCGTACACCACCGATGCGAATGGGCGCGGTCCGGCATGGGCAAACTCGTTATTCGAGGATAACGCCGAATTTGGCCTGGGCTTCCGACTCACCGTTGACCAGCACCGCGCGCGTGTGATGCGTCTGCTTGAACAATTTGCCGATAAGATCCCGGCTGAACTTAACGCGGCGCTACATGCAGAAGCCACGCCAGAGGTTCGTCGCGAGCAGGTAGCTGCACTTCGCAGCGCACTCAAGGGAATTGACGGCGCTGAACAGCTTCTGACCGACGCTGACGCCCTGGTCGAAAAATCGATCTGGCTGATTGGCGGTGACGGCTGGGCCTACGACATCGGCTTTGGCGGGCTGGATCATGTGTTAAGCCTGACCGAAAACGTCAACATTCTGGTTCTGGATACGCAGTGTTATTCCAATACCGGTGGGCAGGCATCGAAAGCCACGCCGCTGGGCGCCGTCACCAAATTTGGTGAACACGGTAAACGCAAGGCACGTAAGGATCTCGGCGTGAGCATGATGATGTACGGCCACGTTTACGTCGCGCAAATCTCGCTGGGGGCGCAGCTTAACCAGACGGTGAAAGCCATTCAGGAGGCTGAAGCGTATCCAGGGCCGTCGCTGATCATTGCCTACAGCCCGTGCGAAGAGCATGGCTACGACCTGGCCCTCAGCCACGATCAGATGCGTCAGCTGACGGCCACCGGCTTCTGGCCGCTCTACCGATTCGATCCGCGCCGTGCGGACGAGGGCAAATTACCGCTGGCGCTGGATTCACGTCCGCCGTCAGATGCCCTGGCAGAGACGCTGATGCAGGAACAGCGCTTCCGCCGTCTGAATGCGCAACAGCCTGAGGTGGCAGAACAGCTCTGGAAAGACGCCGCCGAAGATCTGCAAAAACGGTATGACTTCCTGGCACAAATGGCGGGTAAAGCCGAAAAATCAACCAGCGACTAACTCCACTGCCCGGCTTGTCCGGGCATTTTTTTGGCATAAAAAAACCCGGTGTTTTCACACCGGGCAGATCCAGATAATTTATGAATATCTATTTAGTTTCCCGAATAACATTCACAGCAATTATGGATAAATAATCTTAAAGGCATATAACGGCGCAGAGATTACCTGATTCAATCACCAATTAATAATTTTTATTTAATATGAATCATTTTCAATCATTCACCACAACAATGATCATTTCCGCGGATTTATTCCTTTGAGATTTTACTCAATTAGTAACAATTATATTTTAT
>NZ_JADBQO010000050.1:0-13516 GCF_014895875.1 Enterobacter cloacae complex sp. P12RS
TCAGGGTCGGCGTGGTGTCGCGGGTGGTTTCTCCCGGGTTCAGCGGCGTTTCTGTACCGTCAGGATTGACGGTGATTGCCGGGATATCCGGCGTGGCTGGCGGAACGGTATCTACCGTCAGTTCAAACGGCGTTGAGATGGTGGTATTGCCCGCGGCATCCGTGGCATGCACCGTCAGCGTATGCGGGCCGTCGGTGAGCGGGATAACGGGGGTAAAGCTCCAGCCGCCGCTGCCGTCGAGGGTCGCGGTGCCGAGCAGGGTGGTACCGTCATAGACGGTAATCACCGCATCTGCCGGCGCGGTGCCGTTCAGGGTCGGCGTGGTGTCGTCGGTGGTGTCGCCGCTGGTAAGCGGCCCGTTAACGCCGCCGACGTCATCGGTTACGGTGGCGATGGTGGCCGCCGCTGGCGGTGTGGTATCGACGGTCAGGGTGAAGCCGCCTGACGGCTGGCTGGTATTACCCGCTCCATCGGTGGTGACGGCGGTAAAGGTATAGGTGCCGTTAACAAGCGGTGTGGTTGGGGTATAGGTCCACGTGCCGCTGCTGTCGATCACAATGGTAGTGAGATCGACGCCGTCCTGGCGGATGGTGACGGTTGAGCCCGGCTCCGCGGTGCCGTTGAGCGTCGGCGTGGTGTCATTGGTGCTGTCGCCAGAGTTGAGCGCGCCGAGGCGCTCTGGCACGTCATCCACCACCTGGGTAATGACCGGCGCATCCGGGGCAACGCTGTCAATGATGATGCCCCAGCTGTTGGAAACGCCGCTAATGTTGCCCGCCGCGTCAGTTGCGACGGCGGTCAGGGTATGTTGACCCTCAGCGATCGGGGTGTCCGGAGTAAAGCTCCACGCGCCGAGGCCATCGGCGACGGTGGTTCCAATATCAACCCCATCCACGCGGATGGTGACCGTGGCGTTGGCCTCGGCGGTACCGCTGAGCGTCGGAGTTGAATCATTGGTGGTCTCATTGAGGTCGAGCGAGCCAGTACGTTCAGGCACATCGTCAACGACCTGCGTAATCACCGGGGCGGCTGGCGCCGTCCCGTCGACGATAATGGTCCACGCGTTCGATTGTCCGCTCGGGTTACCGGCGGCATCCGTCGCCGTTGCCGTCAGCACATACGTACCATCGGCCAGCGGAGAGGGCGGCGTAAAGTTCCACAGGCCGGATGAGGGGACGACCACCGTGCCGATGATATCGCTGCCGTTGAAAATCGTGATGGTCGAACCGGGTTCGCCCGTGCCGTTCAGGGTCGGCGCCCGGTCGTTGGTCAGCCCATTCTGGTCCACGGGACCGGTTGTGTTCAGCACGTCGTCAATCACCGACACGATAACCGGGGCCTGCGGTGGGCTGATATCCGGCGCTGCTGCGGAGGTTGCTGGCCCCGTGTTGCCCGCAGCGTCGGTGGCGTCTGCGGTCAGGATTTCGCCGTTGAGCTTAGGCGGGGTCAGCGTCAGGCTAAAGTTGCCCTCGCTGTCGGCCACCGGGGTGCCAAGGATAGCGTCGCCTTCACGGATGGTTACCGTGCTGCCAGGCTCCGCGGTGCCGGTGATGGTGCCGCCATCATTCGATACGACGAGGTCGCCGGGGGCCAGCGGCGGCGTGGTGTCCACGGTGAAGATGATTGGCTCTGAGGCCGCACTCTGGTTTCCGGCTGCATCGGTTTCAACGACGGTTATCGTGTGCGTTCCGTCCGCGAGCGGGCCGTCTGGCGTGACGCTCCAGGTGCCGTTCGGCAGCACCGTTGTGGTTCCAACCGCGACGCCGTTATCGTAGATAGTGATTGTGCCACCGGGCTCGCCCGTTCCCGCCAGGATCGGCTTTGACGCATCGGTAGGTGTGCCTGCGGTTATGGTCCCTCTGATCGCACCCGTGTCGTCGGTCAGCACAATCGCGGTCGGCGCGGTCGGCGGGGTAAGATCCACGGTGAGGGTAAATACCGGTGAGGCCGGTCCGAGGTTGCCGGCGGCGTCGGTTGCCCGCACGGTAATCTGGTGGGTGCTTTCAGTCAGATCGGTTGACGGGGTAAATGTCCAGGTGCCGTTGCTGGCGACGAGCGCCGTGCCAATGGCGACTCCGCCATCATAGATGGTTACGGTGGAGCCCGCCTCCGCGGTGCCGCTGAGCTGCGGGCGTGGATCGTTGGTGCTGCCGCCGTTTGTGACCGACCCCGTTTGAGGATCAATATCGTCCGTCACGCTGCCGATCGTTGGGGCATCGGGTGCGGTGAGATCCGGCGCCGTAATCGTTGTGCCCTGGCTGGTATTCCCGGCCGCATCTGTCGCGGTGGCGGTCACCTGTTCGCCGTTGGTCAGCGGAGTGCCGAGAGACACGGTAAAGTTGCCGTCACTGCCTGTTTTTCCGGTGCCAAGGACGTTGCCGTTCGCGTCTTTCAGCGTGATGGTACTGCCGGGCTCGGCGGTACCGGTGACGCTTTTACCGTCCGACGAGAACTGAAGGCTGGAGGGTGCATTCGGCGGTGTTGTATCCGGGTTGGTGGGATCGACTGGCGTACTGGGGTTAGGGTTAGGATTGTTGTTATTCCCATCATCGTCATCCCCGCCGCCCCCGCCGCTGGAGCTTGCCACCGCCGCGATGGCGCCAGCCGCGACAATGCCGCCCAGCGCCCACGGCCAGATGGCGGCACCACCTGCATCACTCCCGGATGCGGCCAGCAAGGCGTCCGTGGACGCGATGGATTCGTACGTGGCGGCTCCGGTGGGATCTTCAATCCACCATAACGCACCGTCACTCTCCTGGAGCACCAGCTGGCTCACGCCCTGCGCGTCGGTGACATAGAAATTTTTAAGGGTGATCACTTCCCCTGAGTGCAGTGTCACCACCAGATCGTTACCACTTCGCGCGAAGTGGGAGACATCGGCTCGCTCTACATGAAGCTCAACGATAGAGGAATGGCTCAGCGTAACCTGTGTGCCTTCCGTAGTCGTTTCCACGCCAGTGAGTTTTGATATAACAGAGATTTGGCTCATTTAGGTATTACTCCAGCAGAGTTATCGTGAACGACGAGCAAGACGAGCCATCTCTGGAGAAGGTAAAGGGCGCCCCCGGCGGAGTTACTGTTTTTTAAACAGCACTCACCGTCTTTTTAGAGCGAACGATGCCCGCCAGGATTCAGAGTGGCAACATCAGAGCGAATGTAATTACTTACGAGACAGAATGTTTGTTATGCGTATTTTGTGCCTTATAAAACCCTGTAATTAATAGAGGATTTGGTTTTGAGAATATAAAAATGATATAGCCAGAAAACGGTGAATGTGCAAATTAAGCTTTCGTAAATAAAGAGGTAGGTCGTAAAGAGGCCATTAATTTATTGATGAGGTTTATGTATTTGTTTTATTAATAGATTGTTTTTGTTGGATATTTTCTGATTTCAGTATACTTTTTTATTTATGTTTTAGATGTAGTTTAATAATTGGTAGTGTCGTTTTTGAATGCAATTAAAAATGTTATTATTTAAAGCTGCTTAATCATGGTTTAAGTTAGGATAACATTCTTGATGTAGGATATATTATATTAATAGGGATTTAAAATATATTCTTATGTGGTGTTGGAATTATGCTACTGCGAGCAGGAAATATAATAACCTGCTGTATTTTCAATACGGTCATTCATTAACCTGATACTGAGGGCGAAAAAAAATGACCGCAGGGATGGGCATCCGGACATTTGCATCAATCCTATCTGTCGTCATAAGGCGGCGAACAAAAAGGGGCAGATATACACGACGTATCGCTTTTATTCGAAGCAATAAAAAAGGCCGCTAACGCGGCCCTGAGGTGAGTATGTCGGTTATTCAGTGACTTTCTTTTCCAGCTCGCTGGCACCTTCTTTGGTTTTGTTCCAGCCTTTCTCTGCGCCTTCTTTAGTGGCATCCCACCCCTTCTGGGTGCCTTCTTTGGTTTTATGCCAGGCTTTCTGGGAATCTTCGCTGACTTTGCTGCCAAAGCTTTCGCTTTTACCTTCCGCAGCATGCTGCTGTTTCAGCTTCAGCTCTTCGCCTTTGTTCTGCTCTTCGTGCAGTTTTTGCTTCGCTTCGTTGGCGTTTGCGTTCGCCGCAGCGACGGTATCGTCAGTTGCATGTGTGGTCGCAGCAAATACTGGGGAAGCCAGCAGAACGGCAGATAATGCGATAATTGTTTTTTTCATAATATCCTCATTTAACGTTATCGGTTATGAGCGTGATTCAGCATGGCACAGACGAAGCGGGGTGGCTTTAGGAAAAAACTGTAATGAGATCAAAGTACCCAGGTAAGCGCCTCCTTGCTTGAGGATCACCCGAAGGATAAAAAACCTATTTCTATGAGGGCTGCAAGGGTCAGCAGAATAAAGAAAATAACGACCATGGGTCTGTACATTTTAAGGCTCCATCCTTGTGTGATGTCTTGTCCAGCGTACGAGATACATCGTTAAGCCATCCCCGGCACGACATATCCCCTGAGTGAATTGTGTCCGTTTTTACTTTTCCATGGGAGGAGGGCGGTGTCGTTGATGTTTATCAAAGGGCAGCGGCAGGGTAAGGAAAATCTGCATGAAAGTTACTGGCCTTGTTAGCGTTGAACGCTTTACGTTGCCGCTGGCTCTCGCCACTGGCGGACGTGCTCGATCAGGGCTCTTAGCTTGGGCGCCATATTGTGACGCTGGGGGAAATAGAGATAAAAGCCTGGAAAAGACGGAAGAAACGTATCCAGCAGGGCAACAAGCTGCCCCGTTTCAATATACGGAGTGAATGTATCCTCCGTGGCTAAGGTTATGCCGCCGCCGGCCAGTGCCAGGCTGAGCATAAGGCGCAGATCGTTTGTGGTGATCTGCGGTTCAATCGCCACATCGAAAGGAACGCCCGCCTCCTCAAATTCCCAGCGATAGGGGGCAACGTCCGGGGCTGGGCGCCAGCCGATACACCGGTGAGCCACCAGCTCGCGGGGGTGCTCAGGTACGCCGTGAGTCGCCAGATAGGACGGTGAAGCCACCACCCTCTCACGCTGCTGACCCGTAAGGGGAACGGCGATCATGTCTTTTTCAATAACTTCACCCAGCCTTACCCCGGCGTCATAGCCCGCCGCCACGATATCGAACTCCTCGTCCGACACGAAGATATCAAGCGATACCGCAGGATGCGCAGCCGCAAACGAAGCGAGCAGCGGGCCAGAGAGAAACGCTTCCGCGATTGAGGTGACCGCGATTCTGAGCTGGCCGCGCGGTGTGCTGTCCGACGCGACGTCTTCAAATGCCGCTTCAATATTGGCGATGGGGGCCTGCAACGATTTACGCAGCCGTTCCCCTGCTTCAGTGAGGCTTACCGAGCGCGTGGTGCGCATCACCAGCAGGGTTTGAAAACCATCTTCAAGACGCCTAATCCCCTGACTGACAGCGGAGCGGGTTATGCCCAGCCGCGCGGCGGCAGCGCTAAAGCTACGCTCCTCGGCGACCGCCAGAAAAACGGGTAACAGATTGAGATCGATTTTCATTGTTTAATATTGCTAACCAGTGAGTCCAGTAAATGCAGGATACAAGAAACAATGGTGAGTATCTATTATCACGTTGAACTCAACGTAAGGAGCAAAACATGAACAAAGTTATCTTAATTACCGGTGCATCAAGCGGTATCGGAGAAGGTATTGCCAGAGAGTTAGGCAAGGCAGGCGCGAACGTTTTCCTGGGCGCTCGCAGGCTGGATCGCATCAACGCCCTGGCTGCTGAAATCCGCAGTGCAGGGGGGGAAGCAGAGGCCGCAGTCTTAGACGTTACCAGCCGCCAGTCGATGGCTGACTTCGTACAGGCAGCGCGTGAAAAGTGGGGCCGCATTGACGTGCTGATTAACAACGCGGGCATCATGCCTCTTTCTCCGCTTTCGGCAGGCAAGCAGGATGAGTGGGAGCGCACCATTGACGTGAATATCAAAGGCGTGCTGTGGGGGATAGGCGCCGTTCTGCCGATTATGGAAGCCCAGGGGTCGGGACAAATCATTAATATCGGCTCGATTGGTGCCTTGTCCGTGGTGCCCACGGCTGCTGTCTACTGTGCCACCAAATTCGCCGTACGGGCGATTTCGGATGGTTTACGTCAGGAAAGTTCGAACATCCGCGTGACCTGCGTTAACCCTGGGGTAGTGGAAAGCGAACTGGCCTCGACCATTACGCACCCGGAAACCATGGCGGCGATGGACGCGTACCGTGCTATTGCCCTCAAACCTGCTGATATCGCCCGCGCTGTGCGCCATATCATCGAGGCGCCTGAGAGTGTCGATACAACAGAAATTACGATCAGACCGACGGCATCTGCGAACTAACGTTGCGGATGAAAATTAGCGGGTCAGGCCGTTGCCTGACCCGCTTTACTTTCTTACCACGGCTGCTCGGTCGGCATAATAAACAGCTCTGCCACGTCCACATGTTCCGGTGCCTGCAGCACGTAAACAATCGAGTCGGCGATATCATCGGCTTTCAGGAACGTCATCTTCTCCTTCAGCTGTTCCATCTGCGCACGATAATTTTCGTCACTGATATGCTCGAATAATTCACTTTCTACGGCACCCGGCTGGAGTGAGGTGACGCGAATGTTGAACTGCGGCGCCACTTCCATACGCAAAATATCCGAGAAGGCGGCAACGGCGTGCTTCGTTGCACAGTACACCCCAAGTCCGGGGAACGTTTTGCGCCCAGCGATCGACGAGGTATTGATGATGTGACCAGACCGCTGCGACTGCATAATCGGTAGTACGGCCGCTACGGTGTTAAAGAGGCCTTTTACGTTCACGTCTACCATTTGGTGCCATTCATCGACTTTGAGGCTGGCAATATCAGAGATCGGCATCAGCCCGGCGTTATTGAAGGCGATATCAATGTGGCCATAGCGTTTATGCAGTGTCGCGACCCCTTCATTAACCGAGGCCGGGTCAGTGACGTCCATAACCAGCGCAATGGCTTCGCCGCCAGCAGCCTCAATGTCAGAGACCAGCGCCTGCAGGCGATCCAGGCGGCGGGCGGCGAGACCGACCCTGACGCCCTGTTTCGCTAATTTTTTTGCCGTGGCGGCACCAATCCCGCTTGAAGCACCGGTGATGAGAGCGACTTTATCTTTAAGTTCCATAACTGATCCTCGTGAGAGTTAATTTCAACGCTTCAGAAAGAACGTCTGAAGTACGGGTCAATAATGGATGTTTCAGGCGGTGGCTTCGCGCGGGCTTTTGCTTAAACTGTCGGACTTTTGCTGCGAACGATATCGCTGCGATAGTGCGAGGGCGTCACGCCGTTATGCCTGAGGAAGACGGCAGCAAAATGGCTGGGGCTGGTGTATCCCACGTTCAGGGCAATATTGATAATGGAATCATTGGTTTCCGACAGCATGCGGCGCGCTTCCTCCATGCGTAGCCGGATAAAATAGTGGGAGGGCGAAAGCCCGGTCGACTGTTTGAAGGCGCGGCTAAAATGGTATTCGCTGAGATCGGTCAGCTTAGCCAGCCGTGCCAGGTCAAACGGCTGGGCCAACCCTTCCCGCATTGCCGTAAAGACCCGGTGCAGTTTAAATGCCTGCAGACCTCCCCGGTGTCGTTTCGTATGCGTGCCGTAGGTGCGAACCAGGTGTACCGTCAGCGCTTGGGCAATCCCCTGGATAAAGGGGCCGCTTGGGGGAGTTTGCAGATACAGCTCCTGGCGTATCTGCTCCAGCAGCGCGGATAGCGTTTCGTCGCGCGCGCCGGAGACTTCTCGCAGTTCACACTCCTGCATCATGGCCACGCCGATATACACATGCATGACGACGAACGGTATATCTGGCTCGGCTTGCCACCGCATTTCAGTGGGAGAGGCCGCCGTCGTGAGAAAA
Source organism: Enterobacter cloacae complex sp. P12RS (assembly GCF_014895875.1). Lineage (NCBI taxonomy): Bacteria > Pseudomonadati > Pseudomonadota > Gammaproteobacteria > Enterobacterales > Enterobacteriaceae > Enterobacter > Enterobacter cloacae complex sp. P12RS. The sequence continues at coordinate 7,842 of NZ_JADBQO010000050.1, forward strand.
AAATCGCCTGCGGTAACGCGGTTTGCTAACCACGCCTCGCCGGGGGAACGCTCCTCAACAACGGCTTGACCAGAAAGGATCCAGACGATAAAGGGCTCCGGAACCGCCGGAATAATGACGTTTTCCTGGACTTGTCTGCGGGCCAGAATTTGAACGAATACATCCCGGGAAGATTGCGCCCGATGCTCCCGGAGCAGCTTGCCGGGAAGGTATTCTTCAAACGTCTCTGCGGAAGTTCGCTGAGTCATCGTTAGCGTTGCCTTTTGCTATGCCAGTTGCACCAGATTTACCCCCGGAAGAGGCCCTCCAGGGAATTGTTGTAGCGTCCCGCCGATCTCAAGACTGCCTAAATCAATGCTTGCGAAGCCCAGTTGCCCGGCTAACGCTTTCACTTCCGCCTTCGCATCTGCATCGTCTCCGGAGATAAAGACGACACGATGGCCACCCGCTTGCGCCGGATCCTGAGCCAGCACCCCTGCAAGAAGGGTATTGAAAGCTTTGACGACGCGTGCCCCTGGCGCCCACTGGGTCACAAGCTGGCTTGAGTTTTTTCCACCCAGTTCTGCCAGCTTATAGCCGGGCAAAAGTACCGGGTTCGTGGCGTCAATCAGGATGCGTCCATTCCAGGTAATTCCGCTTAACGCAGCTTCGGTTTTGTCCCAGTTAGTGCTGACAAAAACGATGTCAGCTTCAGCGGCCTGTTGTGCGGTGCCAGCGCGAGCCCCGCGGCCCAGTCCTTCAACCACATCAGACAGGCTTTCCGGCCCGCGGCTGTTGCTCAGAATAACGTTCATGCCCGCATTTACCAGCTGTTTCGCAAAGGCTTGCCCAATTGCACCAGCGCCGATAATACCTACAGTTGTTGTTTTCATGCTTAATTTCCTTCAGGAAGAGTAGTGAACATGCGTAGAGAGTAGTAATCTTCGTCCTATCTGAATAGCCTATATAATTAGATGGATTCCATCTGCCGGAGCGATACATGCTGGACGGTATGTCTGTTGATCAACTGCGCACATTTATTGCCGCCGTTGATGAGGGAAGTTTTTCGGCCGCCGGGCGTAAACTGCGGCGCGCGCAGTCGGTTGTCAGCGCGACGCTGGCCAATCTTGAGGCGCAGGTCGGATTCCCATTATTCGATCGCTCCGGGCGATATCCGAAACTGACGGAGGCGGGCGTCGCGATGCTGGAAGCGGCACGCCTTGCCGCTGCCGGGATGGACGCCTTCAAGGCTAAGGCGCGCACCTTAGCCGAAGGGCTGGAGCCTGAACTGGCGGTCTCCGTCGATGTGATGTTTCCTGTTGCGCAGCTCACCGCTGCGGTGCAGGCATTTCATCAGGTATTTCCCGACACGCCGCTGCGTTTGTATGTTGAAGCATTAGGGGCGGTTCTCCAGCCTCTGCTGGACGGCCACTGTCGGGTGGCGATTATCGGCTCGCTGCCGCATATTCCGGCTGGATGCACCTCTGAATTCCTTCTCAACGTGCCAGCCGTGGCCGTTGTCTCTCCTGAACATCTGCTGGCTAACCTGCCAGGGCCGATCCTTCGCTCGCTTTTAGCGGAACACGTCCAGCTGGTGCTGGCCGATCGTTCGTCGCTTACCGTGGGCCGGAGCTTTGGCGTGATGTCGTCAAAAACCTGGCATTTGGCCGATATGGGCGCGAAGCACGCTTTCCTGCGTGCCGGGCTTGGATGGGGTTATATGCCGCTGCCAGTGGTTGAGGAGGATCTTGCGACGGGTAAATTGGTCACGTTGAATTTGCAGATGCAGCCTGACGTCGGACCGGGTTTTGCCATGCAGGCCGTGCATTTAGAAGAGCATCCTCCGGGCCCGGCTGGCCGCTGGTTCATTAATAAGCTCAAAATGCAGGTTAGCGCAGCTGGTTTGCAACAGATCTGACTGGTCTGCGAATCCAGACTACGCTTGCTAAAAAATGGTCGTCTGAATTTCGGTTGTGACGTTCATACTGAATGCTTAGATTCATTTTCAATCTATTGAGAGGAAATGAATATGAATTTTGCAGAACTCCACAACCAGGATCAGCCCCTGCTTATCGCTAACGTTTGGGACGCCGCCAGTGCTGTCGCAGCGCAAGAAGCAGGCTATCAGGCACTGGGAACGTCCAGTGCAGCAATAGCGTCCATGCTGGGATATGAAGACGGGCAGGGAATGCCGTTTGATGCGTTATTTTATGTGGTCACCCGTATCCGGGCTGTCAGCAGCCTGCCATTGAGCGTTGACATGGAAGCAGGATATGGTGATTCAGCCGAAGAGATAGTCGCTAATCTCAGGCGCCTTGCTCAGACAGGCGTAGCAGGCGTTAACCTTGAAGACAGCAGAGTCATTAATGGTAAGCGTCAGCTTGACGATATCTCTGATTTTTCCCGTAATCTGAGAACAGTATGCAATGCGCTGAGAAGCGAAAACTGTAGCCTGTTTCTGAACATTCGGACTGACACTTACCTGCTCGGGCATGATGACGCATTGCAGGAGACGATATTACGGGGTCAGAGCTATAAAGCTGCAGGTGCTGATGGCCTTTTTGTTCCCTGTCTTACGTCAGAGAAAGACATCAGCCTCATTGCAGAGGCAACGGGCCTGCCTCTGAACGTCATGTGTATGCCCGATCTTCCGTCGTTCGACAGGCTGAAACGGGCCGGGGTAAACCGCATTTCAATGGGCAATTTTGTTCATTCAGCCATGCAGTCAACGCTGAGTGATGTAATGCATGCGATTCGAACTCGTCAGTCATTTGCAGGACTTTTTAGCAATGAAAATAACCGATAAGAATTTGTGTGATATCTGGTATCAGGCATTACTCGAACGAGATTCAGAATATACCGGCGTATTTTTTGTTGGCGTCAAAACTACTGGCGTATTCTGCATTTCGGTATGCCGGGCGCGAAAGCCCAGGCGCGAAAATGTTGAATTTTATAAAGATGCCAAATCCGCCCTGGCGGATGGCTTTCGTCCCTGTAAGGTCTGCAGACCCGCTGAAAATGCGCACAGCGCGCCATTATTTGTTGAACAGGCGCTTGCGCTTGTCAGGCGCGATATTAAATCCCGTGTGGCTGACGCGCAGCTTCGCCAGCACGGAATCAGTCCGGAGCGGGTAAGACGCTGGTTCCTGCAACATCACGGCATCACTTTTCAGGCTTTCCAGCGAATGCAGCGGGTGAACGTTGCTCTGCAGGAGCTAAAAAGCGGACGAGCGGCTACTGACGTGGCGCTGGACAATGGCTATGAATCCCTGAGCGGGTTTGGTTACATCTACAAGCGGCTTACTGGCGCAGCGCCGACTCAGGCAACCGAGGTGATTGTCATTCATCGGTTTACCACTACGCTTGGGCCTATGTTTGTCTGCGCGACAGAGCGGGGAGTGTGTCTGCTGGAGTTTACCGATCGCCGGATGTTAGAAACAGAATTCCGCGATATCCAGCGTTTATTTAACGCCAGAATTGTCACCGGAGAAAACAGCCATACCCGGCAGACAGTAAAAGAAATCAGCGAGTATTTTGCCGGAACTCGCCGACAGTTTGAGCTCTCTGTGGATGCCCCAGGCAGCGATTTTCAGCAATCCGTCTGGCATGAGTTGCGTGCAGTTCCCTATGGACAGACTTCGCACTATCAGGCCATTTCGCTAGGGATGAATAAGCCTAATGCTGTGCGCGCCGTCGCTGCAGCTAATGGTGCAAACCGGATTGCGATTGTGATCCCTTGTCATAGGATAATTGGCAAAGATGGAAAGATGACGGGTTACGGCGGTGGTATTTCGCGCAAAGAATGGCTCATTGAGCATGAGCGAAACAATGTTTGATGGCGTAATGTTCCATTGTTGCCGGAATATTTTACGCACTTCGCGGGATAAAATGCAGACACAAAAAAGCCCGCAGGGCTTGCGCCGTGCGGGCTCTTAGGACTTCATCGGATGACTCTGGTAATCACCGATGGAGAATTTTGGCTGGCGTCCCTGTAATTAGTTATTCAATTCAATGATTTATATATTTATTTTGACTTTTTATTTTATTGGTGGTTCTAAAAAGGAACCATAAATCTTAATGGTATGAGTTCTCACGATTAGCTGATTGGCAAATTGTATCAAAAGATAACCAATCCTCAGTTCAACTACCAGTTGGTAGCTGAACTGCGTAAGCAGGATCTGCTTTCCACCGATTAGTGTATACGGTAGTTTTTCAGCATAACTGAATTGTACCCGTAGGACAGTACTAGCATAGGTGGAGAATGAATTTTGAACAATTGGTCACCAGAGCATACAAAAGACATCAAGAGTTGGTTTAAGATTGATACATATCGTAAATTTGAAGACCTCTCATTGATCCAGTTCTACCATGAGATATGGGCCCGAAACTTGTTCTTTAAGGAGTATAGAGAAGAGTTTGAGAGCAGAACTCTTATGGGTTACTTCTCAAAGATATTCAGCGGCAACCCTTTTTTAATCGAAGAAGGGCATGTAAGTATCCCTGCAAAACGGCCCATTCACTTTTAGAGATCTTCCGACATACTGATTATGTCCCCTGAGGAGATCGCTATGCGTAAGATCCGATTCACCGAGCACCAGATCATCGCCGTCCTGAAGTCCGTCGAAGCGGGCAGGACCGTCAAAGATGTGTGTCGTGAGGCCGCTATTTCCGAAGCCAGCTACTATAACTGGAAGGCCAAATATGGCGGGATGGAAGCGGCTGATATCAAAAAAATCAAAGACCTTGAGGACGAAAATCGACGTTTGAAACAGATGTTCGCTGATCTCAGCCTTGAGTGCCGGGCACTTAAAGACGTCATCGAAAAAAAGCTCTAAAACCAGCGATAAAGCGTGAACTCGTCGGCTATCTGACGGCACAATTTGCCATGAGTTTACGTCAGGCCTGCAGGACGTTATCGCTGAGCAGGACGGTGTATTTTTATCAGCCTGATACCCGGTGTGATGAACCGGTGATCCATGCGCTGACTGAGCTGGCAGAACGCTATCCGCGCTACGGTTTTAAGAAGCTGTTCCAGCTGCTGCGCAGGCAGGGCAACACCTGGAACCATAAACGTGTTCACCGGATTTACTGCCTGCTGAAACTGAATTTTCGTCGCAAGGGAAAACAGCGGCTGCCAGTACGTAATCCAGCGCCACTGGCGACGCCGCAAGCGTTAAACCAGAGCTGGTCCATCGATTTTATGCATGACGCGCTGGTCTGCGGCAGGCGCTTCCGGACCTTCAATGTGGTGGATGATTTTAACCGTGAAGCACTGGCGATAGAAATCGACCTGAATATCCCGGCTCAGCGTGTCGTCAGGGTACTGGACAGGATAGTGGCAAACCGCGGATATCCGCTGAAAATGCGGATGGACAATGGGCCAGAACTGGTCTCGGTGGCGCTGGCACAATGGGCCGAAGAACACGGCGTGCAGCTCGAATTTATCAAGCCGGGTAAGCCGACACAAAATGCTTTTATCGAACGGTTCAACCGGACATACCGGACAGAAATCCTGGATTTTTATTTGTTCAGAACACTAAACGAAGCACGGGAAATTACCGGGCGCTGGCTGATGGAATATAACAACGAGCGGCCTCATGAATCCCTGAATAACCTGACGCCGGAAGAATACCGACTGATGGCTGAAAACCCGGAACTCTCAAAAAGTGCGTGGAACTAAAGCTGGGATGCTTACA
>NZ_JADBQO010000051.1:0-27749 GCF_014895875.1 Enterobacter cloacae complex sp. P12RS
TCGGTGGGTTTTTATGTGCGCCAGCACTCATAACTTAAATTTATGCAACGGAGATCACACAAACGGGGGGTGGGGCGTAGGGGTTGGGAGGATGGAAAGAGGATGTCAAATAAGGAGACTGAGTCACGTTGAACCACCTTATGTATCCACGAGCACATCACCAAAAAGGATGGCAGATATGAATATCAAGACTGGCGCACGCGTTTTCGCATTGTCCGCCCTTGCAGCAATGATGGTTTCCGCCCCAGCGCTCGCCAAAATTGAAGAAGGCAAGCTGGTTATCTGGATTAACGGCGACAAGGGCTATAACGGCCTGGCCGAAGTGGGCAAAAAATTCGAGAAAGACACCGGTATCAAAGTTACCGTAGAGCACCCGGACAAACTGGAAGAGAAATTCCCGCAGGTTGCGGCAACCGGTGACGGCCCGGACATCATCTTCTGGGCACACGACCGTTTCGGCGGTTACGCGCAGTCTGGCCTGCTGGCTGAAGTCACGCCAGACAAAGCTTTCCAGGACAAACTGTTCCCGTTCACCTGGGACGCCGTTCGCTATAACGGCAAGCTGATCGCCTACCCAATCGCGGTTGAAGCCCTGTCACTGATTTACAACAAAGACCTGGTGCCAAACCCACCGAAAACCTGGGAAGAGATCCCGAAACTGGATAAAGAGCTGAAGGCGAAAGGTAAATCCGCCCTGATGTTCAACCTGCAAGAGCCGTACTTCACCTGGCCGCTGATTGCTGCCGACGGCGGCTACGCGTTCAAGTTTGAAAACGGCAAATATGACGTGAAAGACGTGGGCGTGGACAACGCGGGCGCGAAAAAAGGCCTGACCTTCCTGGTTGACCTGATTAAGAACAAACACATGAACGCGGATACCGACTACTCCATCGCGGAAGCGGCGTTCAACAAAGGCGAAACCGCGATGACCATCAACGGTCCGTGGGCCTGGACCAATATCGACAAGAGCAAAATCAACTACGGCGTGACCCTGCTGCCAACCTTCAACGGCAAACCGTCTAAACCGTTCGTGGGCGTGCTGAGCGCGGGCATCAACGCCGCCAGCCCGAACAAAGAGCTGGCGAAAGAGTTCCTGGAAAACTACCTGCTGACCGATCAGGGTCTGGGTGAAGTGAACAAGGACAAACCGCTGGGCGCCGTGGCGCTGAAATCCTTCCAGGATCAGCTGGCAAAAGATCCACGCATCGCGGCAACCATGGATAACGCTCAGAAAGGCGAAATCATGCCGAACATCCCACAGATGGCCGCGTTCTGGTACGCCACCCGTACCGCCGTCATCAACGCTGCAAGCGGTCGCCAGACTGTCGATGCCGCGCTGAAGGATGCTCAGGGTCGTATTACTAAGTAAGAAGAAAAACGGCGGGTGGCGCGTGCGCTTACCCGCCCTACGACTACGGCACGATCCGTAGGTCAGGTAAGCGCAGCGCCACCTGACGAAAAGTTTCCACCGTTGTAGAGGAAGAACCCCATGGATGTCATTAAAAAGAAGCACTGGTGGCAAAGCGACGCGCTGAAGTGGTCAGCGATCGGTCTGCTGTGTCTGCTGGTGGGTTACCTTGTTGTTTTAATGTACGTACAAGGGGAATATCTGTTCGCCATCATGACGCTGATCTTAAGCTCTGCTGGCCTGTATATTTTCGCCAACCGTAAAGCCTATGCCTGGCGCTATGTCTACCCGGGCGTGGCCGGGATGGGGCTGTTTGTCCTGTTCCCGCTGATCTGCACCATCGCCATTGCGTTCACCAACTACAGCAGCACTAACCAGCTCGCGCAGGAGCGCGCCACTCAGGTGCTTCTGGATCGCTCTTATCAGGCGGGTAAAACCTTTAACTTCGGCCTGTATCCTGCAGGTGACGAGTGGAAGTTAGCGCTCACTGACGGTGAGAGCGGCAAAAACTATCTTTCCGACGCGTTCAAATTTGGCGGCGAGCAGAAGCTGGTCTTAAAAGAGGCCGCGGCCCTGCCGGAGGGTGAACGTGCGAACCTGCGTATCATTACCCAGAATCGCCAGGCGCTGACCCAGCTCACCGCCGTGCTGCCCGATGAAAGCAAAGTGACCATGAGCTCGCTGCGCCAGTTCTCCGGCACGCAGCCGCTATATACCCTGGCGGATGACGGCACGCTGACCAACAACCAGAGCGGCGTGAAGTACCGTCCGAATAACGACATTGGTTTCTATCAGTCCATAACGGCCGATGGCAAATGGGGTGATGACAAGCTCAGCCCTGGCTATACCGTCACCATCGGCTGGGACAACTTTACCCGCGTGTTTACCGACGAAGGTATCCAGAAACCGTTCTTCGCCATCTTCGTCTGGACAGTGGTCTTCTCGGTGCTGACGGTGATCCTGACCGTTGCAGTAGGCATGGTGCTGGCCTGCCTCGTGCAGTGGGAGTCCCTGAAAGGCAAAGCGATTTACCGCGTGCTGCTGATTCTGCCTTACGCCGTGCCGTCGTTTATCTCGATTCTGATTTTCAAAGGGCTGTTTAACCAGAGCTTCGGTGAAATCAACATGATGCTGAGCGCGCTGTTCGGTATCAAACCGGCCTGGTTCAGCGACCCGACCACCGCCCGCTCGATGATTATCATCGTCAACACCTGGCTGGGCTATCCGTACATGATGATCCTGTGCATGGGGCTGCTGAAGGCGATTCCGGACGATCTGTATGAAGCCTCGGCGATGGATGGCGCGGGTCCGTTCCAGAACTTCTTTAAAATTACGCTGCCGCTGCTTATTAAGCCTCTGACGCCGCTGATGATTGCCAGCTTCGCCTTTAACTTTAACAACTTCGTGCTGATTCAGCTGTTGACCAACGGTGGCCCGGACCGTCTCGGCACCACGACGCCGGCAGGCTATACCGACCTACTCGTGAGCTACACCTACCGTATCGCCTTTGAAGGCGGCGGCGGCCAGGACTTTGGTCTGGCGGCGGCGATTGCCACCCTGATCTTCCTGCTGGTTGGCGCTCTGGCGATTGTGAACCTGAAAGCCACACGTATGAAATTTGATTAAGGAGGGCACTGAACATGGCAATGGTACAACCCAAATCTCAGAAGCTGCGCCTCCTCGCGACGCACTTAGGCCTGCTGATTTTCATCGCGGCCATCATGTTCCCGCTGCTGATGGTTATCGCCATCTCCCTGCGCTCGGGTAACTTTGCGACCGGGAGCCTGATCCCGGATGAAATCTCCTGGGAGCACTGGAAGCTCGCGCTGGGCTTCAGCGTGGAGCACGCCGATGGACGCGTCACCCCGCCGCCGTTCCCGGTGCTGCTGTGGCTGTGGAACTCGGTGAAGGTAGCAACCATCACCGCGATCGGCATCGTGACGCTCTCCACCACCTGTGCTTATGCCTTCGCCCGCATGCGTTTCCCGGGCAAAGCAACGCTGCTGAAAGGCATGCTGATTTTCCAGATGTTCCCGGCGGTGCTGTCGCTGGTGGCGCTGTACGCCCTGTTTGACCGTCTGGGCCAGTACGTGCCGTTTATCGGCCTGAATACCCACGGCGGCGTGATCTTTGCCTATCTCGGCGGTATTGCCCTGCATGTGTGGACCATTAAAGGCTATTTCGAAACCATCGACGGCTCGCTGGAAGAGGCGGCGTCGCTGGATGGCGCTACCCCGTGGCAGGCGTTCCGTCTGGTGCTGTTGCCGCTGTCAGTGCCGATTCTGGCGGTGGTGTTTATCCTGTCGTTTATCGCGGCGATCACCGAAGTACCGGTCGCCTCACTGTTACTGCGCGATGTGAACAGCTACACCCTGGCCGTAGGTATGCAGCAATACCTCAACCCGCAAAACTACCTGTGGGGCGACTTTGCCGCGGCGGCCGTACTGTCTGCCATCCCGATTACCGTGGTGTTCCTGCTGGCCCAGCGCTGGCTGGTGAATGGCCTGACGGCGGGCGGCGTGAAAGGTTAAGTTTCATCTGTTATGCCACTGCAACCCTCAACTTTAGACGTATTGTATTGACCCAACTTGTGACTGTTGTTAGGCGGCCTTCGGGCCGCCATTTTTTTATTCCCTTTTCAGCCGCTTCGAATTACACAGCCAGAGGGTGATCACCAGCAGCAGGATCGCCGCCGAGTAGATCAGCACGTCTAGCGGGGATTTATGATCGACGATGATCAGCCGCACAATGGCGGTGATGCCAATGTAGACAAAATAGCGCAGCGGGAAGTGAAAGCCGGACTGGAAGTACTTCACAATCAGGGCGATAAATTCAAAGTAGAGAAAGTAGACCACCAGGCCTTCCACCAGCGCATATTTGCTGGTTTGCTCAGGGGCGAACAGCACATCCGCCAGATGCACCGTCTCTTTGCCGAGAAAGACGACCAGGATCAGGCCAAGGCTCAGCAGACCGAGGTTCAGCACGGTCTGGAGTATCGTTGAGATAAACTCAACGCGCGGGCGAGTCAGGGATGTCATACAGCACCTCATTCTCCAGGACGAGATTCCTGTATAACGCAAAAATGTGACGGGGATCTATATTTTTTGTTTATGTTTGGCGCATTCGCCCGCTGGCGCTGCGCTTACCGGGCCTACAAAAACCGTAGGCCGGGCAAACGCAGTGCCGCCCGGCGTGAAGCATCAGCGGAAGTTAATGTTCTTATCGCTGGTCATGTCGTACAGCTGGAACTTACGCCCAAGCTGCTGGCCGCCATCACGCGTCAGCGGCGTCCAGCCCACGGCCGCTCGGCTGCGGGTCGGACCGGATGAGAACAGATCCAGCGGAATCGACACGTAGACCCCTTTGGTGAAGTCCCCTTCCCCGTACTCGTCCGGCGAAACGTTGGTAATAGTGGCGTAGCCGCCCACCACGACGCCGCTGTCGAAGTGTTTGGAGATATCCAGCGTGCCGCCCTTGTCGCCCGCCAGATACTGGCCGACGCTGGCTTTCACCAGCACGTCCTGCGCGAACGAAGGCGTCCAGTAGGCGGTCAGGTGGCCGGTTTTGACGCTGTAGTCGGTGAACTTCATCATGTCCTGCGCGCTGCGCCAGTCACGCTGCTTAACGTAGTTGGCATCAATCCCGAACGCCCAGTTGCTGTCGACGGGACGATACAGCACCTCCGCCCCCGCGCCGCCGAACATAGTCTCCAGGTAGCCTCCGTAAACCTGGCCGTAGAAGCCGTTGCCGAAGTACTGGAAGTAGTTGGCCTGCAGGTTATTCACGTAGACATCGTTCTGCACGTATTCACGCACGCGGGTACGCACGCGCGGCAGCTTCGAGTCGTTCGGCGGGTTCGTGTAGTTAAACTTGTCGTAGTTGTTCGCAATGTTGCCGAACAGGCTGCCGGTGGTCAGCAGGTGGTCGGTGACCCACAGATCCGCCGTCGCCATCGCACCCAGCTGATACATGTAGAAGTTTTCCGGCCCGCCGACGGACTGGTTCAGTACCGGATCGATATGGAAATCAAAGCGCGATTTATCGATATACCAGCCCTGCTCGGTGGTTTCCGGCACGATCGGCTCTACGCGTTTTTGCACCAGCTCGGTTTCATGCCCGAGCGGTTCGCCTTCAAGATGGCGCTTGAGGCTGGCGACATCGGTTTCGGTGGTGACCTGCGGCAGATTCAGGCGGTTCTCCGTCACGCGGATCGTGCGGATCCCGTCCGGGAGATCGTTCATCACGATCCGGTTGGCGCGTTCGATCCCTTCACGCGAGTCGCGGTATTTCACCTGCTCGCCGGTGACGTACAGCGTATCGCCTTTCACCTGAATTTTCGGATCGGCCAGGCCGGCGTTGTATTTCAGCAGCGTCAGCTGGTTTGCCACCACGGAGTGCTGCAGAATCGCATCCTGCGGCTCCGGCCGGTAGGCAGGCCGCGCGTTATCGTTGTAGTGCGGCCGCATGTCGTTGAAGTTGGTGCGCAGCGTGAAGCCAAACATCACCGTGTTGCCACGCTCGTAGCTGAGGTTAACATCGGCCCAGTCGGTGACGCGATAAATGGCGCCGACGTTAAACTTGCTCTTCTGCTCAATCTTCCCGGCGAAGTCCTGCGAGTAGTCGTTCCCTTCGTACTCCAGCTTCAGGCGCAGCGGCTGCCACGGCGTCTGGTATTCCACACCACCGAACAGCGAGGCCGGGCCGTGGAACATCTGGTCGCCGTTGATGGAACCGGCTTTCTTGTAGCTGTTATCGCGGTAGCAGTATTTATCGCTGTAGGTACAGAACGGGTTTTTAACGTTGCCGCTGGTGCCGAGATAGCCCCAGCCAAGACCGAGAGAAAAATCAAACGGTCCCCAGGCCTTGCTGGCCACGATGTATTCCGCGTCGAACAGGCCGGTACCGCCGATATCTTTTGCACCCACGGAGACCTGCGGCATCCAGTAGCTCTCTTCCCACAGGCGCAGCTTGACGTCGAAGGCTTTATCTTTGTAGGTCTGATCGCCGGAGAAGGCGTCGACGCTGCTGTACTGTTTCGTACGCACGTCGGTGTAGCGCAGCGTGGTTTCAAGCCACGGGAAAAGCTGTACGGAGGCAGAATAGTAGCGATACTGGTCGTTATCGCGGTAGTTAAGGCTAATTTCCCCTTCACGCGCCATGCGCGCGGTAGGCGTTTGCAGTAAACCGACGCCGCCGAAGTCTGACTGAGACGGGCCAATAGGTGCCGGATACGTTTCTGCATGGCAGGCGGCGCTTACGCAGAGCGCCAGCATGCTGTAGAGATAGGTTCTTTTCATTCTTCCGGTATCCGCTGTGTCAGGGAGTGAAGGATATCGGCGTTAAGCCCGTCATATGCCTTCGTCCAGAAATGGTCGGCAAAACCGACAAAAATGATGCTGCCCGGCATGGGTTCGATATGGCGTTTATTCCAGTACGCCACCGGCGCTTTTTGTGTATGCCCGTCTGGATAAATAATCCATGCGTAGCTGTTATCCGCGCCGCTCAGCAGGCTTTGTTCGTCGAGATAGCTCGCCACGTCGCGGCCGGGCGTAAAGGGCTTTTTACCGGGGCTGCTGATAAGCCCCATCACGGTCACCGTCGTCGGCTTCACCGGAAGCCAGAGGGTGTACTCCCCTTCAAGCGTGGGGTTGCCCTTTTCCGTGACGCGCACTTCATCTGGATCAAGATTGACTTTCTGGCGGCCTGTCACTTTCAGCGCCTGAAGCTGCTGGCGAACGCTGTTAATGGCCGCGGCATCGTCGCCGTCTTCCTGCTCCGCAAGGCTCGTCAGGCGGGCCAGCAGGGCACGGTGTTCCTGCTCCGCCTTAACCGTCGCCTGACGCTCGCCGATCACCGCTCCCGGCCACCAGCTGTTGGCAAGCCTTGGCTGCCCGACGAGATCGAGCAGATGCTCGGCGTTGGTTAAGGTTTTGGGTTTTTCACTGTCCGGCGTGTAGACCTTTACCGTTCCTGCGGACCACGCCAGCGGCGCGGCAAGGCTGACGAGAAGCGCAGCGTGGATGAGCGTTTTCATGATTTCGCCGCCTTGATCAGGGTGGTTTTCACCGGGAAGAAACCGGCACCGAGATACTGCAAGGACTGACGGATCTGCCCATCCTCGTCGATCCAGAAGCGGTTATGCCAGGTGGCCTGGTCGGTGGTGACCTCTTCATCCAGCACGCGAACCTGCGTTTCGTCGCTGCCGACTTTCACGCTGTCCGTACCGTCCCAGCGGAAGGTCGAGCGTGCCGTGGCGTAGCGCACCTGCTTGTGCTCGGTCCAGCCCATCGTGCGCGTCCAGCTTGCGCCGTCGACGATCTGATTTGGCTTGATGAGCGGGTCTTCGGCGAGATTATTCACCTCGAGCAAGTTGTCGCCGCCGAGCAGCGTTTTCACGATTCGGGCATGCTGCGTGACGATGGTGGCCTGATCCTGCGTCACCCATTTCTGCTGCCCGTTTTCATCGAAAGCGAGCACCACAAACAGCTGCGGGCCATCGTTTAGCTGCATGTACTGGCTGGCGTACGGCATGTTCTGAAGTTCGTCATCGGTCAGATGAACGCCCGGCGTGCCGAACAGGCTTTCCCACAGTGAATGTCCCAGCCCTTTGGTGGTGGCTGAGCACGCCTGCAACAGCAGGCAAATCAGAATGATTGCAGGTCGCTTCACGACTCTTCTCCGAAGGGGCGAAATAACCACACCGAAGTGTGGTTATGATTAAAACACCCGGTATTACTGGGTGCTGGTTGTCGTAGTGGTCGTGGTTCCGGTATTGGAGCCATCACCGCCACCGGTTGCCGCCAGCGCGACACCCACGGCTGAACTTACGGTGCTGGTGCTGGCTGCGGTAGAACTTCCCGCAGACGCAGACGTCGCTGCCGACCCTGCTGCTTCCCCGACCTGGACCGGAGCTGCATAGACAGACGTCGCCGCAAGTGCAGATATGGCAAAAATGCCATACAGTACTTTCTTCATAACAATTTCCCTTCAATGAATGAATGGAGATTTGCCCGAAAAGAAATTCAGGCGGAATCGAGTATACACAACTACAGCAGAGGGTTTACCGTGGGGGGAAATAGGGGGATGGTTTTCGGACTAATGGATAAAACAGAAACGAAAAACAAATATTTGAAATAAATAATCGATGAAAATCAATAAATTATAATATATCCTTATTATCTTAGCTCTACGTATTTTCTTAAAATAAACCGCAGCAATTAGCAGGTTAACCGCCTTTTTCAGATTAAACTCAGAGTCAGAATTTGAGTTAACTAACAGACATCAGGAATTATCCGATAAAAAAATGCCGGCATATCGCCGGCATTTTTCATGACATATTAATTACGCACGCCATGCTTTATAACGGTTAATCAAACCATTGGTGGAGCTGTCGTGGCTGTCGATGGCTTTATCGTCACCCAGCTCTGGAAGAATGCGGTTTGCCAGCTGTTTGCCCAGCTCAACGCCCCACTGGTCAAAGGTGAAGATGTTCAGGATCGCGCCCTGGGTGAAGATCTTGTGCTCGTACAGCGCAATCAGCGCGCCCAGGCTGAACGGGGTGATTTCGCGCAGCAGGATGGAGTTGGTTGGACGGTTGCCTTCGAACACTTTGAACGGCACAACGTGCTCCAGCGTGGCCGGATCTTTACCCTGGTCACGGTATTCCTGCTCAACCACTTCGCGGGATTTACCGAACGCCAGCGCTTCGGTCTGTGCGAAGAAGTTAGACAACAGCTTCGGATGGTGGTCGGACAGCGGGTTGTGCGTGATCGCCGGGGCGATGAAATCACACGGTACCATTTTGGTACCCTGGTGAATCAGCTGGTAGAACGCATGCTGGCCGTTGGTGCCCGGCTCGCCCCAGATGATCGGGCCAGTCTGGTAATCCACCGCGTTGCCGTTACGGTCAACGTACTTACCGTTGGATTCCATGTTGCCCTGCTGGAAGTAGGCCGCAAAGCGGTGCATGTACTGGTCGTACGGCAGGATCGCTTCGGTTTCAGCGCCGAAGAAGTTGTTGTACCAGATACCGATCAGCGCCAGCAGCACCGGCAGGTTTTTCTCAGGCGCGGTGGTGGAGAAGTGTTTGTCCATCGCATGCGCGCCGGAGAGCAGCTCAACGAAGTTGTCAAAGCCCACGGACAGGATGATGGACAGACCGATTGCAGACCACAGAGAGTAGCGGCCGCCAACCCAGTCCCAGAACTCGAACATGTTCGCGGTATCGATGCCAAACTCGCCTACCGCTTTACCGTTGGTGGAGAGCGCCGCAAAGTGTTTCGCCACGTGCTTTTCGTCGCCCGCGGTTTTCAGGAACCAGTCACGCGCGCTGTGGGCGTTGGTCATGGTTTCCTGGGTGGTAAAGGTTTTAGACGCCACCAGGAACAGGGTGGTTTCCGGGTTCACGTTTTTCAGCACTTCGGCGATGTGGGTACCATCGACGTTAGAGACAAAGTGCATGTTGAGGTGGTTTTTGTACGGGCGCAGGGCTTCGGTCACCATGAACGGGCCGAGGTCAGAGCCGCCGATACCGATGTTAATCACGTCGGTGATCGCTTTGCCGGTGTAGCCTTTCCAGCTGCCGGAGATGATCGCTTCAGAGAAGGTTTTCATCTTTTCCAGCACCGCGTTCACTTCCGGCATCACATCTTTGCCGTCAACGATGATTGGCGTATTGCTACGGTTGCGCAGCGCCACGTGCAGCACGGCACGGTCTTCGGTGCGGTTGATCTTCTCGCCGGAGAACATGGATTTGATGGCGTCGGCCAGCTCGGTCTCTTTCGCCAGATCCTGCAGTTTTGCCAGCGTCTCTTCGGTAATGCGGTTCTTGGAGAAATCCACCAGCATGAGGTCATCGAAGGTCGCGGAGAACTTAGTGAAACGATCGGCATCTTTCGCGAACAGATCCGCGATGGTGACGTCTTTCATTTCATCATAATGTTTCTGGAGTGCCTGCCAGGCAGCGGTCTGCGTTGGGTTGATGTTTTTCATTAGCAATACTCTTCTGATTTGAGAATTGTGACTGCGGTCGATTGTAGCGCCTGCAAATAAAAATTGTGATGGTTTTTATGCCATTGCCCTGGTCTGCATCAAACGCAGGTGAAAAGACCCGAAAAGTATAGCTGCTGTCGAGCCCTTCCGGCGTGGCGAAATGTCGGTCAAAAGGGGGTAAAAAGGAGCATAAAATATGGGCCTGTTATAAGTCCTGTTTCTCAGGGGTACCCCCCCATAAAAAATCCGCATAATCCCAGCATTGACAGGACCTCCCCCGCATTTTATTTATAGGGCCGTATTTTGCGCCTGCACCTGTTTTCGTTTCATTCTTGTGCCAAGGTCGCTTATTCATTCCCTGACACGAGGTTGTTATGACGAGTTTTGTGGTCGCCAAGTTTGGCGGCACCAGTGTGGCCGATTACGATGCCATGAACCGCAGCGCCGATGTGGTGCTGGCCGATCCGAATACCCGCTTGGTGGTGCTCTCTGCATCCGCCGGCGTGACGAACCTGCTGGTTTCTCTGTCTGAAGGACTGGAAGCGACAGAACGTTTCGTGAAGCTGGATGCACTGCGCAAAATTCAGTTCGACATTCTTGAACGTCTGCAAAACCCGAACGTGATCCGCGAAGAAGTGGAGCGCCTGCTGGAAAATATCACCACCCTGGCAGAAGCGGCGTCCCTGGCCACCTCTACCGCCCTGACCGATGAACTGGTCAGCCACGGTGAATTGATGTCTACCCTGCTGTTCGTTGAAATTATGCGCGAGCGTAACGTTCAGGCGCAGTGGTTTGACGTGCGTAAAGTGATGCGCACCAGCGATCGTTTTGGGCGCGCTGAACCGGACGTTGAGATGCTGGCCGAGCTCACCAACCAGCAGCTGGCGCCGCGCCTGGCAGAAGGCATGGTGATCACCCAGGGCTTTATCGGCAGCGAAGCGAAAGGACGCACGACCACGCTTGGCCGTGGCGGCAGCGATTACACCGCCGCGCTGCTGGGCGAAGCCCTGCACGCAACGCGCGTGGATATCTGGACTGACGTGCCGGGTATTTACACCACCGATCCGCGCGTCGTTTCCGCGGCAAAACGTATTGATGTGATTGCCTTTGAAGAAGCAGCTGAAATGGCCACCTTCGGTGCAAAAGTGCTGCATCCGGCAACGCTGCTGCCCGCAGTGCGCAGCGATATTCCGGTCTTCGTTGGCTCCAGTAAAGATCCAAAAGCGGGCGGGACGCTGGTCTGCAAGAAAACCGAGAACCCGCCACTGTTCCGCGCGCTGGCCCTGCGCCGCCGCCAGACGCTGGTCACGCTGCACAGCCACAATATGCTCCACTCCCGCGGCTTCCTGGCGGAAGTGTTTGGCATCCTCGCGCGCCATAACATCTCTGTAGATTTGATTACCACCTCCGAGGTGAGCATTGCGCTGACGCTGGACACCACCGGCTCCACCTCCACCGGCGACACCCTGCTGACGCAGTCGCTGCTGATTGAGCTGTCTGAGCTGTGCCGCGTGGAGGTCGAAGAAGACCTGGCGCTGGTGGCCATCATCGGTAACAAGCTGTCTCGCGCCTGCGGCGTGGGCAAAGAGGTATTCGGCGTGCTTGACCCGTTCAACATCCGCATGATCTGCTACGGTGCCTCCAGCTATAACCTTTGTTTCCTGGTCCCTGCCGATCAGGCCGAGCAGGTGGTGCAGAAACTTCATCAGAATTTGTTTGAATAAAATTCGTTAGCACGATAAACAATACCTATAAGCCGGGCACAGACCCGGCTTTTTCATAACTAAACAACACGACAATACTGCAAGGAATTCACTATGTTATCCGCTATCACCCGGCTGTTCCCGCTATGGGCGCTGCTGCTCTCCGTACTCGCGTATTACACCCCTACCACGTTCACGGGCATTGGTCCGTGGGTCACCACGCTGCTGATGCTGATTATGTTCGGCATGGGCGTGCACCTGAAAATCGACGATTTTAAACGCGTGCTGTCGCGCCCGGCGCCAGTGGCTGCAGGGATCTTCCTGCACTACCTGGTGATGCCGCTCGCGGCCTGGCTGCTGGCGATGGCCTTTAAGATGCCGCCCGATCTCTCCGCCGGGATGGTACTGGTGGGCAGCGTCGCCAGCGGTACGGCATCTAACGTGATGATCTATCTCGCGAAAGGTGACGTGGCGCTCTCCGTGACCATCTCTTCGGTATCCACGCTGGTGGGCGTGATTGCCACACCGCTGTTAACCCGCCTGTACGTGGACGCGCATATTCAGGTGGACGTGATGGGCATGCTGCTCAGCATTCTGCAGATTGTGGTGATCCCGATTGCGCTGGGGCTGGTCATTCACCATCTGTTCCCGCGCGTGGTGAAAGCGGTTGAGCCGTACCTGCCCGCGTTTTCGATGATCTGCATTCTGGCGATCATCAGCGCCGTGGTGGCCGGTTCCGCGTCGCACATTGCCTCGGTGGGCTTTGTGGTGATCGTCGCGGTGGTGCTGCACAACACCATCGGCCTGCTGGGCGGATACTGGGGCGGGAAGCTGTTTGGCTTTGACGAGTCCACCTGCCGCACGCTGGCGATCGAGGTAGGCATGCAGAACTCCGGCCTGGCTGCGGCGCTGGGTAAAATTTACTTCTCACCGCTGGCGGCCCTGCCGGGCGCGCTGTTCTCCGTCTGGCATAACCTGTCCGGCTCGCTGCTGGCGGGCTACTGGTCCGGTAAACCGATTGATGAGCAACCGAAAAAAGATGCGCTGAAACAGGGTTAATTAACCCGGCTTGCTTTACACTGGAGCCTCCCCATCAGGAGGCTTCAGCAATGGCTACACCACGATTGACCCAGAAAGACATGACGGAAGCCGAGCAGCGCGAACTGAAAACGCTTCTCGACCGCGCCCGCATCGCCCATGGCCGCACGCTGACGAACGCCGAAACCAATCAGGTTAAAAAAGAGTACATCGACAAGCTGATGGCGCAACGTGAGGCTGCGGCGAAAAAAGCCCGCAAGCTGAAAAAAGAGCAGGCTTATAAGCCGGATGCAGAGGCGACCTTTTCCTGGTCCGCCAATACATCAACCCGTGGAAGGCGCTAATCAGCGCCCTTTCTTTTTGCGACCCGGCTGGGTAAAGCGTTTTCCGTTACCCGGCTTGCCCCGCCCTTTCTCTTCCGCCTGCGGTGCCTTAACTACCGGACGTTTAATCGCCTGCGTTTTCGGTTTGGCTTTGGCTTTCGGCTTCGCTTCGGACGAGGAGTTTTCGATAAGCTTGAACAGCTCGATCAGCTCGTCGTCCGTTAAGTCACGCCACTCGCCCAGCGGGATCCCGGACAGGCTGACGTTCATGATGCGCGTACGTTCCAGCTTCGTCACTTCATAACCAAAATACTCGCACATGCGACGGATCTGGCGGTTCAGGCCCTGCACCAGCGTGATACGGAACGCAAAGGGCGCTTCTTTTTTGACCTTGCACTTCTTCGTCACGGTGCCCAGAATCGGCACGCCTGCGCCCATGCCGCGGATAAATTCGTCCGTCACCGGCTTGTTCACCGTCACGATGTACTCTTTCTCGTGGTCGTTACCGGCACGCAGAATTTTGTTCACCAGGTCGCCGTGGTTGGTGAGGAAAATCAGCCCCTGAGAGTCTTTATCCAGACGGCCAATCGGGAAAATACGGCTACTGTGGTTCACGAAATCAACAATGTTGTCCCGCTCGCCGTCTTCCGTGGTGCTGACAATCCCAACCGGTTTGTTCAACGCGATAAACACCAGGTCTTCAGCATCACGCGGTTCAATGAGCTGACCATTCACTTTAACCACGTCGCCAGGGACCACCTGGTCACCGATAGTGGCGCGTTTGCCGTTGAGGAACACGTTACCTTGTTCAATGTAACGGTCCGCCTCGCGACGTGAGCAGATCCCGCTCTCGCTAATGTACTTGTTTAATCGGGTTGATTGAGTTGGCAGCATAGTTTCTCCTGTGAAGGGCGAAATATACCTTAGGTATGGACTGGAAAAAAAGATTAGCCGACGGTAACTGAGACGGGTTTTCCAAGTTTACATAACATCATGATCAGCGTATCAAGGGTGAACTTACTGGTTTTGAGGTTCACGACATCAGACACGCGGGGACGAGAGACGTTTAGCCTGACGGCAGCGTCAGTCTGACGCAGTTTATTCTCCGCAATCCACGAGGAAATTTCCTGCATCAGTTGCCGCTTGATGGCAAGCAACTGCTCAACCTCTTTTTCGGCACTTTCGTGCAACTGTTTAGCTTCACTTTCTTCAAAACCCAGCTCAGCAAAAATGTTCGTTTCTGAAGCTGTCACATGCCGAATTTTTGTATCAACGCGTCTTCCCATTTTCATCCTCTCCGAGCATCAAGCACCGCCTGAAAACGTGCCTTTGCTATGTATTTATCATGGCCTGATGTCCGCTGCGTTTTCTTCTTAAAGCAATGCAGTACGTAAACAGCATCCTCATAACGAGCCAAATAGATGATTCGGTATGCGCCCGTGTCACCGCGTAGCCGTATCTCTGCAACGCCTTTGCCAATCTCTGAGATCGGCTTCCAGTCTGCCGCCTCTAATCCAGCCTGTAATCGATGTAGCTGATACCCTGCATCCCGCCGGATTTCCTCCGGGAAGCCGAGCAAATCATCGAAGGCACTCCCCATCCATGCAATGGGTCTCATTGCTGGTTTTTCTGAAAGCATACCACATCCCTGTATAAAATTTTATACATAAAAGATTACATTGTCTCACTCCACAGGTCTGCTTATGACCTGAGGAGTGACGTTACGTTTTCAGTGGAGTTTGGTCACGCCTCATGGAGAGGATCTGCGAGGCGCTTTCAGAGATTAATACTCATCCCGCTCGTCATCTTCATCCGGCTGTTCCATCACGCTGTAGGCCACCGCGCAGAACAGCGAGTTAAGACGCTTCATATCTCCCAGCAGCCCCAGATGGAGTGAGCTGGTCTCGATACTCTGCACGTTCTGCTGATGCAGGCGCTCAACGTGGGCGTGCGAGTATCGGCGGTTAAGAATGCGGAAGCGATGCTTGTTGCGGCGCAGGCGGCGTGCGCTCGGTACGTCGCTGGAGAAGAAGACCGACATCGCCAGCTTCAGGTTGCTCACCAGCTTTTCGTGAAGCGCTTCCAGCTCCTTCAGCCCTTCCACGGAGAACGCCCGACGCGCGGCCAGGGATTTGTCCGCGATTTCGCTGCCCATACGCTCAACGATGTCCGAGGCCTGCTCAAGGTTAAGCGACATCTCAATGATTTCAGCCCAGCGGCGGGACTCCTCTTCCGCCAGCTCGTCCTGCGGGATACGCGCCAGATAGAGCTTGATGGCGGTATACAGCACGTTGATGTCGTCCGCCAGCCTGCGCAGCTCCTTCTCCTCGCGCGGCTCGCCGTGCATCACCTTTTTCAGCCCTTCGAGCATGGTTTCCATCGCGTCGCCCATGCGCAGCGTTTCGCGGGCGGCGTTGGCGATGGCCAGCGCGGGGGTGTCCAGCACGGAGGTATCCAGATGCTTCGGCTTAAGGCGCGCGTCCAGCTCCGGTTCATCACGGATAAGACGCTCGCAGAAGCGGGCCATCGGCGCGGCAAACGGCACCATCGCCAGGCAGCGCACCAGGTTATAGAAGACGTGGAAGTAGATCACCAGCTCCGCTTTCGGCAGCGGGAGGTTGTCCATCAGGTTTGCCAGCGGATGGACAAACGGCAGAATAATCAGGCTGCCCACCAGCTTAAACAGCAAACTCCCCAGCGCCACGCGGCGGGCGGCAGCATTGGCCGCGCTGTTGTTAAGCATCGCCAGCAGGCCAGAGCCGAGGTTAGCGCCGATCACCAGACACAGCGCCACCGGGAAGGAGATCGCGCCCGCGGCGGTGAGCGTGGCCGTCAGCAGCACGGCGGCCAGGCTGGAGTAGCTGATGATGGCAAACACTGCCCCGATCAGCGCATCCAGCATGATGTCACCGGTCAGCGAGGCGAAGATGACCTGCACGCCGTTCGCCTGGGTGATAGGCGTCACCGCCTGCACAATCAGTTCCAGCGCCAGCAGAATCAGTCCGAGGCCAATGCCCACGCGGCCAAGCTGCCCGGCCCGGGTCTGCTTGCGGCCAAGAAAGAAGATAACCCCAATGAAAATCAGCAGCGGCGACAGCCAGGAGAGATCGAAGGTCAGGATACGCGCCATCAGCGCGGTACCGACGTCAGCACCCAGCACGATCACCAGCGCCGGGGCGAGCGCGACCAGATCCTGCGCCACGAAGGAGGTGACGAGCATGGTGGTGGCATTGCTGCTTTGCACCAGCGCCGTGACGCCAATCCCCGCGCAGAAGGCGAGCGGCTTCTTCTCAACGCTGCCGCTGAGGACGGTACGTAAGCGCGCGCCGAACACGCGCATCACGCCGGTGCGGACAATATGGGTGCCCCATACGAGCAGTGCGACTGCCGAAAGCAGATGTAA
Source organism: Enterobacter cloacae complex sp. P12RS (assembly GCF_014895875.1). Taxonomy (NCBI): domain Bacteria; kingdom Pseudomonadati; phylum Pseudomonadota; class Gammaproteobacteria; order Enterobacterales; family Enterobacteriaceae; genus Enterobacter; species Enterobacter cloacae complex sp. P12RS. The sequence continues at coordinate 16,867 of NZ_JADBQO010000051.1, forward strand.
CAACGTCAGCACGGAAGTGGGTTCTCCTTATCGTTATAGATTTTATGATTAAGTATAAGGGTTTAAACGTAAGAAAGAGACAGGGCACCGTTGAGGTGCCCTGTTTGTTGTAAGGAAAAGTGACGTTAGTCCGCGTCGTAGCCTAAATTCGGCGCCAGCCAGCGCTCTACCTCAGACACGCTCATGCCTTTGCGCAGGGCGTAATCTTCGATCTGATCGCGCTGCAGCTGCGCCACGGCGAAGTACTTGCTGTCCGGATGACTGAAGTACCAGCCCGACACGGATGCGCCCGGCCACATGGCGAACGACTCGGTGAGCTTCATGCCGGTATGCGCTTCTACGTCCAGAAGTTTCCAGATAGTGCCTTTTTCGGTGTGTTCCGGACAGGCCGGATAGCCCGGCGCCGGACGAATCCCCTGGTAGTTTTCGCGGATCAGCTCCTCGTTGCTGAGGTTCTCATTCGCCGCGTAACCCCAGTACACCTTACGTACGCGTTCGTGTAGGTATTCAGCAAAGGCTTCCGCCAGGCGGTCGGCAATCGCTTTCACCATGATCTTATTGTAATCATCGTGTTGCGCTTCAAACGCGTCCGCCAGGGCGTCTTCTTCAAGACCGCCGGTTACCGCAAAGGCGCCGATATAGTCAGCTTTCCCGCTCAGCTTCGGCGCAACGAAATCCGCCAGGCAGTAGTTGGCAAAGCCCACTTTTTCGGTTTGCTGCCGCAGGTGATGGCTCACGGCCAGCACGTGGGTGCGGGTTTCATCGCGGTAGATTTCCACGTCGTCACCCACGCGGTTCGCCGGGAACAGCCCCACCACGCCGCGCGGGTTGAGGGTTTTCTCTGCGCTCAGCGTGTCCAGCATATCGTTGGCGTCTTTAAACAGACGCTTCGCCTCTTCGCCAACCACCTCATCCTCAAGGATGCGCGGATATTTGCCCGCCAGCGACCAGGTCATAAAGAACGGCGTCCAGTCAATGTAGTTGCGCAGCGTCTCGATGCTGGCCGTCACGTCCTGCACGCCCAGACGATGCGCGACCGGCGGCGTATAGCTTGCCCAGTCAAAGGCCAGGTCGTTATCGCGTGCGGCGGCGAGCGTCACCGGCGGCGTGCGCGGTTTTTTGCGCCCGTGCTGCACGCGAACGGTTTCGTACTCCTGGCGAGTGCGCGCCACAAAATCGTCGCGCTGAGTCTCGGAGAGCAGTGCGGAAACCACGCCCACCGTGCGCGAGGCGTTCTGCACGTAAACCGTCGGTCCGCTGTAGTTCTGCTCGATCTTCACTGCCGTGTGCGCTTTCGAGGTGGTCGCCCCGCCAATCAGCAGCGGAATGGTGAAGCCCTGACGCTCCATCTCTTTTGCCACGTTGACCATTTCGTCGAGCGACGGCGTAATCAGGCCGGAGAGGCCAATCAGATCGGCGTTCACTTCGCGCGCGGTTTTGAGGATTTTATCCGCCGGAACCATCACGCCAAGGTCGATAATTTCGTAGTTATTACACTGCAACACCACGCCAACAATGTTTTTGCCGATGTCGTGCACGTCGCCCTTCACGGTGGCGATAACCATTTTACCGTTGCTGGAGCCCTTCTCTTTGCTGGCTTCGATGAAGGGTTCAAGATAAGCCACTGCCTGCTTCATGACGCGAGCGGATTTCACCACCTGCGGCAGGAACATCTTGCCCTCGCCGAACAGATCGCCGACCACGTTCATGCCGTCCATCAGCGGCCCTTCGATCACCTCAATCGGGCGGGCTGCCTGCTGACGCGCCTCCTCGGTGTCCTGCTCAATGAACTCGGTAATCCCTTTCACCAGCGAGTATTCCAGACGCTTTTTCACGTCCCAGGAACGCCACTCGGCCTGCTGAACATTGGCCGATTCATCCGATTTACTGCCGCGGTATTTTTCCGCCAGGTCGAGCATGCGCTCGGTGGCGTCGTCGCGACGGTTGAGGATCACGTCCTCTACGGCATCGCGCAATTCGGCAGGCAGATCGTCGTAAATCGCCAGCTGTCCGGCGTTGACGATGCCCATGTCCATCCCATTGCGGATGGCGTAGTAGAGGAACACGGCGTGGATCGCTTCACGCACCGGGTCGTTGCCGCGGAACGAGAACGAGACGTTCGACACGCCGCCGGAGATCAGCGCATGCGGCAGCTCGCGCTTGATGTCTTCACACGCGCCGATAAAGTCCTGGGCGTAGTTGTTGTGCTCTTCGATGCCGGTCGCGACGGCAAAGATGTTCGGGTCGAAAATAATGTCTTCCGGCGGGAAGCCCACCTCTTCGGTCAGAATTTTGTACGCGCGGCGGCATATCTCAATTTTGCGCTCGCGGGTGTCGGCCTGGCCCACCTCATCGAAGGCCATCACCACCACGGCCGCACCGTAGCGGCGCACCATCTTCGCGTGGTGGATAAAGATATCCACGCCCTCTTTCATCGAGATGGAGTTAACGATGCCTTTGCCCTGAATGCACTTCAGCCCTTTTTCGATGACCTCCCACTTGGAGGAGTCAATCATGATCGGCACGCGGGCGATATCCGGCTCACCGGCAATCAGGTTGAGGAAACGCACCATCGCCGCTTCGGCGTCAAGCATCCCCTCGTCCATGTTGATATCGATAATCTGCGCCCCGCTTTCCACCTGCTGGCGGGCGACGTCCAGCGCTTCGCTGTACTTCTCTTCTTTGATCAGGCGCTTGAATTTAGCGGAACCAGTAACGTTGGTACGTTCACCCACGTTCACAAACAGGCTGTCGTCGCCGATGGTCAACGGCTCCAGGCCGGAAAGGCGACAGGCAACCGGCAGCTCGGGCAGCTTACGCGGCGGCAGCCCGTCCACGGCGCGGCTCATGGCGGCGATGTGCTCCGGCGTGGTGCCGCAGCAGCCGCCGACGATGTTAAGGAAGCCTGACTCGGCCCACTCGCGGATTTGCGCCGCCATGGTGTCAGCATCCAGATCGTACTCGCCAAACGCGTTCGGCAGACCGGCGTTCGGATGCGCGGTAACGTAGCATTCGGCGATGCGCGAAAGTTCCTGCACGTACTGGCGCAGTTCGTCTGGTCCCAGCGCGCAGTTCAGGCCGAAGGAGAGCGCGTCGGCGTGGCGCAGGGAGTTATAAAACGCTTCGGTTGTCTGGCCGGACAGGGTACGCCCGGAGGCGTCGGTGATGGTGCCGGAGATCATGATCGGCAGGTCAACGCCCAGCGCCTCAAACTCCTCTTTCACCGCGTATATCGCGGCTTTGGCGTTGAGGGTATCGAACACCGTTTCAATCAGGATCAGGTCGGAGCCACCTTCCACCAGCGCTTTGGTCGATTCACGATACGCCGTAACCAGCTGGTCAAAGGTGATATTACGAAACGCCGGATCGTTGACGTCCGGTGAAATCGACGCGGTGCGGTTGGTCGGGCCAAGCACCCCGGCAACGTAGCGCGGCTTGTCCGGCGTGCGGGCCGTCCACTCGTCGGCACAGGCGCGAGCGAGCCTGGCCGCCTCATAGTTGATCTCCGCCGACAGGGATTCCATCTGGTAATCCGCCATGGCGATGGTTGTCGAGTTGAAGGTGTTGGTTTCTACAATATCCGCACCCGCTTCAAAGTAGGCGTTGTGGATATCCCTGATGACGGACGGTTTGCTCAACACCAGCAGGTCATTGTTTCCTTTCAGGTCGCAGGGCCAGTCGGCGAAGCGCTCGCCGCGGAAATCGTCTTCGCTCAGACGATAGCTCTGGATCATGGTGCCCATGCCGCCGTCCAGCACCAGAATTCGTTCATTTAACTGCGCACGCAGTTGCTCTACTTTGCTGCTCACACTTGCTCCCGACAACGCTCAACAAGGCCAAAAGGCTGCGATCCATACTGGCACAATCTCGCAGGGTGGAAAAGTCACGCCGCGGTAACATGAGACATGTTCACCATCACTCCTCCGATCAGTCAGGAAAGCGGTTGCAAATTCACCAAATAAAACGAAAATGATTTCCACGATACAGAAAAAGGAGATCGTCATGGTCGCGACCGTTCCCGCCAAACGCGGCAGAAAACCTGCCGCCACCGCCGCTGCACAACCCGGCGGACAGGTTCAATCCCTGACGCGCGGTCTGAAGCTGCTGGAGTGGATAGCCGAGTCGCACGGCAGCGTGGCCCTGACGGAGCTGGCCCAGCAGGCTGGTCTGCCGAACTCCACCACGCACCGCCTGCTGACCACCATGCAGCAGTTGGGTTTTGTCCGCCAGGTCGGCGAGCTGGGGCACTGGGCGGTGGGCGCGCATGCGTTTATCGTGGGCAGCAGCTTCCTGCAGAGCCGTAACCTGCTGGCGATTGTGCATCCGATTCTGCGCAAGCTGATGGAGGAGTCCGGCGAAACCGTCAACCTCGCGGTGCTGGACCAGAGCGACCACCAGGCGATTATCATCGACCAGGTGCAGTGCACGCAGCTGATGCGCATGTCCGCGCCGATTGGCGGCAAGCTGCCGATGCACGCCTCCGGGGCGGGGAAAGCGTTTCTCTCGCAGCTCAGCGAAGAGCAGGTGACGGGGCTGCTGCACCGTAAAGGGCTGCACGCCTACACCCACGCCACGCTGGTGTCGCCGGTGCATCTGAAAGAAGATCTGGCGTTGACCCGCAAGCGCGGCTATTCGTTTGATGACGAAGAACATGCCCTTGGGCTGCGCTGCCTCGCGGCCTGTATTTTCGACGAACATCGCGAGCCGTTTGCTGCGATCTCCATCTCTGGCCCCATCTCACGTATGACCGACGACCGGGTGACCGAGCTGGGCGCGCTGGTGATTAAGGCCGCGAAAGAGGTGACGCTGGCGTACGGTGGGATTCGTTAAACCGCACACAAAACCGCTGCTTGCGGCGGTAAGCGTACACATCTTCCACATGCCCCTTTTTGATCCGCGTTTGTAGCCCGCGCCAGTAGCTGGCGTGGAACAGATCTTCATGCATTTCTTCAAATAACGGCCCGATGCGTGGGTCCGCACACAGCCAGTGGCGAAACTCCTCGGGAAACACATCGCCCGGCGAAACGCTGTACCACGGCTCGCTGGAGAGCTCATCCTCCGGGTAACGGGGCGGCGGGATATCGCGAAAGTTCACCTCGGTCATGTAGCAAATTTCATCGTAATCGTAGAACACCACTCGCCCGTGACGGGTGACGCCGAAGTTTTTAAACAGCATATCGCCAGGGAAGATATTGGCGGCGGCGAGCTGGCGGATGGCGTTGCCGTACTCTTCAATGGCATCACGTAATGCCTGGCCCTCTGACTGTTCCAGCCAGATATTGAGCGGCACCATACGGCGCTCAATGTAGAGATGGCTAATCGCTATTTTATTGCCCAGATCGGTGATTTTCGTCGGCGCTTCCTGCATTAACAGCGACATGAGCGCCGGATCGATCTGCTGCTTATCCAGCACAAAGTTTTCAAACTCCTGGGTATCGGCCATTCGCCCGACGCGATCGTGCTCTTTTACCAGCTGATAGCAGGCGCGGACGTGCGCGGCGGTCATCTCTTTCTGCGGGGCGAATTTGTCTTTTATCACCTTAAAGACCCGGTCGAAGCCCGGCAGCGTGAAAACCAGCATCACCATGCCGCGGATACCTGGCGCTTCGATAAACTGCTCATCCGCCGCGGTGACATAGCGCAGGTATTCCCGGTAACTTTCCGTTTTGGCATGCTTCTGACAGCCAATCGCCATATACAGCTCGGCGGTGGTTTTGCCCGGCAGGATCTCGCGCAGCCACTCCACCAGGGCGGCAGGCAGCGGGGCGTACACCATGAAATAGGAGCGGGCGAAGCCAAATACGATGCTGGCCTCGGCGCTGGTGGTCAGGCAGGTATCGACAAACAGTTCGCCGTCGTCGGTACGGTGAATGGGCAACAGAAACGGCACAATGGCCGTCGGCGTAACCAGTTTGCCCACCAGCCAGGCGGCCTTATTCCGGTAGAACAGCTCGTTGGCCACCTGCAAATGGCTGCGGCTGAGCACCTCCTCGCCGTAGGTTTCACGAAGATGCGCATGGATATAGCCGATATCCCGGAGCTTGTTCTCCCACGGCAGGCGCAGCGGCAAATCCGTTAAGATGCGATGCAGGAGCTTTTCCCACCCGCGATCGGGAAAGAAATCTTTCGCCAGCGGACGCGGAATGGTACGGAAGCGGCGCTCAGGCTGGGAGCTGAAGATAAATAACCGCTCAGGAGATAATGAGCGGTGGTCAAATAACCGGCAATAGACGGAGTTGAAAAAGCTCTCCGCAATCTCGAAGCGAGGGTAGTCGGGTAACAGATGGGTGTAATGCTCTTTCACGCGCAGTAAAAATGCCGCGTCCGGGCTTTTACCGTCGGTAATACAGCGCAGCTGCTCCACCACCAGACCCACATGATGGTCATAGAGATGAATACGCTGCTTCATGGCCTGCTGAACCGCATGCCAGTCTGCATGTTCGAAGCGCTGCTGCGCGCCGGAGGTCACTTCCAGAAAACGGCCATACTGGGCATCAAAGCCCTGCAGAATGGTTTGGGCAATCAGCAATTCCAGGCCACGCGACATATATTCCCCCTCACCCCGTCCCTCTCCCCGGAGGGGAGAGGGGGAAAAGTTTAGAACTGTGCTTCTTCGGTTGACCCCGTTAAGGCGGTAACGGATGAGGCGCCTCCCTGGATGATGGTCGTCACGTTATCAAAGTAGCCCGTCCCCACTTCCTGCTGGTGAGAAACAAAGGTATAGCCGTCTTTACCAGCGGCAAACTCCGGCTGCTGCACCTTCTCAACGTAGTGCTTCATGCCCTCACCCTGCGCGTAAGCGTGCGCCAGGTCGAACATGTTGAACCACATGCTGTGGATGCCTGCCAGGGTGATGAACTGGTACTTGTAGCCCATATCCGACAGCTGCTGCTGGAAGCTGGCGATGGTTTTGTCATCCAGCTTTTTCTGCCAGTTGAAGGACGGCGAACAGTTGTAGGCCAGCAGTTTGCCCGGGTATTTCGCATGAATCGCATCGGCAAAGCGCTTCGCCAGCGCCAGATCCGGCGTGGACGTTTCACACCAGACCAGGTCGGCGTAAGGGGCATAGGCCAGGCCGCGGCTGATGGCCTGTTCGATACCGGCATGCGTGCGATAGAACCCCTCGCTGGTGCGCTCGCCGGTAATAAATTCGCTATCGTACGGATCGCAGTCAGAGGTAATCAGGTCCGCAGCATCCGCATCGGTACGGGCAATCACCAGCGTCGGCACGCCGAGCACGTCAGCAGCGAGACGCGCGGCAACCAGCTTCTGAATCGCTTCCTGGGTCGGGACGAGAACTTTTCCGCCCATATGCCCGCACTTCTTCACCGACGCCAGCTGGTCTTCGAAGTGAACGGCCGCTGCACCGGCCTCAATCATCGATTTCATCAGTTCGAAGGCGTTCAGCACGCCGCCGAAGCCCGCTTCCGCATCCGCCACGATCGGCAGGAAGTAATCAATAAAACGCGGATCGTTGGGCTCAATGCCTGCGGCCCACTGGATCTGATCCGCGCGGCGGAAGGTATTGTTGATCCGATCCACCACCGACGGTACCGAGTTGGCTGGATAAAGAGATTGATCCGGATACATGCTGGAGGCCAGGTTAGCGTCCGCCGCGACCTGCCAGCCGGAAAGGTAAATGGCTTCTATGCCGGCCTTCGCCTGCTGCAAAGCCTGACCGCCGGTCAGCGCACCGAGGCTGTTGATATAACCCTTTTTGGAGCCACCGTGCAGCAGCTTCCACATTTTCGCCGCACCGTTCTGTGCCAGCGTGCATTCCGGGTTGACCGAGCCGCGTAATTTCACCACGTCCTCCGCGCTGTAAGGACGGCGGATGCCTTCCCAGCGCGGTTGAGTCCACTCTTTCTTTAATTCTTCGATTTGTTGGGTACGGGTTTTCATGTGCAGATGCTCCATATTGTTATGTGGTGAGTTACGCCAGGAAGCGGTAGCCTGGCAGGGTCAGGAAGTCGATTAAGTCATCTGATGTGGTGATTTGCTCCATCAGCCGCGCTGCGTCGTCAAAGCGTCCGCTGCTGAAGCGGTGTTCGCCCAGCTCGTCCTGGATGACCCGCATCTCTTCGGCCAGCATCTGACGGAACAGGGCTTTGGTGACCGGCTTGCCGTTGCTGAGCGTTTTTTGATGGTGGATCCACTGCCAGATAGAGGTGCGCGAAATTTCCGCCGTGGCAGCATCTTCCATCAGGCCGTAGATAGGCACGCAGCCGTTGCCGGAGATCCACGCTTCGATGTACTGGACCGCGACGCGAATATTGGCACGCATCCCCTCTTCCGTTCGCTCGCCCGCGCACGGTGCCAGCAGCTGTTCTTCAGCCGTTGGGGCATCTTCTTCGCGCGTGACAAACAGCTGATTTTTGTTATCGCCGAGTACGCGATTGAAGACCTCCATCGCCGTATCGGCCAGGCCCGGATGGGCAATCCACGTGCCGTCGTGACCGTTACGGGCTTCCAGCTCTTTATCGGCTTTCACCTTGTTGAGCACCTGATTATTGCGCTCCGCGTCTTTGCTCGGAATAAAGGCCGCCATGCCGCCCATCGCAAAGGCACCGCGCTTGTGGCAGGTTTTAATCAGCAGACGCGAATAGGCGCTCAGGAAGGGTTTATCCATGGTCACGACCTGGCGGTCCGGCAGTACGCGATCGGGATAGTTTTTCAGCGTCTTGATGTAGCTGAAAATATAGTCCCAGCGTCCGCAGTTCAGGCCGACAATGTGGTCGCGCAGGGCATGCAGAATTTCATTCATCTGGAACACGGCGGGCAGCGTTTCAATCAGCAGCGTGGCCTTGATCGTGCCGCGCGGCAGGTTGAATCGATCTTCCGCGTAGCTAAATACTTCGCTCCACCAGGCGGCTTCCTGCCAGGCCTGCGTTTTTGGCAGATAGAAATAGGGACCGCTACCTTTTGCCAGCAGGTTTTTGTAGTTATGGAAGAAATAGAGTGCGAAATCAAACAGGCTGCCCGGAATGGCTTCTCCACGCCATGTGACATGTTTTTCAGGGAGGTGCAGACCTCGTACGCGGCAGATCAGCACCGCCGGATTCGGTTTGAGCTGGTAGATTTTCCCGGCTTCGTTGGTGTAGCTGATGGTGCCGTTGACGGCATCGCGCAGGTTGATCTGCCCGTCGATAACTTTGTTCCAGTCCGGGGCCAGCGAGTCTTCAAAATCGGCCATAAAGACTTTAACGTTAGCGTTCATGGCGTTGATCACCATTTTGCGCTCTACCGGACCAGTGATCTCAACGCGACGATCCTGTAAATCTTCAGGAATGCCGCGGATTTTCCACTCACCACGACGAATGGAAGCAGTTTCCGAAATAAATCCTGGCAACTTGCCGTTATCGATTTCCTGCTGTTGGTGAATGCGTGCCGCCAGCAGCTTATTGCGCTGCGGCGTAAAGCGGGTCACCAGCTCAGTCAGAAACTCTACCGCTTCGGCCGTCAAAACCTGCTGTTCTTGCTCACCATTCGGCTGGGTAAAGGTCAATTCATCGACCGTGGTTGCCTGTTGAGTCATCGTTCTGCTCCTCATCAAAGATCCAAAATCACGCCCCCAATGCGAACGAAAGATCGTTGTGTAGTTTTCGCTCAGCAGAATTAAGACTATCTATAATTTTTCCAAAATCAAAAACAATTTCCATTTTAATTTTAATTACAACGCAACATAATGATTAATATGGAGTTAAAGTTTCCTGGTATGTTGAACAGGATTTCGGAAATAAAAAAGGCACCCGAAGGTGCCTGATCTGAATAGCTGAAACGCTTTAGGATCGTTTAATGCAGACGATTACTCCAGCGTCGGATTCATGTGGCGAAGATCGTACGGCGTAATCTGGTAGACGTAATAGTTGAGCCAGTTAGTGAACAACAGGTTTCCGTGGCTGCGCCAGGTTGCCCTCGGCTTGTTCTGCGGATCGTTTTTCGGGAAATAGTTGTACGGGATATCCGGATTAAGACCCGCTTCGACATCACGGAAATACTCTGATGCGAGAGTATCGGGATCATACTCAGGATGGCCGGTAACGAACGCGATACGTTTGTCTTTACTGGCAAACAGGTAGGCATCCCCGTCTTCCGTTTCGGCCAGGATCTCCAGATCGGTGTAATCACGAATCAGCTGGGCCGGAAAATCGGCGTAGCGGGAATGCGGGGCCAGGAAGGTGTCATCAAAACCACGCGTCAGCAGCGCGTGTGGATGAAGAATGTGGTGTTCGTATACGCCGGAGAGCTTTTGAGTGCGGGTTTGCTTGGGAATACCGTAGAGAATGTTGAGTGCGGCCTGTACCGCCCAGCAGACAAACAGCGTTGACGTGACGTGATCTTTTGCCCACTCCAGCACCTGTTTGATCTGCGGCCAGTAAGCAACATCGTTAAATTCAACCAGACCGAGCGGCGCGCCTGTCACAATCAGTCCGTCGAAGTTTTCCCCCCGAATATCTTCGAAGTTACAGTAGAAGTTATTCAGATGCTCAGAGGGCGTGTTACGTGACTCGCGGGCATCAATACGCAGCAGTTGAATATCGACCTGCAGCGGGGAGTTCGACAGCAGACGCAGAAACTGATTCTCCGTCTCAATCTTTTTCGGCATCAGGTTGAGGATGAGAACCTTCAGCGGGCGAATTTCCTGACCTGTCGCGCGTGAAGCCGTCATCACGAAGACGTTCTCTTCACGTAAGAAATTGACGGCTGGTAGCTCGTCCTGCACCCGAATCGGCATAACCTTACTTCCTCACAATATACGTATAAACGTTTAGACATCCAGACAGCTAACGATACCCAGAAATGGTATGAATGTCGAGCCTGCAAGTCGAAGGTGAGAAAGTTTCAGGGAGAGGGAGAAAAACAAAAGCAAAAAACCCCGCACC
>NZ_JADBQO010000052.1:0-66738 GCF_014895875.1 Enterobacter cloacae complex sp. P12RS
ACATTTTTATAGACATGGCCGAACTCATTTATAGTTCTGGTATTATCCGTAGGAGGGAAATACTCACCTTTGAAACCTTCATGCCATTTGATCGTACAGCCAGTTTTACTTGCAATTAAATCTGCAATATCAGATGCTTTGGTATTTACACCAGAAGCAATGTTATAGATCTGATGTTCATTCTTACGGCTGATGAGGTAAATCATTTCTGCAACATCCGTAACTGAAACATAATCTTTTGCATATGCAGGCGCAACATACATATCAATATGTTTATTCGAAATTGCATTTCTTATTATGCTTGGCAGGAATAACTTACTTTTTAACGCCAAACCGTAAACGTTACTAGGTCTGACAATAATCGTATCTCGGCTGCTTTTAAGGCATAACTCTTCACTTACCAGTTTAGTAAGGTTAAAAAGTCTTCGGTTATCGCTGCTGCATACCGTAAGATTATCATTTTCCGACGCGCTATCTTGTTCCATATATACGCGCGTTGATGAAATATAGATTAATTTCGAGAACTCAGCGCGTTCCAAAATTGATGCCAGCAACTCGGTGTTTGATTTATATACATCAAATGGTGTGTTTGCACAATCACCATTGCCAGCAGCATAGATGACAATGCCCAGATCTCTATCAAAAAGAGTCTCATCATCGCGTGGCGGGACTTCAACTTTTTCCCCCTTAGCCAGAAGGTTTTCCACGATTTCACTACCAATGAAACCACGTCCACCGATCACTGTATAATGTGCTTTCATAACGTTTTCTTATACTCAGCGAGTGTAATTAATTTGATGTCTTTTTCAGAGAGGAGTGGTGATGTTATCGGCCAGTCAATGGCAATATCCGGATCATTCCAGATAATCCCACCTTCATCCTTTGGATCGTAAAAATCAGTACACTTATAGTGGAAATCGGCATAATCGCTTAATACGCAGAATCCATGGGCAAACCCAGGAGGAACGTACAACTGGTTATTCTTCTCGCCTGAAAGAAGTACACCAACATATTGGCCAAACGTATCAGAATCTTGGCGAAGATCCACTGCAACATCATAAACTTCACCGCTGATTACGCTAACTAATTTACCCTGAGGCTTCGTTTTCTGGAAATGCAGTCCACGTAGAACATTTCGACTCGAACGTGAGCGATTATCCTGTACAAAAGTACCTTTAATTCCTGCATCTTCATATTTTTCTTTATGCCAGGCTTCAAGAAAAAAACCGCGAGAATCACCAAAAACCTTAGGCTCAATGATCACACAATCTTTTAAAGGTGTTTGAATTACGTTCATTATAAATCCTTCGGTGGGAAAGAATCTCTTTCCCATCTACTTTGTGAGTTAATTTCAGATTTTGGTACTAACTTAAAATACTTAACTGTTGTTTTCTTTCCAGAGTAAGTCACAGATGTCATCAGTAGGATTAAATGCAGTAGGTGCATTTAGCAATATTTTGCGCACCCGTTCATAATCAAAGTTGCGACATGAGATATCCAATTCTGCAAGAATATTTTTCATTTCACTCCACGGAAGCATGACTTCATTAGCCGTTTTAATTCGTGGATGTTGTGTTATAGAGACGTTATCGCCTATTAAAAGCTCTTCATAAAGCTTCTCACCAGGCCGCAGTCCCGTCGTTTTGATAGCAATATCACCATAAGGATTTTTATCATCACGGACGGAAAGTCCCTGCAAGGCAATCATGCGGTGGGCGAGATCAATAATTTTAACCGGGTCGCCCATATCCAGCACAAAAACATCTCCCCCACTACCCATTGCTCCAGCCTGGATCACAAGCTGCGCTGCTTCAGGAATGGTCATGAAATAACGGGTGATATCAGGGTGCGTTAATGTTACCGGACCACCAGCAGCGATTTGTTTTTCAAATAGGGGGACAACCGAACCGGACGAACCTAACACATTCCCGAACCGGACCATGCTGAAGCAGGTTTTACTCGATTCTGATGCCAGGGCCTGCAGAATCAGCTCCGCCATACGCTTTGTTGCACCCATTGTGTTTGTTGGCCGCACAGCTTTATCTGTAGAGATAAGAACAAAACTTTCGACGCCACAATTTTCGGCAGCTTGAGCGCAGCACAAAGTTCCAAAGATATTGTTACGGACACCGTCAATAACATTGAATTCAACTAGCGGAACATGCTTATAGGCTGCCGCATGGTATATAGTCTCAACGTTAAATGCCTTGATTAGCCTTTCAAGATGTTCCATATCCTGAACGTTACCTAAAATTGGGTAAATCTTAGTATTCAAGGATTGTGTCAGAATTAAATTTCTTAGCTCAGAATCGATAGAATAAAGTGAGTATTCTGATAACTCGAAAAGAATTAGTTGTGAAGGTTTATTTTTGATTATTTGTCGGCATAGTTCAGAACCAATAGACCCTCCTGCGCCAGTGACCATGACCGTTTTATCAAGAATATTCTTTGAGACTAATTCAGGGATCGGTGAAACAGGGTCGCGACCTAACAGATCGGTAATTACTACTTTACGTAAAGCATCGATTCTCGCTTTTCCTTCAACCAAGTCAACCATTCCCGGAATCGAAAGCACCTCACAAGGTAGTCCTTCGAGGGTAGAAATCACCTCATTTTTTCTCGCACGGCTGGCACTTGGCATCGCCAGCAGAATTTTCTTAGCCTCATACTTCTCGATTAGCCATGCCATTTTTTCTGGCGAAAACACACTTACACCATGGATAACCTGCCCCTGTAATGAGCGATTGTCGTCAACAAACGCAACGGGATAGTATTCATCCATCTGGCTCAACGCGGGAAGTAACTGTCGTCCTGAAGCTCCGGCCCCATATATGATGACGCGGGTTCCCAATTTTAAGCCACGATTAACTAGCATTCTCATTCCAAGGCGCGAGCCCGCCACAAGCAATACCCCGAACGAGAAATAAATAAAGGGGATGGTTCTTGGAAGATAGAGGTTTGTGTAAAAAGCGGCAATAATCAGGAGTAACGACGAAATTAGCATTCCAAGAGAAACAACAAGCAGTATTTTCGCGGTTATGTAACGTATTACAGCTCTATAAAGTCCAAGTTTTACAAAGATGGCAAGAGTAATTACTATTATTGATGTGAGCAGTAACCAGTGGGATACGCTAGTTAACGGTGTCATAGAATCAATACGAACCCAAAATGCAAACCAAAATGCACACGTTAACAAAACAACATCAATGGAGAGTGTAATAATCCGTTTTATTGGTCTTGGCAAAGAAATTAAATAAGTTAGCATACTAAAAACTAGTCGCCTCGTTAAAGCTTGCTATTAATTTATAAAATAGTACCGGGAGGGCATATGGCATGCTCATCCACTGTTGCACTATATCCACCCACTGTTCCCGCTTGCAGAAAAGCCGATCTCCCAATATTCGCACCACCGGCAAGATGCACGCCAACCCCTAAGTGGGCAAAATCACCAAGAGTCGAATCATGATCCACCGTCGAATGACTATTAACTATCGTACCTGCCCCTAAGGTTGAGTTTGCGCCAATAACTGCACCGGCTAAAACTACGCTCCCGCTCCCCAAGGTAGCGGACGGACTCACAAATGCAAAGGGGTGTACCAGCGTTGTAGGAGTAATACTTAAACTTTGAAGCTGATGGTGGAATACTTCTCTTAGCTTATTATTGCCAATGCCTATAGCAATATGTTTGGCAGTGTCCGCATAGAGATTAAGATCTGATGTTTTCCCAATAACATGAATCTCTGAAGTATTTAAGCACGATTCATTATCATCGAGGAATACAATCTTTTCATATCCCAAAAGTCTAGCAGTTTCGTACAGCGTACGTCCATGCCCTCCAGCTCCTATAATGATCAGATCATTCATTTATGCATTCTCTTTGTCTTTGACTCCAGCCCCACATTTGAAAGCGATAAATATCAATGGTAGCCACGCGATGATGATGCCAACAATTCCATCAATTTTTGCAGAAACGATTAAGTATGCAATTGGGAACAACCACACAATATTTATTGCAATCGCCGCCAATGTTACCGGAACATGGCTCTTATATTTGCGGGCAAGAATTTGATAGCAATGGCTTGCATGTGCTTCATAAACTTTTTTACCAGCCAGTAATCTTCTAAGCAAGGTAGTAGTTGCATCCACAATAAAAATGCCAAGCAGACAAAGTTCAGCGAACAAGACATGTGAATCTAGCTTTGCAAAATAAAGAATCATCAGGCCAATAGTAATACCTAAAAAACCACTTCCAGCATCCCCCATGAAGATCCTTGCCACAGGGAAGTTCCACACAATGAATCCTGCGGCAGCCCCAGCGAGAGCCAGTGCAATCATCGTCATCGCATCAGGAGAACCAGCGTTTTGGCTAAGCGTTATTATAACGACACTGCACAGAGAAAAAGTAATGGCTTGAGAGCTTGCAAGACCATTAATGCCATCCATAAAGTTATATAGATTCAACATCCACACAAGATAGACGCTTCCTATGATTATTCCAAACCATGACAAAGATACGACATAGCCAAATATATCAATATCCGGAAACGTTCCTAAGAAATAGAGACCTATTGCTGCTGCTAAGAAATGCATCAGCAAACGCCAGCGCGCAGCAATGTGTCCATGATCATCGAGAAAACCGATAACCGCAATCAATAAGCCCGGCACGAAGAAGCCTAAAAATGTCTCATAAGAAATATGTTTTGTCAGTACCAACCATAGTAATGCAGCTAATAATGTTAATACTATAGCAACCCCTCCACCGCGCGGCGTCGGCACACTATGTGAGCTTCTTTGGTTTGGCTGATCAATCACATTATTCTTGATGGCGTACAACCTTAAACCCCAGGTCATCGCGCATGAGATAAAGAATGCAAAAACGACAATCCCCAGATACAACATTATTTTTTACCTTCAATAAAATTCTTCGCTGTTTTTACCATCGTTTCCTGCAACGTAANNCTGTTCCCTTGATTTCGTTGAGTCGACTTCCAGATCGCCATACAGTTGGTCATATATACTTTTTTTCCTCATTGCTGAAAGAAAAATTTTAAGTAATGCCCGAGGGAAATAAACAATCCGCGCTGTCATGCCCATCCCGGTAGAAAATGCCGTAATCATTTCTTCAGTTGAAGGATGCTCCTGGTCAGCCAAAAGATAAAGTTCATTTTTTGACTTTTCATTTGTTGTACATTCGCTTATAAAGCTCACAACATTGTCCAGTGAAACAAGGGCGCGCTTATTTTTTACTGACTTAAAAGGCAGAGGCAGGTTTTTAGACACTAACTTTAATAAGCGTTGAATATTACCCGGAGCATTTGGACCACAGATTAAAGCCGGACGAACGATTGTTATTGCCATATTACTACCTGAAAATGCCTTGAGAAGGCTTTCCTCGGCTTCCAGCTTGGAAATAGCATAATCTGACGTTGGTCTGGCAGGTGTCGATTCACTGAAAGGGATTCCCGATGTGGAATTACCATTTACTCCAATTGAACTGACGAAGATGAAATGTTTTACGCCACAGTTTGCAGCGTCATTAGCTAATTTCATTGTCGCATCATGGTTGACACGACGAAATTCTGTCAGCGCATCTTCAGCATCATCTTTAAGGATATGAGCTCTTCCTGCGGTATGAATGACAGTATCACAACCTTGTAAAA
The DNA here is from genome assembly GCF_014895875.1 of Enterobacter cloacae complex sp. P12RS. Taxonomy (NCBI): domain Bacteria; kingdom Pseudomonadati; phylum Pseudomonadota; class Gammaproteobacteria; order Enterobacterales; family Enterobacteriaceae; genus Enterobacter; species Enterobacter cloacae complex sp. P12RS. The sequence goes on from NZ_JADBQO010000052.1 coordinate 5,661, forward strand.
GCGTAGTCCAATTCGTTTGAGCCGAAATATCGCCAAGATTATACATTCCCTGTTCAATATTTTCTTCTCGACGCGTAGTGAAAATTACCTGGTGACCTGCTGATCTTAACGTTTTGACTAAAGCAGTACCGAGAAATCCAGTTCCCCCAGTCACTAAAATTTTCATTGTCGTCCCCTATCAGCTAATTAACCATATAAATATCGAGGCGGACAGCCCTTAACGATTTTGATAATTTTGTACAATCCAGGTCTTATAATTCCCGCTTTTAACGTTTTCTACCCATGTCGTGTTTGCCAAATACCATTCAACTGTTTTACGAATCCCACTTTCAAATGTTTCCGCAGGCTTCCAGCCAAGCTCAAGTCCAATTTTCTCAGCATCAATCGCATAGCGGCGGTCATGGCCCGGACGGTCAGCAACATAGGTAATCTGATCGCGATACGACCCCTCTTTAGGCACAATCTCATCCAGCAGATCGCAAATCGTATGCACCACATCCAGGTTTTGCTTTTCGTTATGTCCACCAATGTTGTACGTCTCCCCCGGTTTCCCTTGGGTGACCACGGTATAGAGTGCACGCGCATGGTCTTCAACATAGAGCCAGTCGCGGATTTGATCGCCCTTGCCGTAAATAGGCAGCGCTTTGCCGTCCAATGCATTCAGGATAACCAGCGGAATCAGTTTTTCCGGGAAATGGTAAGGGCCATAGTTATTTGAACAGTTGGTGACGATGGTCGGGAAACCGTAGGTACGCATCCAGGCACGAACGAGATGATCGCTGGAGGCTTTTGACGCTGAATACGGACTGCTGGGCGCATACGCGGTAGTTTCAGTAAAGAGTGGCAGCTCAGTTGATGCAGGATGCTCATCAGGATGCGGCAAATCTCCATACACTTCGTCGGTAGAGATGTGATGGAAACGAAACGCTTTCTTCGCCTGCTCATCAAGCGTGGACCAGTACGCACGGGCGGCTTCCAGAAGCACATAAGTGCCGACGATATTGGTTTCGATAAACGCTGCCGGGCCCGTAATAGAACGGTCAACGTGGCTTTCAGCAGCCAGATGCATTACCGCATCAGGCTTATGTTTTGCAAAGATCCGATCCATGGCGTCTTTGTCGCAAATATCGGCATGCTCAAAGGCATATCGGTTGCTATCACTAACTTCTGTTAGCGACTCCAGATTTCCGGCATAGGTGAGCTTATCTACATTGACGACATCGTCCTGTGTATTTTTAATAATATGTCGCACAACCGCTGAGCCGATAAAACCAGCCCCGCCCGTCACAAGAATTTTCACGTTATCTGTTCCGTCTAGTGTATATGTCTGGATACTGGGGTTCTGAAACCTGAGTGTTTAATAACGGTTTCAGAAATTGAGCACGCTACCGCCCCTGGCTTAACAGCTACCAGTGCACTGAGCGATGTTTGATTAATGATTTTGCTTGTCTGGTTACAGACAAAAACTGGCGTTAATTGTCGTCCTAAACGACCAGAGAAACAAGCACAAATCGCTACAAAGCTGCTGAGATTTGAATCAGATAACCCTATGTAATCATTAAAATTAATAACAAAAAACGGCAGTTATCATTTTGGTTATGTCTCAACACCAAAAATGATAACTGCCGTTTGTTCTGGACGCGGAATGAATATCAGTCGTTAGCCAACAGCTTCTCAATCCGGCTTCTGAACTTCGCACCTTCCTTCAGGTTGCGCAGCCCATAGTTCACAAACGCCTGCATGTATCCCAGCTTCTTACCGCAGTCGTAGCTGTCACCTGTCATCAGCATTGCGTCAACGGACTGTTTTTTCGCCAGTGCTGCAATTGCATCGGTCAACTGGATACGATCCCAGGCGCCTGGCTCAGTTTTTTCCAGCTCCGCCCAGATATCGGCATTCAGGACATAACGGCCAACCGCCATCAGATCTGAATCCAGCGTCTGCGGCTGATCGGGTTTTTCGATGAACTCAACGATGCGGCTCACCTGCCCTTCTGTCTCCAGCGCTTCTTTTGTCTGGATAACGGAGTACTCGGAAAGATCGCCCTTCATGCGTTTCGCCAGCACCTGGCTACGGCCGGTTTCATTGAAACGAGCCACCATTGCCGCCAGGTTGTAACGCAGCGGATCGGCTGAAGCGGTATCGATGATGATGTCCGGAAGAACAACGATGAATGGGTTATCACCCACTACCGGACGGGCACACAAAATCGAGTGACCCAGACCCAGCGGCTGTGCCTGACGCACGTTCATAATGGTTACGCCTGGCGGACAGATAGACTGCACTTCTGCCAGCAGCTGGCGTTTGACGCGCTGCTCAAGCAGCGCTTCGAGTTCGTAAGAGGTGTCGAAGTGGTTCTCAACCGCATTCTTGGACGAATGGGTAACCAGGACGATTTCTTTGATCCCTGCAGCAACAATCTCGTCGACGATGTATTGAATCATCGGTTTGTCGACGATCGGCAGCATCTCTTTAGGAATGGCTTTAGTGGCGGGCAGCATATGCATGCCCAGGCCTGCTACCGGAATGACTGCTTTCAAATTAATCATTATTTCTTCCACCTTAAAATGGTTGACGAATTATAGCTCTTAAACCTGTTTTCGCCAGCATGATTTGCCGTAATCCTCTGGCAATGTTACGCCTTAGCCCCACAAATTTCTGTAGTTGCAATCTGAATAGATCACACTTCTGTGCCAGGAATAGTCTCAAAAAAGAAAATTGTCGATTATCTGTGCGGAAGCGCAAAATTCAGCCTTTCCACATTCACTACCTGCTGATCCACTCGGTCAATATCCACCGAACTCTGCCCCTTCTCATTCACCGCTTTGATGTTCGCCAGCGACAGCAAGGTTTCGTCTTTGGCCATAAATTTACCCCGCACATCTTTACGCAGGTCGAAGTTGATCTTCAGCGCGGGGCCAATAGCCGCTTCCTGCATCACGTTGATATTACGTAAAAAAAGATGTTGCGGCTTATTGTGCAGCTCAAGCGTCGCCCGCTTCATCTCCACGTTGGTGATCGCTACAAAGGAGGTCGCATTACCGGATGAAATTTGTATTCCGCGCAGCTTATACGCTAGCTGGCGATTATCCAGATGGATATTGTTAAGCTTGAAGTTCTGCGGGATGGACAAATAATCGCCTTTAATTACGCCATAGCCGATTAACATTCCGGCACTATTGACCATGTCGACATTATCAATAACGAAATTATCGCAGCCATAAATGGCGACCGTTGCGTTGTCTATACCCGCCTTTTTACTGAAATCGGGGGTAATATTTTTGGCCTTTATATTGCGGATAACAAAGTGTTTCCCGTTCTCAACGTGCACCAGCTGGCGACAGTTGCTGCCGGTGATATTTGCCACCACGAAGTTCTTTACGGTTTGCTTTTCCGGGTAGTCGTTATCGTAGGTGCTGCCGGCGAGGCCGATGCCGATGCCCCAGTTGATCTTGCCGTTGGTGCAGTTGATGTTATCGATCACATGATCGGAGATGAGGATATTGCGGTCATTGATGGCAACGTTCCACTCGATCGCATCGCCCTGCAGATGGCTGAATTTGCTGTTGGTGATCCGGGCGCCGTCAACCTGATTGTGAAAGCCCTGGCGCAGGATGGCGTAGTTAGCCTGGCTCACGCTGATGTTATCAATCACCAGATTGCGCATCACGCGCGGTTTCTTGCCGCCAATGTAAATCTGCGTCACCGGCCCAAATCCGCTCATTGCCAGCCCTTTGATCGCGCAGTCAGAGCCGCGAACGTCGAGCGTGATGTTCTCCGTGCGCCCGCCGCCTTCACCGATCACTTTGCAGCCTTCCTGCAGCACAAAACGCCCACGTCCGTTGCCGGTTAACGCTCCGCGGATCAGCAGCGTTTTACCGTCGGGAATGAAAATGCCCGTATTGATGTTTTCGCAGGTAAGTCCGGCCGGGACAACGACGGTGTCACCATCCTTGAACGCCTGCTTAAAAGCGGCGATCCAGTCGTTGTTATTGTACTGATTAATGGAGACCGTCTTTCCGCTTGCCGCCCGCGCCATGCGGAACGACAGCAGCGGCGAGGCCGCCAGAACAGACAGAGAAGAGACAAAGGTGCGTCGGGTAATCTTTTTCAGCATACAACCTCGGCGTTACAGCGTTTGCAGCAGGCTCGCTAACTGGCGATTGATTACCTGCTGGTTAAAATCGGTTTCAACTTTTTGTCGGGCATTCTGGAGCACGGGCTCCAGCGCCTGCTGGTCGATGTCGCTAAAGGCAGCCAATCGATCTGCAAGAGCCATCGCGTTATTCTCCGGCACCAGCCAGCCGGAATGATCAGATTTGATCAACTCCGGGATCCCGCTGTGCAGCGTCGATACCACCGGGATCCCAACGGCCATCGCCTCCATCAGCGCCACCGGAATGCCTTCCATATCGCCATCGGCGCCCGTTACCGAAGGCAGCAGGAATACGTCCGCCTCATCAAGCATGGCTTTAACCTCGTGGCTCGGCTTGAAGCCCGGCATCTCCACGACATCGTCCAGCTGATACTGTTCGATAAGCGTGCGCAGACGACGTTCCCACGGACCAATGCCGAGAATGCGATAGTGGAACGCCACCCCGCGCGCCTTCAGCTGTCGGCAGGCTTCGATGGCCACGTGCAGACCTTTCTTCTCGGTCAGACGGGCTACGGAGATGATCTGCAGCGGTTTTCCCGGCACCTTAACCGGGCGGCGAGTGAAGCGCGTTAAATCGACGCCCATACGCGACACGGCAATTTTCTCCCCCGGACAGCCCATGCTTTTCAGGCGACCGGCCCACAGGTCGCTGATGGGCAGCATCATGTCGCCGCGGCGGAAAAGCGCCTGATACTCCGGCGTGTAGTGGTTCAGCACCTCGCGGCTGGAAATGTCGATACCGTGGAAGATGGTCGCAATTTTGCCGTCAATTACGCCAAGCTCACGCAGTTTCGCGGCGGTGACCCCCGCCGGTCCAAAGTGGGCGATAAACACGTCGGCACGATACGGCTGCGCCGTTTGCCCGCAGATGGCCGACAGAATTAAATTGCGAGATTCCGATCCATAGCGGGAAACGTTCAGTGCGCGCCACGTCGACGCGCGGTGGATCCCGCGTAACGTCTGGCTGGCCCGGTAGCGCAGCTTGCTCAGCTTCCCGGCCGGTTCGTCCTGCAGCCAGCGGGTCTTCGCCTCCAGCCCATACTGGGCATACGCCGCATGGGTATTTTTGGTGTCGCCCTTTTGCAGGGCGACGATCTCCACGTCATATCCCATATCGATAAACGCGGTGATTTGGTTCAGTACAAAGGTCTCAGACGACAGCGGAAATTTCAGCAAGAAGAAACCAACCTTCATTTCCCCTCCCGCACGCGGTCAAGTACCGACTTCACCATGTCAATGCCCTTCTCGCGCTCGGCTTTCACCGCCACCGCCAGGCGTTCATTGATCGCGGGCAGTTGACCCAGCGTGTCCCCCACCATTGCACCGAGCGATCCGTCCAGCAGATGACGAATATCCACGGCCATCTCCGGCATGCCAAGCTGCTGCATAATCCCGGCGGACTTGTGCTCATAGTTAATGGCGATGGCCGGCGTGCCAAAGTTCATGGAGATAATCGCCGAGTGCAGTCGGGTACCCACCGTCAGGTCGCAGGCTGCGAGCAGTTTGCCCATCTCCAGGTCGTTCAGCTCGTCCATCACCACGTGATAGCGGGACGGGTCGTTCACCAGGTTGCGCAGGTTCAGCGCCACCATGCGGTCATCTTTGTTGTAGCTGTCGATACCGGTACAGGTTGAGAGCGCCAGCACCTGATAACCGCTGTCCAGTACGCGGTTCACTACGTCGGCGAACGCTTTCTCATAGGCTGCCTGGGTGGTGCCAAGACGCTTATCGAACGGGGCGAGTTCACGCAGGGTAATCGCAACGGTTTTTTGTTTCGCCGTCACGTCGAGCCAGTGCTGCACCGCGTAGCTCGGCTGGAAGTTATCGTCCTGGTGATCCACCAGCCAGGCGGTATCCACGCCGTGTTCAACTTTAGAGGTGTCAATTTCGCTACGCTTCATCATGTCGAGGCTGACCGATTCGCGCAGGATCAGCGCGTCGCAGTGGCCAAACACATAATTTGCCAGCTGGTTAAACTGCGGATCCTGGAACGGCCCGACGCTGTGGCCGATCATAAACAGCGGCTTTTTCGCCATGAACGTGCACAGCGCATGCTCAAACTGCGGCACGCCGTAGAGATCGACGAAGAACGAGCCGCCGACCTGAATAATGGCGTCATAGCCGGACAGCAGACGTACGAAGTCCGTAAAGCCCTGCGCGATAGCAATGTTGCGCAGTTTACCGGTATCGGTCACCCGGGAAAGCAGCACCTGATGCTGGTAGCGACGGCGCAGCACTTTCTTCACGCGCCCCATCACGCCCGCGGCGTTGTTGTGCTGTTTCATCTGGCTGTAGAGCGGGTCGCCCATCACCGGGCGGTTCAGTAACCAGGATGAGCTGACCGGATAACGGCTCATCACGTCCACTTCGGTCTCAGGCTTAAGGGTGTTAATTGCATCCAGTAAACCGCGCAGGATGGCGCTGTCGCCACGGTTGCCGCAGGTATGGTTGCCAAGAATTAATAATTTCATAATGGCCTCTTAAAGAACTAGCCTGCGCGAAGCAGCGTTTTCATTTTTTCGTTACGGCAAAACTGGCGCTTCATCTCTACCACCAGCGCGTTGCGCGACAGCACAATCATCACGCCAAAGGCCAGCGCGCCCGCGGCAACCTGCACCGCCAGCAGCGCGGCGAGCGGCAGATGCCCGCTGAGGATAATGCCCAGACCGTAGCTCACCGCCAGGGTCGGCAATGAGAGATAGAACGGCAGCCACAGGCTCAGGATGTACTGACGGTAGCTGGAGCCCAGCACCGGTTTGATCATGATGAAGTAGCTCAGAACGGTATTGACGATCTGCACCAGCAGGAAGCCCAGCGTGACGCCGATGGCGCCCGCCATATGCCCGCCGACGATAATCGCCGGAATAAACAGGAAAGTTTTGAACACGTTGAACTTAAAGCTGATATCCACGCGCGCCTTCGCCATCAGCAGAGAACCAATCGGATTGCCCACGGAGCGCAGCAGCCCCACCACGCACAACAGCTGCAGGATCGGGATAATGCCGTTCCACTTCTCGCCAAACACCAGCGGCACGAAGTTGCTGGAAACCACCATCAGCCCCAGCAGCACCGGGAAGTTGATAATCCCCACCACGGAAAGCAGCTTGTAGAAGTTGACGCGCAGCTTCTCGGTGTCGTCCTGAATCTTGGCGAACGCCGGGAATAGCACGCGGGTGATAATGGGGTTCAGCTTCATAGGAGGAACAACCGCAACGTTATAGGCCAGGTTGTAGCCCCCCGCCACGCTCGCGCCCAGGATGCGCGCCAGCACCAGCGTCGAGAGGTTGGTATTCACATAGTTAATAATGCTGTCCGCCGTCAGCCACGCACCAAAGCGCAGGTTGGACGAGACGGACGCGAGAGAGAAGTGCAGCCCCGGACGATAAATCTTGCGGCCAAAGTAGCCGAACAGCAGCGTACGCACGGCAGAGTTAACCAGGTAACCGAGGATGGCGGTCATCGCCAGCGGCCAGAAATGGGCGCTCACCACGGTAAAGGTAAAGCCCGCCAGCACCGCGCTGGTTTCAATCATGCCGATTTTGTTGAACTCCAGCTCTTTCTGCATCAGCGCACGGAACTGCTGCCCGTGCGGGATCACCACAAAGGCAAACGACAGCGTGCGCATCAGCGGGGCGAGATCCGGGTTGTGCAGCACGCTGGCTATGGTGTCGCTCAGCAGGAACACCAGCACAAACACGAAAATCCCCAGCCCCACGTTCAGCCAGTAGAGCGTGGTCAGCTCGAGATGGCTAATCTCTTTACGCTGGATAATCGAGTTGGCGATACCAAAGTCAGACAGCGTGTCGGCCAGCGCGATAATCACCAGCGAGACGGTCAGCAGGCCGAACTGGTGGTTATCGATAATGCGCGCCAGCACCGTCATCTGCACCAGGCCGAGGCCAATGATGACGATGGTCGCCATCGCTGACCACTTGGCGCCGCTGATGGTTTTTTCACGTAAGCTCATCTTAGTACGCCGCTTTGTTCACGAAACCTTTGAAGATGGTCAGAAAAACAATCTTGATATCGAACCAGAGGCTCCACTCGCGGATGTACTCCAGATCGAATTCGATGCGTTTTTCCATTTTTTCCAGCGTGTCGGTCTCGCCGCGCCAGCCGTTGATCTGCGCCCAGCCGGTAATACCCGGTTTCACCTTATGGCGCAGCATGTAGCCTTCAATCAGCGAACGGTACTGCTCGTTATGCGCCACCGCGTGCGGACGCGGACCAACAATCGACATGCCGCCGGTAAAGACGTTGATGAACTGCGGCAGCTCGTCAAGCGAAGTGCGGCGCAGGAAGTTCCCCACGCGGGTGACGCGCGGATCGTTCTGCGTCGCCTGGGTCACCACCTTGTCGTTCTCCATCACCTTCATGGAGCGGAATTTCCACACCATGATCGGCTTACCGTCCATGCCGTAGCGGGTCTGACGGAAGATAACCGGGCCGGGAGAGCTCAGCTTCACCGCCAGGGCGATGCAGCACAGCACCGGTGAAATAAGCAGTAAGATCAGCGAAGAGAGTACGATATCTTCCACGCGCTTAAGCACGCGGTTAATACCCGACAGCGGCGTGTCGTACAGCGGTACTACCGGCACGCCGTTCACCTCTTCAATGCGGGAATGCAGAATGTTGAAGGTAAACACGTCCGGGATCAGGATCACCGAACAGGTGGTGTCCGCCAGCTCGCGCATCAACTGCTTGATGCGGGTTTCGTCTTTCATCTGCATGGCGATATAGACGTTATGAATTTTTCCGGCCTTCGCGTCTTCAATCAGCTGCGCGTAATTGCCCGCCCAGTCCGCAGGCACGCCGCCCGGCTTCGCGTCGTGGTAAATCCCCACCACTTCAAACCCTAACCACGGCTCTTTGCGGAAGCTGTCGAGCAGCACTCTCCCGACCGGTAAATCACCCGCCACGGCGACGAAACGACGGTTATAGCCGCGGTTACGCAGCCAGCCCGCGCCAAAGCGGATCAGGGAACGGCACACGACCATGCCGACGCTGGTTAACAGGTACCAGCAGAGATAGGTCACGAAGCGGTTGTCAAAATCATGGCTGAACGCCACCAGACCGGCGCTGAAGATCAGGCTCAGGGTCCAGTTCTGCAGCAGCAGCATCAGTTCGGTGGTCATTTTCACGCCGCGCCACGAGCGGTAGAAATCGGTCATCCCGCCGATCATCTGAAACACAACCAGCGCAATCAGGGCCATCAGAAGATGCATATATAAGAACGGCAGCCCGCTGATCCGACACACCGCCCACAATCCACCGACCATGATGGTGATATCAGAAAAACGCTGCACCATAGAGATTAACGATGCATTCGTTCTCGCTCGTTCGCGTTTTTTTAGATTCGTCATCGTTGTTCCTGTATTCGGTTCCCCCTCCCGCCGGGAGGGGCAATTGTTACTGATTCAACAGCGCCAGAATGTCCTTCGTTCGGGCTTCCATCAGCGCCGTATCAGCGCGGGATTCCACGTTCAGGCGCACCACCGGCTCGGTGTTGGACGAACGCAGGTTAAAGCGCCACTGCGGGAACGCCATGCTGATGCCGTCCGTACGGTCAATCTCCAGCGCGTGAATGGCAAAGTGCTGTTCTACGCGGGCAATCGCCTCGGCCGGCTGCGCCAGCTTGCTGTTGATCTCCCCGCTCGCCGGGAAGGCCGCCATGCGGTCGCGCACCAGCTCGCCCAGGCTCTGCCCCTTCAGGCACAGCAGCTCGGTCACCAGCAGCCACGGGATCATCCCGCTGTCGCAGTAGGCAAAATCACGGAAATAGTGGTGCGCGCTCATCTCGCCGCCGTAGATGGCGTCTTCTTCGCGCATGCGCTCTTTGATGAAGGCATGGCCGGTTTTAGACATCACCGGCTCGCCGCCCGCGGCCTTCACCACGTCGACGGTGTTCCAGGAAAGACGCGGATCGTGAATGATCTTCGCGCCCGGATTTTTCTCGAGGAACGCTTCCGCCAGCAGGCCAACGATGTAGTAGCCTTCGATAAACTGCCCTTTCTCATCAAACAGGAAGCAGCGGTCGAAGTCGCCGTCGAAGGCGATGCCCATATCGGCACCGTGCTCAATCACCGCGTTACGGGTGTCGTCGCGGCACTCCGGCAGCAGCGGGTTAGGAATACCGTTCGGGAAGTTACCGTCCGGCGTGTTGTGTACCTTGACGAAGGTCACCGGCACGTTCAGCGCCTTAAAGCGGGCTTCCAGCGCATCGACAACCGGGCCTGCCGCGCCGTTACCAGAGTTGATGACCAGCTTCAGCGGCTTGAGGTTCGCCACGTTGATGTAGCCCAGCAGGTGGTCGATGTACTCTTTCTGCAGGTTAATCTGCTTGTAGCTGCCGCGCTTCGCGTCGTTCACCGGCGGGAAGTCGTTGGCTTCCGCGAGGCGCTGCACGTCGCGCAGACCAGTGTCGCCGCTAATCGGGCGCGCGCCCTTGCGCACCAGCTTCATGCCGTTGTAGTCCATCGGGTTGTGGCTGGCCGTTACTTCGATACCGCCGTCCACGCCGAGGTGGAAGGTGGCAAAATAGATCTCTTCGGTACCGGACAGGCCGATGTCCAGCACGTCCACGCCCGCGTCCTGCAGCCCTTTTGCCAGCGCCAGCTTCAGGGATTCACTGGTCAGACGCACGTCGCCGCCCAGCACGATGGTCTTAGGTTTTAAATATTCGCCGTACGCGCGACCGATGCGCCACGCGATGTCTTCATTCAGCTCTTCGCCCAGCTTGCCGCGAATATCGTAGGCTTTAAAACAGGTTAATTTTTCCATGATGACCCCTTTTTCAGGCAACAGTTGGCCCTGACCACTTAATGGCCAAATTTATTTTTGTCATTCGTAGGCCCGGCAGGCGCAGCGCCGCCGGGCATGATGCGGCGTGCTACACGCGCCCGTAGCGATCCTGGAAGCGTACAATATCGTCCTCTTCCAGATACGAGCCGGAGCGCACCTCAATTAAGTCGAGAGGAATTTTCCCCGGGTTTTCCAGACAGTGCGTGGCGCCCAGCGGAATATAAATGGACTCGTTTTCACCCAGCAGCTTCACTTCGCCGTCGATGGTCACTTTGGCCGTACCCGCCACCACCACCCAGTGTTCAGCGCGGTGATGGTGCATCTGCACCGACAGCCCCTCGCCCGGCTTCACGGTGATGCGCTTCACCTGATAGCGGTCGCCCGCGTCGATGGAGTCATATTTGCCCCACGGACGGTACACTTCACGGTGAATGTGGTGTTCGTGACGGCCATCGGCCTTGATCTTCTCAACCACTTTTTTAACGTCCTGCACGGCATTACGGTCGGCAATCAGCACCGCGTCTTTGGTCTGGACAACCACCAGATCCTTTACCCCGACGGTGGTGACGAGGCCAGACTCGGCGTAAACGTAGCTGTTTTCGGTTTTGTGGCTAATCACATCGCCGTGATGGACGTTACCCTCCGGGGTATGGGCGCTGATCTCCCACAGGGAGGACCAGGAGCCAACGTCGCTCCAGCCTGCATCCATCGGTACCACCACCGCGTCAGCCGTGCGTTCCATCACGGCGTAATCGATAGACTCTTCCGGGCAGGCGAGGAACGCCTCTTCATCCACGCGGATAAAGTCGAGATCCGGGTCTACCACCGCCATCGCTTTTTCGCAGGCGTTCAGAATATCCGGGCGGTATTTGCGCAGCTCTTCGAGATAGCGTCCGGCGCGGAACAGGAACATCCCGCTGTTCCAGTAATATTCACCGCTGGCGACATAGGCCTGCGCGGTTTCGAGATTCGGTTTTTCGACAAACTGCGCCACGTCAAACGCCACGCTATCGCCCTCACCCGGCGTTACGCTGCCGCGACGGATGTAACCGTAGCCGGTTTCCGGCAGATCCGGCACGATGCCGAAGGTCACCAGCTTGCCACTCTCGGCGTAAGGGATCGCGGCACGCACCGCGTCGCGGAATGCGTCTTCCTGCTGGATAACGTGATCTGCCGCCAGGACCAGCATCAGCGGGTCACAGTCAGGGCTGCTGCGTTTTGCCGCCAGCGCCGCCAGGGCGATCGCGGGCGCGGTATTACGTCCGGCAGGCTCCAGGATGATGTTTTCCGTGAGCTTGTTCAGCTGGCGCAGCTGCTCGGCAACGATAAAGCGGTGCTGTTCGTTACAAATCACCACCGGGCTTTCACACTCCACGCCGTGCAGACGGTTTACCGTCGTCTGCAGCATGGTGAGATCCCCTTTCAGGCAGAGGAACTGTTTTGGATAGAGCACGCGGGACAGCGGCCACAACCGGCTACCAGAGCCACCAGCCATCACAACCGGATACAAAGTGGTTTGACTCATGATTTATCCCCGTATATCTGCAATAAATTGGCTCAGCACGTTCTCTTTCTCGAGCGTGCGTTCGGCATATTCACGTGCCACCGTGTTCACTTTTGGCATGGCGAGTGCCTGTTCAATGCCGGTGACCAGCGCCGGGACCGATTCCGGCTCCACGCACACGGCAATCCCCGGATAGCTGCCACACAGCTGGCCTAATTCAGTTTCGGCTTCGGCCGTAATCACCGCGTTACCGCCCACTGCCAGAATGTTGGTCAGCTTGGACGGCAGCACCGCATCCGCCGCGCCGCGTTTTTGCACGACCAGATGGCAATCCGCCATTTTCAGCAGCGCGGGCAGCGCGTCGTACGATTGCAGCGGGAAAAACTTCACGTTGGTCAGGCCGCGTTCACTGGCCATCTTCTCCAGCCGCGCTTTTCCCCCGCCCTGTCCGACAATCACAAACGTCCACGGCTGTTCGATCAGCAGTTGGGCCGCTTCAATAACGCTCTCCAGCCCCTGCTTTTCGCCGATGTTGCCTGAGTAAAGAATGATTTTTTGGTCTTCAGGCAAGCCGAGCCGGGCGCGCAGTGCCTGAGCCTCTTGCTCCGTCACGTCGCGAAAACGCGCCACTTCGGACCAGTTCGGGAAGAAGATCACCTTCTCCGCCGGGACGCCCTTCTCCTGCGCTTTGTTCATCATCGAGCGAGAGATCGTCGAAACGTAATCCACGTTATGCAGGCCGCTGCGCTCAAAGGCGCTGGCGAGCTTCGCCACCTTGCCGCCCTTGCCTTTCCCGGCCATACCCAGACCGAGCATGGCGTCCACTTCATAATCCTGAATGTGCAGCAGGGTGCGCGCGCCGGAGAGTTTTCCCAGCAGGCGCATGCCCGGCGTGCAGAACAGTGTGGGCACCACGCCGATAATGCGATCCGGCTTCCAGCGACGCTGCGCCATCAGCGGGAAGAAACTGCTGAGGGCAAAGCTGCCCAGATGAATTAAACGTTTCAGCGTCGAGGGCTGTTTCGGCACGTAGAGCGGGCAGCGCCAGACGGTCGCGGCCCCCTCTTCGCGGCGATAGCGCCAGCTGGAATAGCGTTCGCCTACCTTCCACTCCGGGTAGTACGGCGGGGCAGTAATCACCCGCACGTCATGTCCCTGGCTCGCCATCCACTCCACCATCTCGCCGGTGTATTTCCCGATACCGGTTAATTCCGGCGAGTAGTTAATTCCGTAGACGAGGATTTTCATAGTCCTGGCACCTCGGCCTGACGTTCCGCGAGGAAGTACGCCCGACTGTTGTCATGGACGTTGTCGCTTGCCAGCAGCGCCTCTGGCGTTAGCCAGCGGTAATCGTCATGCTGAGAATCAGGCAGACGCAGGTCTGCCTCACTCACCTTCAGGCGGAACCCCAGCACGATGTAGTGCGTGGAGAACCCGGTGCCTGAAAAGTTATCGTCATAGAAGTGCTGCCAGACCCCGTAAAACTGGCCCGCTGCCATCGGCAGCTGCAGGCCCAGCTCCGCCAGAGTGAGACGCTCAAACGCATCAACCAGCGTCTCATCCTTCTGCACGCGCCCGCCGGGCACGAACCAGAAGCCCTGTGCAGGACGATTGGTTCGTTTCCCCAGCAAGAACTCGCCGCGTTCGTTCTCCACGATCAAATCAATCGAGATGAGCGGAGTGGAACGCACTACCGTGGCAAAATCTTCCTGACTTAAAAACATCATTACCCCCGGAAGCGGTGCTGGTTTTCCAGGAACCACTGGTAGGTGCTGGCCAGCCCCTGCTCCAGTGAGACCTCGTGATACCAGCCCAGCTGATGCAGACGGGTCACGTCCAGCAGCTTGCGCGGCGTGCCGTCCGGTTTGGTCGCGTCAAACACCACGCGGCCCTTGTAGCCCACCACCTGCGCGATGGTCTGCGCCAGCTCGCGAATGGTGCAGTCCACGCCGGTACCCACGTTAATGTGCGACAGCATCGGCTCGGTGTTTTCCTGCCACACCTCGCGATCCAGCTCCATCACGTGAATGCTGGCAGCCGCCATGTCGTCCACGTGCAGGAACTCGCGCATTGGCGTTCCGCTGCCCCACACCACCACGTCCGGGGCGTTTTCGGCAGTCGCCTCGTGGAAGCGACGCAGCAGCGCCGGGATCACGTGCGAGTTGCTCGGGTGGAAGTTGTCGTGCGGTCCGTACAGGTTAGTCGGCATCACCGAGCGATAGTCGCGGTTGTACTGACGGTTGTAGGACTCGCACAGCTTGATCCCGGCAATTTTGGCAATCGCGTAGGGCTCGTTAGTCGCTTCCAGCGTGCCTTGCAGCAACTCACTTTCGGCGATCGGCTGCTTCGCCATCTTCGGGTAGATACAGGATGAACCGAGGAACAGCAGCTTGTTCACGTTGTGCAGATGCGCCGCGTGAATGATGTTGCTCTCGATCATCATGTTCTCGTAGATGAAATCCGCCGGGTAGGTGTTGTTAGCGACAATGCCGCCCACCTTCGCCGCCGCCAGATACACCTGGTCAATGCGTTCGTTGGCAAAGAAGTCCTGTACCGCACGGCTGTCGAGCAGGTTCAGCTCGTCACGGGTGCGGACAATCACTTCTACGTCACCGCGCTGTGCCAGCTGGCGGACAATCGCGGAACCCACCATTCCGCGATGACCGGCGACAAAAATACGTTGTTTTGTCATTCTCAGGACTCCAGCGCGATGGCAACCTCGTAGCCATGAGACTTGAGCAGGGAGTGTTTTTTCGCTGCTTCAAGATCTTTGGCCACCATCTCGGATACCATCTCCTGCAGAGTGGTTTCTGGTTTCCAGCCCAGCTTCTCGTGCGCTTTGGTTGGGTCGCCCAGCAGGGTTTCTACTTCAGCAGGACGGAAGTAACGCGGGTCAACCTGCACAATTACGTCGCCTGGCTTCACGCCCGGCGCGTCGTGGCCGGTCACGGACACAACGATACCCTTCTCTTCCACGCCGGTGCCTTCGAAGCGCAGTTTGATGCCCAGCTGCGCCGCAGCCATCTCAACGAACTGACGCACGGAGTACTGCACGCCGGTCGCGATAACGAAGTCTTCTGGCTGTTCCTGCTGCAGCATCATCCACTGCATTTTCACGTAGTCTTTGGCATGGCCCCAGTCACGCAGGGAGTCCATGTTGCCGAGGTGCAGGCAAGATTCCAGACCCTGAGCAATGTTGGCGATCGCGCGGGTGATTTTACGGGTCACGAAGGTTTCGCCGCGGCGCGGGGATTCGTGGTTGAACAGAATGCCGTTACAGGCGTACATACCGTAGGATTCACGGTAGTTCACGGTGATCCAGTAAGCGTACAGTTTCGCCACAGCGTACGGGGAACGCGGGTAGAACGGCGTGGTCTCTTTCTGTGGAATTTCCTGCACCAGGCCGTACAGCTCGGAGGTAGATGCCTGGTAGAAGCGAGTTTTCTTCTCAAGACCGAGGAAGCGAATCGCTTCCAGCAGACGCAGGGTACCCATGGCGTCAACGTCAGCGGTGTATTCCGGGGACTCGAAGGAGACCGCTACGTGGCTCATCGCCCCCAGGTTGTACACTTCATCCGGCTGTACTTCCTGCAGGATACGGGTCAGGTTGGAGGTATCGGTCAGGTCGCCGTAGTGCAGGTGGAATTTCGGGTTTGCCGCGTGAGGATCCTGATAGATGTGATCCACACGTTCGGTGTTGAAAGAAGACGCACGACGTTTAATACCGTGCACTTCATACCCTTTCTCCAGCAGCAGTTCTGCCAGGTAAGAACCATCCTGCCCGGTAACGCCGGTGATGAGAGCGACTTTAGACATGTTTATATTCCTCTACTTATGAATTTAATCAGTTTCAACGCGTTCGCGTATCACCACTGCGGGGTTGCCACGGCAAACTTTATTTGCCGGTAGCGATTTAAAAACGCTGCTGCGGGCACCGACTACCGTGCCATCGCCAACAGAAATACCTGGTGCAACAAAAACATCCGTTGCCAGCCAGCACTTTTCACCGATCACAATAGGCGAAGCGGTAATATCAAAATGCGGGCTCATAAAGTCGTGGCTGCCGGTGCACAAATAACACTTCTGTGAAACCACCGAATTTGCGCCAATCTTAATCTCGCCCAGGGTATATAACACCGCGTCATCCCCTACCCAGGCGTAATCCCCGAGGGTTAATTTCCAGGGGTAGGTAATCTTTACCGAAGGTCGAATAACTACGTTTTTTCCGATTTTTGCGCCAAACAGGCGCAATAAAAAGGCTCGCCAGCGGTACAGTATTTGCGGCGACCAGGCAAATAAGGTTGCCTGAACCGCCCACCACAGCTGTACCTTAATACCGTTCCCGCCCCGAAAACCTTTCGGTACGGAGAAACCTTTTAAATCCTGCATTGCGCTTCCTTATATTCAGGCTTTGTTATATAAGGTTTTCGTTTTACCTGTCGTACGCAGGCGTAATAAATAAGACAATTCCGCCCAGAATCCCGGCACGCGTAATATTTGACGCTGCACCTTTTTTGCATCCTGGCATAATTCCAGATTATTAGACGTTGACACGCCGCCCATCGAAAATTCAGACACCAGCCCTTTAATTCGACGGAACGGGTAACCTGATTTATACAGGCTGGCGGCCAGCGCATAATCGGATGACACCTTGTACTGCAAATCGTAAGGCTGTTTTTTCAGACCGTTTACCGGGAAGAAAATGGCCTGATGGCTGGCCGGCAGGCTGTGGTAGATATACCAGCCTGGCTTGGCGCTGCGGCAGACTTTATGCCCGTCGCCAAAATCGAGCAGCGCATCGCCAATATACATGGCATCCTCTTTCTGGCGCGCCAGCTGACGAGCAAACAGCGCCACGTCGTCGTGGAAAATATCGCCCGAGTTGAGGAAGATGGCATAACGGCCCTGGGCCATAGTAATGCCCTTGTTCATCGCATCGTAGATGCCTTTATCTTTCTCGCTGATGTAGCGTAAGTTGAATTCACCGTTGAGTTTTTCCAGAAACTCCGCCGTGCCATCGTTCGAGCCGCCGTCGACCACGATCCACTCAAAGGTGAGGCTTGGATCGCGCGCCAGGTTGCGCAGCGAGCGCCAGGTTTTTACCACCCCTTCGTAATTACGAAAAGCGACAGTAATGACGCTAAGAAACATAAATCACCTCATTTCGTCATACGTTCGTAATATTAAGCGCCTTACGCAAAATAAACGGACAGACAATCAAGAAAGCATATTCCGGGCTAAATATTGACCCGGTAAAAAACAGCGACACCGGCGTAAAAAGATAAAGCTGCACGCGGAAGTTCTGGTTATCACCAAACGCGTTGATCATCATTTTGAAAACTTTAAACAGATACCACAGCGTCAACAGTACGGCGAACCATGAAAAATAAATAATTAACAGATACAGACCATTGTCTATGGTTTTACCGACATCCGCACCGTTAAAGATTCCGAATGATGCAACATATTCGTAAAGTGAGCCGAATCTTACTACACCATCGATATGGGTTAAGGAATAACCCACCATCACCAGCGGACCAATGATGCGATAATAGGACGATGACCCTTCCGTTCCCAAATCACCCAGACGTTCTGAAATGTACGGAAACGCGAATATGACGCCTACTAAAAATACCGTCAGAGAGATTATCGCCAGCGGCAGTTTTTTCTTAATCGCATCTTTGTTCAGGTACTGGAACGCCCACTCCAGCAGGTAAAACAGGATAAATGTCATTACCCCTGAGAACGATCCAGACAGAACGATTCCTGCAAGAATCATAGCATCGGTCTTAGGCGTTTTGATACCAAACTGTTTGATGCTGAGCCAAATTGAGATTAACGCCAGAGCGAAAAACGCCGGTTCAAAATAGAGCGCCGTTGTACGCTTCCCTCCAAACTTAATGAAGTTCAGTACATAGCTGTTACTGTAAATGAGATATTTCGAAATTATCTCCATCAGGCTGCTGCCGCCCGTGAGAATAATTTGCGCCATCTCCATTGCCGCAAGCACAACAATTAACGCAACGGCAATATAAAAGAACCTGAGGATTTTCCGATAATTGTGCGGTGAAATAGTTTTGAAGCGAATACTCCAGACCATGCCAATAATAATAACGATATAAACAAACAGCATGGTTGAAGTGACGTATTTACTGGCATCCAGCGACTGGCCAAAGATGTAGTTAAACAGCGTCAGACCCGTGCCCAGCCCCAGAGCAATCATCAGCTTCTTCAGGTTGATTTTATCGACATACAGCAGAAGCAGAACGGGCAAAAAAGTCACGATGGTTATCGGGAAGCTTTCGCCGAGCTGGGCAATTTTGACGTTGACCAGCAGGTAGATCAGCGGCAGCAGCAGATAACTACAGATTCTGATAGAACGAGACATACTCCTCCAGCATCTGTTGTCCACTGTAGGCCTTGCGGCTGCGGTTGCGGAACGATTCCAGGTCAGTGCCAAAAACGGCCTCGGCGATCTGCGCCTTCGGCAGTTGCACCAGAGGCAGGACCTCGTGCGCGGCGAAGGTTTTTCCGCCCGATTTTTCCAGCACTTCGCGCGCTGCATCGCTGTGGGTGGCAATCACCGGCACGCCGATGGAGAGCGCCTCGCAGAGGATCAGCGGGTAATTATCAACGCGAGAGCTGAACACCAGCGCGTCCATACCATTCAGGGCGCTCATCAGCTTGCGCTTGTCGGTTTCAAACCCGTGATTCACCACGTTAGCGCCTTCGAACGGCGAGAATTTGCCAAAGGTATGCAGTTCAATTTTGTCGCCGAGCGCCATCATGTCGCGCACCAGCTGCTGGTTGGTTTTGCCGTCGTAGCGCAGATCGTGCGCAACGATGGCAATTTTCGGTTTGCCCGCGGTTTCCGCCACCGGCGTCAGCTCGGCCAGGATGGCTTCCGTCGCCACGTCGATACCGTTGTTGATAATCTGACAGCGCCCTGCCCCATACAGGCTGTTGAAGGCGTCGGCCACGTGCTGGCTCGGGGAGATAAACGTGCAGCCGAGCGAAAGCATGTCGCGGAACAACTGACGCTTTCCGTCTACCAGCTGATGCGCGCGATCCACCTTCACCGGCGGATAGTTGCTCAACGTCGGGCATTTCTGGCAGCTATCTTTCCAGCCTTCGCAGCCGTCGGTAAACGCGCAGCGTCCGGTTACGCTCCAGTGATCGTGCAGCGTCCAGACGAAGCGGGTGTCGGGCTTGTGGGCCTGCACCTTCTGACAAAACGCCACCACCTCTTCCAGATTCAGCCAGTAGCTGTGTAGCACGTGAAAATGCAGCACAACCGGGCCGGTAGTGCGGGTCACGGTGCGATATAGACTGTTCAGGTTGCCAAACAGATCGCGGTTAAACAGGCGGAACAGCGCAATGTTGGCAACAGAGGTCAGACGCGGCGTGTGCTTGTGCACCTGCGGGAAGTTATCATGGCTGACGCTTTTCTTGCCGCCTTTGCCGTAGCCGTAAATAAACCGGGATTGAAGTCCTTTTTGCAGGGCACGCTGGTGCAGATCCAGCGCCACGCCTGCCGCTCCGCCTTCTGCGAGGCGTACGTTAAATTGCAGAATGTTCATTTAATCACCTTCACGCGGGCTTTCTCTCCCACCACCAGCGCGTTATCGGGGATGTTGTCCAGCACCACGCTGCCCGCCCCGATCGTCACGTTGTTACCAATCGTAATGTCGCCAATCATCACCACGTTCGCCCCCAGCTCGACGTTATTGCCGATCACCGGGCAGGCCAGGCTGTCCGGCCCGCGGTTGCCGATCGTCACCCCGTGGCGAATGGTGAAATCATCGCCCGCAACCACGAACTTGTTGATCACCACCGCATAGCCGTGGTGGATGGTAAAGCGGCGGCCAATGGTGGCAGCGGCCTGGATTTCATAGCCAAAAAAGCATTCGGTGATGATGCGGTACAGCACCAGAATCGGTGCCGCCCAGATATTGTTCAGTACGTTTTTCTTGCGCCACACCGAGCAAAAGTGCGCGATGCGGTACGCCAGAACCATGCAGCACGGGCGCAGGCTCCAGCTGTTTGCGCGGCAATCTTCCAGAAACATTATTTCCCCCGAAGCCCGTCAGCCAGACGCTTGCCGTTACGCACCGACAGCAGCGTCAGCAGCGTGCGCCAGTTCATGCGCTTATTGCGGATCTGATACAGGGTAAAGAGCTGATACTTGCGGCTGGCACGGTCAAACTTGTCCTTGTGCTTGCGGTAAAAATGGAAGTAGCCTGAAAACTTCTTCGGTGAGGAGGTGATCTGCATCTCCCCGTGGTTGATGTGCAGGATCTGCGTGGCCTCTTCCACTTTCCACGGCTCGCCGTACTCCACCACCATCCGCAAGAAGATGTCGTAATCCTGCGCGGCCTTCAGTTCGGTATCGAACAGGCACTCCTTAAAGCGCCACGCCCAGGTAAAGACCTGATTACCGATAATGTTGCGCTTGTAGAACAGGCGACGAGAGTACGGTGATTTCGGGTACAGCGGCAGGCTCGCGGGCTGCGAGTAAACCTCGCCCTGGCAGACATAGTCGTTGGCATACAGAAAAGCGTGCGTGACCAGCTGCTCTTTATGCGAAAGGAAGACGGACAGGCGGTTCGGCGTCCATTCGTCGTCATCGTCGATGCCGGTCAGATACTGCCCTTTGGCCTGCATAATCGCCTGATTACGCACCGCGCACGCCCCGGAGTTAATCGGGTTATGGGTATACATCACGCGCGGATCGTTGAGTTCGGTGACAAATTTTTGCAGCTGTTCATACGAGGAAGAACAGTCATCAACGATGATCAGTTCCCAGTTATCGTAATCCTGACGTAAGACTGACTTAATAGCGCGGATCGCCAGCTGCTGACGGTTCCATGTCGGCATATAGATAGAAACTAAAGGGCGTTGTGTGGTCATCTTTTCCTCCTACCCCTCACCCCGGCCCTCTCCCCCTGAGGGGAGAGGGTGAAAGGCGGCACCGGACAGTTCCCTCTCCCCTCTGGGGTGAGGGTTAGGGTGAGGGGGGGTGTTTTGTTATTTGCTGTCAGACTTGTATTCGTACTCGTAATAACCGTAATCCTGGTACCCGGTCGCACGACGGAAGATGGAGTTCAGGATGACCCCTTTCACCTCAATGCCGTTCTGCTCGAAGCGGCTCAGGCTGGTTTCCACTTCCTTCAGGGTATTCACCGCATAGCGCGCCACCATCAGCGTGGTACCCGCATGACGGCCAACCACGGCGGCATCGGTCACGGCCAGAATTGGCGGCGTATCGATCAGCACCAGGTCATAGTTTTTGCTCGCCCACTCAATCAACTGGGTGAAGCGTTCGCTCATCAGCAGTTCAGACGGGTTCGGCGGCACCTGACCACGCGGGATCAGGTCGAATCTCGGAATCGAGGTCGGCTTGGCGCTCTGGCTAATCTCTCCCTGACCCAGCAGGATTTCCGACAGACCGTTCACGTTGTTGGTGCCCAGCAGTTCGTGGGTATAACCCTTACGCATATCGCAGTCGATCAGCAGAACGCGCTTGTTGGTCTGGCTCACCACGGCCGCCAGGTTGGCACAGACAAAAGTCTTACCGATAGACGGGCTGACGCCGGTTAACATCAGGACGTTGTTTTTAGCCTGCATCATGGCGAAGTGCAGACTGGTACGCAGGCTGCGGATCGCTTCAATCGCCAGGTCGGTTGGGTTACCCACGGCCAGCAGCTGGCTCTGTTTGTAACGCTTAACGCCCTTGATGGTCTTGACGCTGTCACGGGATTTTTGCCACTCAGACAGCGGAATGCTGGCATAGACGTTGATACCACTCTCTTCCAGCACCTGCGGGCTTTCGATACCGCGGTTGAACAGCGAGCGCAGCAGGACGCCAACGATAGAGAGCATCAGGCCAAGAATAATGCTGCCGAGAATAATCAGCGCTTTCTTCGGCTTCAGCACGCCAGGCTGGGTAATGGCCGGGTCGACGATACGCACGTCACCCACGGTGCTGGCCTCGGTGATTTTCAGCTCCTGCTGTTTGTTCAGCAGCTGCATGTAAACCTGTTGTCCGGATTCCACGTCGCGGGTCAGACGCACGATCTCCTGCTGCGTTTTCGGCATCGCGGTCACGCGGTCGTTCAGCTTCGCCTTCTCCTCTTCGAGAGTGCGGCGCTTCTCCAGCAGCGTGCGGTAGGCCGGGTGGCGTTTGGTGTAAAGCTTGGAAATCTCTGCCTCTTTGAAGGTCAGCTCGTTGAGCTGCGCATCAATATTCACCATCGAGTCGAGAACCGATTTCGCCTCCAGCGGCAGGTCGACGGAGTCTTTATCCTGACGGTAGGCGTTCAGCTTGTTCTCGGCATCGTCCAGACGGGCACGCACTTCCGGGAGCTGTTTAGCGAGGAACGCCAGGCTTTTCGCCGCTTCCGCCGACTTGCGCTCGACGTTCTGCTCAAGGTAGTTGCGGGTTATGCTGTTCAGGATGTCGCGAATTTGATCCTTATCTTCACCGGTAAAGGTCATGCTCAGCACGCCGGTGTCCTTACCATTTTCGGTGACGGTCAGGTTGTTCTGCAGATTGTTGATCATCCCCAGCGTGGAGAATTTGGTGACGGTGAATTCACCGCCCTCCTGGGCGTGGATCGCGCTAACCATCATGCTAACGCCGTCTTTGTTCAGCATCTGCCCCACTTCGCCGCGTGCGCTAAAGCCCGCATCGCTGGTCAGCTGATACTGTTTCGGGCCCAGCACCGTCAGGGTAAAGGTTTGATCCCCCGCCCCTTTCGGCAGCACAAAGTCAGTGACCTTTACGGTGTCATTGCTGCGCCCCATCAGACGGTCCCAGCCGGCACCGAAGATCGGGAACGTATTTTTGGTGACGGAGATGTCGAGTCCGAGGTCGTGAACCGTTTTACCCAGCACCAGACGCGACTGGATCAGCTGAATTTCAGCGTCGGATGCTGGCGGTTTGTTCGCCAGCGCGGAGCCGATATCCTGCACCAGCGAGTTGCCGGTATTCTGCTCGATCTGCACCAGCGCGTCGGCGCTGTAGATAGGTGTGGCGAACAGCGTATACACGACGGCCGCTGCGGCAAACACGGCAGTAATGCCAAGCACCCACCACTTTGCCTCGATAACCGTGCCGACCAGGCGACCAATATCAATTTCATCACTGCCCGAAGTCGGGGCGGCAGAAGGTCTTGTTTTTTCTGTCATTGTTATCCCTGCTGAGCTTTCAGTGCCTGCGCCCACTGTTGGGCAGACTGGTCAAGTAAGGTGTAAACCGCCTCGAAGGCTTCATGGCTCTTGCGATACGGATCGGGGATTTCGCGTTCGTTGTCCCAGTGACCAAACAGCATCACCTTGCCGCGCATCTCCGGAGCGATATCGCATAGCGCATGAATATGGCGTTTTTCCATTGCCAGAATCAGGTCATACTCCCGGCACATGCGGCCGGTGACCTGGCGGGCGATATGCCCGTCAAGAGAGAGGTTGTGATCGCGGGCCACGCTCGTGGCGCGCTCGTCGGCACCTTTGCCCACCAGCGCGCCCAGCCCTGCGGACTCGACCGTTAACTCGGGCTGGTACTGTTTCAACAGCCGTTCAGCCGTGGGGGAACGGCAAATGTTCCCCACGCATACCACCAGAATTTTGTTAAACATCGCGGATTACCAGGTATGAATGTCGCGCGCCGTATCCGTCATGTAGCGAACGCCACTGATGGTTGGCAGCAACTGGTTGATCAGACGGTTCCAGCGGGCAACCGGCGCGGTGGTGACGTAAACCACATCGTATGGCTGGAGACGGAACTCCGTCGCCATCACCAGAGACGTCGCATCGGACATATCCAACTGGTAGATGTTGGCAATCTTGCCCTTCGCACTGCCTTCACCCTTCAGCGGACGGATGACGAAGATACCGGTCGCGTTAGAGGTGGTCAGATCGATACCTTCAGCATTGCCCAGCGCTTCGGTCAGGGTCATGCCGCTGAAGTCCATTTTGAGAGTGCTCTGTTTCTTCACTTCACCCATCACGAAGACTTTCAGATCGTCGTTGCGCGGTACGTAGAGAATATCGCCCGGATAGAGCAGGCGGTTCTGGGTCAGGTCGCCGTTTTGCATCAGCGCCTGCAGCGAAATGCGCTGCTCTTTGCCGTTGTGGGTCAGCACCACGTTGCGCCAGTCGGCGCCGTCGGTTAAGCCGCCCGCGGCGTTAATGGCGTCCAGAACGGTGAGCGGAACGTTGGTGATGGCCTGCTGGCCGGATTTGTTCACCTGACCGGAGATATAGGCTTTTTGCGAGCGGAATGCGGCGATATTAACGTCCACCTGCGGGTCGGCGATGTACTGCGCTAAGCGGCCGGTAATATCACTACGGATCTCGGCAAGCGTTTTCCCGGCGACATGTACTTTACCAATGTACGGATAGAACATGGTGCCATCTGACTGTACCCAGTTCCCGGTGTCGCTTGAGCTACGGTACTGGCCCGCTGGCGTGGTCAGTTCAGGGTGGTCCCAGACGGTCACGTTGATCACGTCGCCCGGCCCCACGCGATACTGATAGGAGGCAATTTCCTGGTCCAGAGACATATTCGGCTGGGCAACATTCGGACGTGGACGTAATTGTTCGACCAGACGTGGCGTAAGTGGATAAACATTCACCATTTTGTCGAGATCAAAATCGGCATCCTGTTGCTTGATCACATCCTTACCCATTGTTGACATATTGCTGCCGGGAAAGACCGTGCAACCACTCATCAAGGTCACAGACACCAATAATGGCATCAATTTCATTTTGGATTTCATCATTGATTATTTATCACTTTGGCAGAGTAATTATCCTGTGCAATTTAAATAAGCCTGAGACGTATTGGGTTTCAGCATGCAGTTAATCAAATAGAATATAACTGGCATCAGTCCTAAAAAAAGCTTATTCATCCATTGGCTATTGACAGAATAATCGAGGCTGATTCACACGCTTTCAGGCACGCTACCGCCCTTGGCTTTCAGTTACCAATCCACTGACTAAACAATGTGTTATGGATAGACACCCTCTTGAGTAAGGTCTTCTGGAAATATATCAGCCGCTTGAAATACACAACGGATAATGAATGACCATTCCGAAGACCAAAACAATAATAGCAACAACAAGATTTAACATTTGATGCTGGGAGAATTGTTGCAGCTAACCTAATAGCAGGCAAGGAGACAACTGTCCTAATATCTGTTTTTAAGATTAATATTAAGAGCAAAGTTTTGACCTTTTAGGATTTTCTTTATATTGACAAAAAGAGAGTAAAAACCATTATCTGCGATATATCCTAAAAAGCACTCAAAATAATAAAATATACGTATTTTGCTTATTTACACTCATCTGAGACTGCTCTCTTTTTTACGCATCGTATTAAGAGAAATCTCAGCCCGACATTGCATTTTCTCCCAGCTTTATCCATGATCGAAGTGTGACATTCGTCATATAACAGAAGGTATTGCTATTACTATGGAATGGATTGCCGATCCATCAATCTGGGCCGGGCTGGTGACGCTGGTCGTCATCGAATTAGTGCTCGGTATTGATAATCTGGTGTTTATCGCCATCCTCGCTGAAAAACTGCCCCCTTCCCAGCGCGACCGCGCGCGCGTGACGGGTCTGCTGCTGGCGATGGTGATGCGTTTACTGCTGCTGGCCTCTATCTCCTGGATGGTCACGCTCACTCAGCCTCTGTTCTCCGTTCGCGGCCTGAGCTTTAGCGCGCGCGACCTGATCATGCTCTTCGGCGGGCTGTTCCTGCTGTTCAAAGCCACGGTGGAGCTTAACGAGCGGCTCGAAGGCAAGGACAGCGAGAACCCGACCCAGCGACGCGGGGCGAGATTCTGGCCGGTGGTGGCGCAAATTGTGGTGCTCGATGCAGTCTTCTCCCTGGATTCGGTGATTACCGCCGTCGGGATGGTGGAGCATCTCGCCGTCATGATGGCCGCGGTAATTATCGCCATCACGCTGATGGTGATGGCGAGCAAAGCACTGACCCGCTTTGTGAACAGCCACCCGACAATCGTGATCCTCTGTCTCAGCTTCCTGCTGATGATTGGCTTTAGCCTGGTCGCCGACGGTTTCGGCTTCCACATTCCGAAAGGCTACCTGTACGCCGCCATTGGCTTCTCAGTCATGATCGAAGCGCTCAACCAGCTGGCGATATTTAACCGCCGCCGGTTTCTCTCCGCGAATCAGACCCTGCGCCAGCGCACGGCCGACACCGTGATGCGCCTGTTGAGCGGCAGGAAAGAGGATGCCGAGCTGGACGCCGAATCCTCTGCCCTGCTGGCCGATCACAGCGACGGGCAGATCTTTAACCCGCAGGAGCGGCTGATGATCGAGCGCGTGCTCAACCTGAATCAGCGCACGGTCAGCAGCATCATGACCTCCCGGCATGACATTGAGCATATTGACCTCACGGCACCGGAAGAGCAGATCCGCGCCCTGCTGGATAAAAACCAGCACACCCGCGTGGTGGTCACCGGCGGTGAAGAGGAAGAGGAGCTGCTGGGGGTGGTACACGTGATTGACCTGCTCCAGCAGCAGCTACACGGCGAGCCGCTCAACCTGCGCGCGCTGGTACGCCAGCCGCTGGTCTTCCCGGAAGCGCTTCCGCTGCTCTCCGCGCTGGAGCAGTTCCGCAACGCGCGCACCCACTTCGCGTTTGTGGTGGATGAATTTGGTTCGGTGGAAGGGCTGGTCACGCTCAGTGACGTAATGGAAACCATCGCCGGTAATCTGCCAAACGAGGTGGATGAGATTGATGCCCGCCACGACATTCAGAAAAACGCTGACGGCTCGTGGACGGCCAACGGCCACATGCCGCTGGAAGACCTTGTGCAGTACGTGCCGCTACCGCTGGATGAAAAACGGGAATACCACACCATTGCCGGTCTGCTGATGGAGTATTTGCAGCGCATCCCGCAGCCGGGAGAAGAGGTTCAGGTGGGCGACTATCTGCTTAAAACCCTGCAGATTGAAAACCATCGCGTGCAGAAAGTGCAGCTAATTCCACTGCGGGATGAGGAAGAGCTGGATTTTGAGGTTTAGGTAAACCAAAACGGCAACCCCGTTGCCGTTTTGGTGTTTGCTCCCTCTCCCGTGGAGAGGGTCCGGGTGAGGGCATCAGGCCGCACCGCCGTCAAAGCTTATCCAGCAGCTTCTTCACATCCTTGCCGTTCTGGGAATCTTTATTACGATCCGCCCAGCTGTTGAGCCGACGCTTCGCTTCATCCTGCAGATGCTTACGCAGGATCTGATCTACCTGAAGGCTGTAGTTCAGCGCCTGCCATTTGCCGTATACGCTAAGCGGAACCGGCGTCTCTTTGAGGAAGTCAATCAGCTTGCTTTCGCCCTGCCAGCCGGAAAGCACCCGGACGTTAAAGCGCGTGTCCGCCGTCTCTTTGACGAGATCCAGCGAGCCTTCTCCGGTTAACGACAGCATAGATGAAGTTCCCTGCATCCCGGCCAGCGTCAGCACCCCGTTATCCAGCGTCAGGTCAGTGGTGAAGCTGTCGAGGCGAGTTGCGCTGTCGTAGTTTTCCTGGGCTTTAACATCGCTGCTGCGCTCCACCGCCTGCTGAACCAACTGCTGGAAGTTGAGCCCTTCCATTCGCGAATCTTTCAGGTCAACATGCGCCTCGCCCTGCCACTCACGGCGGAAGGCGTTGGCATCAATTTTGGTGCCTGAGAAATCGCCCGCCAGCGTCAGCTGACCCGTCAGGGATATCGGATAGTTAAAGGCTTTGAGGATGCTGCCAATCTCAACGTTGTCGAGACGCGGCTGGAATTCAGCGCTGGCAACGTCCTTACGCACGTCCAGCGTACCCGGAAGTGACAGGTGACCCGCCCCCATTTTGCCGCTCAGTTCTGAAATAACCAGCAACCCGTTGTGGTTGAACATCTGGCCGTTCACGTCGGTAAAATCAATACCGCGCCAGCGCACGCTGTTGGCTTTCAGCAGAATATCCGCCGTGAAGCCGCGCAGCACGTTATAGTCAGGCTGTTCAAGGTTGGATGAGATAACCGGACGCGACACCGGTGACTGGCTTTGCCCCGTCTGCACGGCATCGCTGTCCGTTGCGCTTGCCGGCACCGGTGGCAGGATGTTCTCCAGGTTGAGCTTGTCAAACTGCAGGTTCAGCACCCACTTCGGCTTATCGTCGAGCGTGACGCTCGCCTGACCTTTCAGGCTGCTGTCGTTGGCCTGCAGATTAAGGTTTTCCAGCGCCAGCTGTTTTTGCTCTTCGCGCCATACGGCCTGCAGCGTCCCCTGCCCGGCGATCCCCTGGGTAGGGAGATCCGCTCCCGTCAGCTGCCAGCTAAGCTGCTGGATGTCGGCCGTCAGCTGATGCGGGTAGTCCGACGCATTCACGTTTGCATTCAACGAGAGGGACAGATCGCGCTGGTCGCGGTTTACCCGTCCGCTAAATTCCAGCGACGCAAGATGGTGTTCATCCTGTTCCATCTGCAGGTTGATGTTGCGAACGGTGACCTGCTCCTGATCCTCATGCTGGAACACCAGCACGCTATCGGCCACTTTCAGTTTGCCTATATCAAAGGACCAGCCCGTATCGGACGGTTCATCCGGTAAGGTATTCTCGCGCGGCGCAACCGGCGCATTCGCGTCGCGCACGGCTTCGGTCTGCGGGGTAAGCTGAATGACCGCGCCCTTCAGCATCACCTGATTAACCTGCAGCTGATGGGAGATGAGGGGGATCAGCGCCACATCGAGACGCATGTTGTCCGCAGAGACCAGCGGCTGTGCCGCGCCCGGCGCGGTTAACGACATGCGGCCAGAGAGAATGCTGAGCTGCGGCCAGACGTGCCAGCGCAGCGGCCCGTCAAGATTCAGTTGGTAACCACTGCGTGCCTCGACCTGCCGCACCATGTAAGCGCGGAAATCATTCGGGTTAACCAGCAGAACCAACGCCGAAAGGCCAGCAACCAGCACTACCAGCAAAATCATCAGCGTTGTCAGAACTCTTCTCATGGCATCCTCAATGGACTTAACGATCAGTCTTTATCAATACGGCTGGCAACCGCACCCTGCTGGTCGCGGTATTTTGCGTCCTGGCGGCGGTTATAAGGCCTGTCTGCCGGGCCTGTCAGCGGTTCAAAGCTTAACGCACCGATCATCATTCCGGGGCGCAGCGCCAGCGGCAGTTTACCGGCATTGAAGAACTCCAGCACGATACGGCCGGACCAGCCTGGGTCGATACGGTGCGCGGTCACGTGAACCATCAACCCCAGGCGGGCCAGAGAAGAACGGCCATCAAGCCAGCCGACGAGATCCGCAGGCAGGGTCACGGATTCATACGTCACCGCCAGCGCCAGTTCACCCGGGTGCAGATAAAAAGCTTCGCCTTCGTCAATGATGATTTCATCACTCATGACGCGATCGAGCGCGGCGCTGACTTCATCCTTCGGCCCGCTGAGGTCGATGAACGGCGCGGTATGACCGCTAAAGGTGCGGAATTTATTCCCCAACCGTACATCAACGGTCACCCCATTGATACGCTCCACGGGGGGACGTGGGGTAATAGACAAGCGGCCTTCATCCAGCCAGGCTTCAATATCACGATCGCAAAGACGCATGGTACTTTCTCCTTTCATGCATCGTACCCTGAGCCGTTGAACGCTCAGGGTAAAACCAGGTTATCTCTGAACGGTACACAATTCGCGCGGCTTATTCAAAAAACTGGCTGATTTTCGCTTTTAAGATATCAATAGCAATGCGGTTTTTGCCCCCGCGAGGCACGATGATATCGGCGTATTGTTTGGATGGTTCAATAAACTGCAGGAACATCGGACGGACCGTTTTCTGGTATTGCGCCATGACGGAGTCCATCGAACGGCCGCGCTCGTTAACGTCACGCTTGATGCGGCGCATCAGGCAGATATCCAGCGGGGTATCGACGAAGATGGAGAAGTTCATGGATTCACGCAGGCGGGCATCGGTCAGGAGCAGGATGCCTTCAAGGATAATGACCTTCTTCGGCTCGATGCGGATCGTTTCCTGGGTACGGGTGTGTTCTACGTAACTGTAAACGGGCAGTTCGATCGCCTGGCCGCTCTTAAGCGCTTCTAAATGCTGGAACAGTAAACTGTGATCCATCGCATTCGGGTGGTCGTAGTTGGTTTTTACACGTTCTTCCATCGACAGATGGGATTGATCTTTGTAGTAGCTGTCTTCGGGAATGACGCCGATATGCTCATCACCTACCTGTTCACGCAGTTCGCGATAAAGCGTACTGGCAATTAGACTTTTACCTGAAGCCGATGCGCCGGCGATGCCTATAATGACGCACTGATGAGACTTATCAGTCATAAATTTAGCGACCTGAATAACCTGGATGTTAAGGAAGGACGACGCCGGAGCGTCAAACGCGGCAATTATAGGGATTTCGCGGGCGTGATACCAGTCGAATGCGCAGGTTCTGCGAGACAGGCTGAAAAGTGGCGCATTGATCCCTGAGAGAAATTTTAATGAACGTTTTTTCAGCGTTTAAAAGGAATTTTTTAGCGAGTAACTATTTAATAAGTCTATGATGTCAAATTATGAGCAGTCGCCATATGAATTGTAAATTGTTTGTACTAGCATAAACCAAATTATCAAATTCACTCGTGCGCACTTCTCTCCTGACGGCATGGCGTCTCTGGATAAAGCGGTAATGAATAAACAATACCAGCGGGTTTTGGTTACCACCCCACATCCTTTATTACGACTTGTCTGTCTGGGCCTGGTCACCTTTATCTTTACCTTATTTTCGCTGGAGCTTACCCGCTTCGGTACCCTGCTGGCGCCACTCTGGTTTCCTACCGCCATTATGATGGTGGCGTTTTACCGCCATGCAGGAAAAATGTGGCCCGGGATAGCCCTGGCCTGTTCATTTGGCAATATTCTGGCCTCGTGGATGCTGTTCTCCTGGGCGTCGATAAACCCCACCTACACCGCAATAAACGTTATTGAGGCCATCATCGGTGCCGTGTTACTGCGCAAGCTGCTTCCGTGGTACAACCCGCTGCAAAATCTAAACGACTGGATCCGCCTGGCAATAGGCAGCGCGCTGGTGCCGCCGCTGGTGGGCGGTATTCTGATGACGCTTCTGATCCCCGGCCCTGAGCCGCTGCGTAATTTCATCGTCTGGGTGCTATCTGAATCCATTGGCGCGCTGGCGCTGGTGCCGCTGGGGCTGCTGTTTAAATCCCATTACCTGCTCCGCCACCGTGATCCGAGATTGCTGCTGGAAACCCTGGTTACCATGGCCGTAACGCTGGCCCTCAGCTGGGCATCCATCACCTGGCTGCCATGGCCCTTTACCTGCGTGATTGTCCTGCTGATGTGGAGCGCCGTGCGCTTGCCGCGGATGGAAGCGTTCATGGTGTTTCTGGTTACCGTGATGGTCGTTTCACTGATGATTGCCCATAACCCTTCGGCGCTGACCACCCAACATGCCGGGCCGATGATGAACGCGCCGTGGCTGCCGTTCCTGATGCTCCTCCTCCCCGCTAACGTGATGACCATGGTGATGTATGCCTTCCGTGCCGAACGCAAACACATCACCGAGAGCGAAGAGCGCTTTCGTAATGCAATGGAGTATTCCGCCATCGGTATGGCGTTAGTCAGCATGGAGGGCCAGTGGCTTCAGGCCAACAAGGCGCTGTGCAATTTCCTCGGTTACAGCCAGACCGAGCTACAGTCGCTCACCTTCCAGCAGCTCACCTGGCCGGAAGATTTGCATACCGACCTGGAACAGCTGGAACAGCTGGTCAACGGCGAGATCAACACCTACACCCTTGAAAAGCGCTATTACACGCGCAACGGAGAGGTCGTCTGGGCACTTTTGGCCGTCTCCGTCGTGCGCCATGCCGATGGCTCGCCGCTCTATTTTATCGCCCAGATTGAAGACATTAACGACCTGAAGCAGACCGAGTGGGTCAATAAACGGCTGATGGAGCGCATTACGCTGGCCAACGAAGCGGGCGGCATCGGCATCTGGGAGTGGGATCTGGAGCCAGACATCATCAGCTGGGATAAGCGGATGTTTGAGCTGTATGAAATTCCGCCGCACATCAAGCCCACCTGGCAGCTCTGGCACGAAAGAATATTGCCTGAAGATCGCGCCCATGCGGAGCAGGTACTGCGGGATTCACTGGTTTCGCGTCTGCCGTTTAAGCTTGAATTCCGTATCCGCGTGAAGGAAGGCGTGCGCCATATACGCTCCCTGGCCAACCGGGTGCTGAATAAAGAGGGTGAAGTCGAACGTTTGCTCGGCATCAATATGGACATGACCGAGGTGAAGGAGCTTAACGAAGCGCTGTTTCAGGAAAAAGAGCGTCTGCACATCACGCTCGACTCCATCGGCGAAGCGGTGCTCTGTACCGATATCGACATGAACGTCACCTTTATGAACCCGGTCGCCGAGAAGATGAGCGGCTGGCT
The DNA here is from genome assembly GCF_014895875.1 of Enterobacter cloacae complex sp. P12RS. Lineage (NCBI taxonomy): Bacteria > Pseudomonadati > Pseudomonadota > Gammaproteobacteria > Enterobacterales > Enterobacteriaceae > Enterobacter > Enterobacter cloacae complex sp. P12RS. Next base: position 38,574 of record NZ_JADBQO010000052.1, read on the forward strand.
GCAGACCGAGGCCATCGGCCAGCCTATCCTGAAGGTGTTACACATCACCTTTGGGGAACGGGGCCCGCTGATGGAGAATATCCACAGCGGCGATATGTCACGCTCCGATATCGACCAGGATGTAGTGCTGAACTGCCGCACCGGCGGATCGTTTGATATTCACTACAGCATTACGCCACTCAGTACCCTTGATGGGCACAGTATTGGCTCGGTGATCGTTATTCAGGACGTCACCGAGTCGCGCAAAATGCTGCGTCAGCTAAGCTACAGCGCGTCGCACGATGCCCTCACCCACCTGGCAAATCGGGTCAGCTTCGAAAACCATCTCAAACGGCTTCTGCAAACCGTTCGCGAGACGCGTCAGCGTCATGCGCTGGTCTTTATCGATCTGGACCGCTTCAAAGCCGTCAATGATAGCGCAGGCCATGCGGCGGGAGATGCCCTGCTGCGGGAACTCTCTTCCATGATGCTAACCATGCTTCGCTCCAGCGACGTGCTGGCGCGCCTGGGCGGTGACGAGTTTGGGCTGCTGCTGCCGGACTGCAATATTGAGAGCGCGCGCTATATCACCGGTCGTTTGATCCATACCATCAATGACTATCACTTTATGTGGGAAGGTCGCCTGCACCGGATTGGCGCCAGCGCAGGGATCACGCTGATTGATGAGCATAATAACCAGGCGTCAGAAGTGATGTCGCAGGCGGATATTGCCTGTTATGCCTCGAAAAACAGCGGTCGCGGCATCGTGACGGTGTACGAACCGCAGCAGGAGCGGGATCGGAGCGCGCGCAGCATGATGTCGCTGGACGAACAGTGGCATATGATCAAAGACAATCATCTGATGATGATAGCCCGCAGCGTCGCCTCTCCGCGCATACCGGAAAGCTGTAACTTCTGGCTGATTTCGCTACGCCTGTGGACCAGCCAGGGTGAAGTCCAGGAGGAGCACGCCTTCCGTTCTGGTCTGGCGGAGCCCGAACTGCTGCACGCCCTCGACAGACGTATCTTTGGTGAGTTTTTCCGCACCTCTGCCGCACAGGTCGCCCGTAAAGGGATGGGGGTAGCACTGCCGCTTTCTGCCGCCGGTTTAGCCAGCGTAACGCTGGTCGATGAACTCCTCGACCTGCTCGATAACAGCCCCATGCCGGGCCGTCTGCTGCATCTGGTTATCGCGAGCGACGTGGTGTGTAATCCGGATGAGAACCTGCAGCGAGGGCTGCAAAAGCTTCGCCAGGCGGGCTGCCGGGTGATCTTCAGCCAGATAGGGCGCGACATGAACGTCTTCAGCCACCTGAGCCCGAACATGGCCGATTATCTGATGCTCGACGCCGAGGTGGTGAGCAACGTATATGGCAATCTGATGGATGAGATGATGGTGACCATCGTTCAGGGCCACGCCCAGCGTCTGGGGATGAAAACCATCGCGGGCCCTTGCAACCAGCCCATCATGATGGATACGCTTTCCGGCATCGGCATTGATTTTATCTATGGCGACACCATCGCCGAGCCGCAGCCGCTGGATCTACTGCTCAACACCAGTTATTTCGCCATCAACTGACGGCGTCCAGCCGTCGGTATACCAGATGTGCAGCAGCGCGTAGGAGCGCCACGGCTGCCAGCGCTCGGCGTAACGATGGATCTGCGCGGGAGTCATCCCGGCGAAGCGTTGCTTAATCAGATAATCATCCGGCAGGAACACATCTTTCGCCTGCCAGCCTCTCAGGGCCAGGTAATTTGCCGTCCAGCGCCCGATGCCCGGCCGCTGCTGTAGCGCCTTCATGCCTGCCTCAACGTCCTCGGGCGGCGTCAGCGGAAACGTCCCGTCAACAACCGACTGCGCCAGATGAATCAGCGCCTCCGCGCGTTTTACCGGCATCCCGAGCGCCTTGAGCGCCAGCGGATCGGCAGCGGCCAGCGCTTGCGGGGAGGGAAAGCAGACATAACCCGGTGCATCCTTCACCGGCTCACCGCACAGGGCGACAACGCGGGAAGCCAGTTTCGCCGCCATCGCCACGCTGACCAACTGCCCGAGAATGGCCCGGACGCCCTGCTCGTACGCATCCATCGCCCCCGGCAGACGCAAGCCGGGGCGGGCAGCGCCGAGATCCCCCAGCGTATCCGCGATGTGCTGCGGGTTACAGGCGAGATCGAACAGGCGCGCGATACGTTCAAGACACGTCTGCGCAACCGGAACCAACCCCGGGCTGAGCGTCACAATCAGCGTGTGGGTAGCGATATCCGGCGTCACGCGAAATATCCCCTGATGGCCATCGCAGGCAAAGCTGCGCTCGTAGTAGTCGCTCGTGACGGTTTCAATGCCCGTCACCGCACGCGCGCCAAGAAAGCCAAACATCCACTGCCAGTCGTAAGGGGGTTGCCACGTCAGGGTATACATCGCTGCTCCTTTTTTATTTTTATCAGCATAAACGGAAAGACCTTGTTTTGCCTTGCTTTCATATTCCTGTTGTCGCGATGCAGACATTTCGTTAAAGTCTCGCCCCTTCTCACCGGCATGGGGATTAATCGTGTTTATTGGATTTGACTACGGTACGGCAAACTGCTCGGTTGCGATCATGCAAAACGGCCAACCGCAGCTTCTGAAAATGGAAAAAGAGAGCACGCTGCTGCCATCAATGCTCTGCGCGCCGACGCGCGAAGCGGTGAGCGAGTGGCTGTTCCGCCACCATCAGGTTCCGGCTACCGCGGCGGAGACCCAGGCGCTGCTGCGTCGGGCGGTCAGCTTTAACCGCGAGGAAGACATCGACGTTACCCCTTCCAGCGTGCAGTTTGGCCTCTCCTCGCTCGGGCATTACATTGAAGATCCGGAAGAGGTCTACTTCGTTAAATCGCCAAAGTCCTTCCTCGGCGCGAGCGGCCTGAAGCCGCAGCAGGTGGCGATGTTTGAAGATCTGGTGTGCGCCATGATGCTGCATATCCGCAATCAGGCGCAGTCGCAGGTGACGGATACTATCACCCAGGCGGTGATTGGCCGCCCGATCAACTTCCAGGGGCTGGGCGGTGACGAAGCCAACCAGCAGGCGCAGGGGATCCTTGAGCGTGCGGCGCACCGGGCGGGATTCCACGACGTGGTGTTTCAGTACGAGCCGGTTGCGGCGGGGCTGGATTTTGAAGCCACGCTGACGGAAGAGAAGCGCGTGCTGGTCGTCGACATCGGGGGCGGTACAACGGACTGCTCGCTTCTGCTAATGGGACCGCAGTGGCATCACCGTCGTGACCGCGAAAACAGCCTGCTCGGGCACAGCGGCTGCCGCGTAGGCGGTAACGATCTGGATATCGCCCTGGCCTTCAAGAGCCTGATGCCGCTGCTGGGCATGGGCGGGCAAACGGAAAAAGGCATTGCCCTGCCGATCCTGCCGTGGTGGAACGCGATTGCCATCAACGACGTTCCGGCGCAGAGTGATTTTTACAGCACCGCGAACGGGCGCTTCCTCAACGATCTGGTGCGCGACGCGCAGGATGCCGAGAAGGTCGCCCTGCTGTATAAAGTGTGGCGTCAGCGCCTGAGCTACCGCGTGGTGCGTACTGCGGAGGAGTGCAAAATCGCCCTTTCCGACCGTCCTGAACATGCGGTCTCCTTGCCGTTTATCCGCGACGATCTGGCCACGGCGATTTCACAGGAGGGGCTGGAAACGGCGCTTGCTCAGCCGCTGCAGCGCATTCTGGAGCAGGTCCAACTGGCGCTGGAGAACGGCAAAGAGAAGCCGGATGTGATCTACCTGACCGGCGGTAGCGCCCGTTCGCCGCTGATCAAGAAAGCGCTGGCGGAACAACTGCCGGGCATTCCGATTGCCGGTGGGGATGACTTTGGCTCCGTTACCGCAGGGCTGGCGCGCTGGGCGCAGGTGATGTTTAGCTAATGCGGTTGTGCCGGGTGGCGGCTTCGCCTTACCCGGCTAAAACGATCGCCACACTCAGACCATTCCTGACAGTCTTCCATATTTCCTCCATTTTTCCGCTGTGTTAGCTGACTAAACTAGTATCATTCCCCGAAGTATTCAGGATGAGAACGTATAACGATGAAAGGCAGTAACAAATCCCGCTGGGCAATCGCCGCTGGCATCATTGTGGTGGTCCTTGCCGCCGCCTGGTACTGGCACAGTCAATCTGCGAACTCCGCCGCTCCCGCCGGCGCCAGCAGCCAGGCCCAGCGCCCGGCTGGCGGCGGCCGTCACGGCATGCGCGGCGGCGCGCTGGCACCGGTTCAGGCGGCAACGGCGGTGAGCAAAGCCGTTCCGCGTTATCTGACGGGGCTCGGAACCATTACCGCCGCCAACACCGCCACGGTGCGCAGCCGCGTTGACGGTCAGCTCATCGCGATCCACTTCCAGGAAGGTCAGCAGGTCAAAGCGGGCGATCTGCTGGCGGAAATCGACCCGAGCCAGTTTAAAGTCGCCCTCGCTCAGGCGCAGGGGCAGCTCGCGAAAGACAAAGCCACCCTCGCCAACGCCCGTCGCGATCTGGCGCGCTACCAGCAGTTGGTGAAAACCAACCTCGTTTCTCGTCAGGAGCTGGACACCCAGCAGTCGCTGGTCAGCGAAACGCAGGGCACCATCAAAGCCGACGAGGCCGCCGTCGCCAGCGCGCAGCTGCAGCTGGACTGGAGCCGCATCACCGCGCCGATTGACGGACGCGTGGGCCTGAAGCAGGTCGATATCGGTAACCAGATCTCCAGCGGCGACACCACGGGCATCGTGGTGATCACCCAGACCCACCCGATTGATTTAGTCTTTACCCTGCCGGAAAGCGATATCGCAACCGTCATGCAGGCGCAAAAAGCCGGTAAAGGCCTGGTGGTGGAAGCCTGGGACCGCACCAACAAGCAGAAGCTGAGCGAGGGTTCCCTGCTCAGTCTGGACAACCAGATCGATACCACCACCGGCACCATCAAGCTGAAGGCGCGCTTTAACAACCAGGACGATGCCCTCTTCCCGAACCAGTTCGTCAACGCGCGAATGCTGGTCGCTACCGAAGAGAACGCGGTGGTGATCCCCACCGCAGCGCTGCAGATGGGTAACGAAGGAAGCTTTGTCTGGGTGCTGAACAGCGACAATAAAGTGAGCAAGCATCTGGTGAAAACCGGGATTCAGGACAGCCAGACGGTGGTCATCAGCGCCGGGCTCTCCGCCGGCGACCGCGTGGTCACCGACGGCATCGACCGCCTCACCGAAGGCGCGAAAGTTGAGGTGGTTGAACCTGCAAAACAGGGAGCGACCTCCTGATGCAGGTTATGCCCCCGAGCTCTACAGGTGGGCCGTCACGCCTGTTTATCCTCCGCCCTGTCGCCACCACGCTGTTGATGGTGGCGATCCTGCTGGCCGGGATCATTGGCTACCGCTTCCTGCCCGTGTCGGCGCTGCCGGAGGTGGATTACCCAACGATTCAGGTTGTCACTCTCTATCCTGGCGCCAGCCCGGACGTGGTGACGTCCGCCATTACCGCCCCGCTGGAGCGCCAGTTTGGCCAGATGTCCGGGTTAAAACAGATGTCCTCCCAGAGTTCCGGCGGGGCATCCGTCGTGACGCTGCAGTTCCAGCTAACGCTGTCGCTGGACGTCGCCGAGCAGGAAGTGCAGGCTGCCATCAACGCCGCCACCAACCTGCTGCCGTCGGACCTGCCTAACCCGCCGGTCTACAGCAAGGTGAACCCGGCGGATCCGCCGATCATGACGCTGGCCGTCACCTCCTCCGCCATGCCGATGACCCAGGTCGAAGACATGGTCGAAACCCGCGTGGCGCAGAAGATTTCTCAGGTCTCCGGCGTCGGCCTCGTCACGCTGGCGGGCGGCCAGCGCCCGGCCGTGCGCGTGAAGCTTAACGCACAGGCGATTGCCGCGCTGGGGCTGACCAGCGAAACCATCCGCACCGCCATCAGCAGTGCCAACGTCAACTCGGCGAAAGGCTCGCTGGACGGCCCGACCCGTGCGGTCACCCTCTCGGCAAACGACCAGATGCAGTCCGCCGACGAATACCGTCAGCTGATTGTGGCGTACCAGAACGGCGCGCCGATCCGCCTGGGCGATGTCGCCACCGTGGAACAAGGCGCGGAAAACAGCTGGCTCGGCGCGTGGGCGAACAAGCAGCAGGCGATCGTGATGAACGTGCAGCGCCAGCCGGGCGCCAACATCATCGAAACCGCCGACAGCATCCGCACCATGCTGCCGCAGCTGATTGAAAGCCTGCCGAAATCGGTCAGCGTAAAAGTCCTTTCCGACCGCACCACCAACATTCGCGCGTCGGTCACCGATACCCAGTTCGAGCTGATGCTGGCGATTGCGCTGGTGGTAATGATCATTTACCTGTTCCTGCGCAACGTTCCGGCAACCATTATCCCCGCCGTCGCCGTGCCGCTCTCGCTGGTCGGGACCTTTGCGGTGATGGTGTTCCTCGACTTTTCGATTAACAACCTGACGCTGATGGCGCTCACCATCGCCACCGGGTTCGTGGTGGATGACGCCATCGTCGTTATCGAGAACATCTCGCGCTATATCGAGAAAGGTGAAAAGCCGCTGGCCGCCGCGCTGAAGGGCGCAGGGGAAATCGGCTTTACCATTATCTCGCTGACCTTCTCGCTGATTGCGGTGCTGATCCCGCTACTGTTTATGGGCGACATCGTCGGGCGGCTGTTCCGCGAGTTTGCCGTGACGCTGGCGGTCGCCATTCTGATCTCTGCCGTGGTGTCGCTGACCCTGACGCCGATGATGTGCGCCCGCATGCTGAGCCACGAGTCCCTGCGCAAGCAAAACCGCTTCTCCCGCGCCTCCGAGCGGATGTTCGAGCGAATTATTGCCGCCTACGGTCGCGTGCTGGCGAAAGTGCTGAACCATCCGTGGGCAACGCTTGGCGTGGCGCTGGGCACGCTGGCGCTCAGTGTAATGCTGTGGATTTTTATTCCGAAAGGTTTCTTCCCCATCCAGGACAACGGCATTATTCAGGGCACGCTTCAGGCTCCGCAGTCGGTCTCCTTCGCGAACATGGCGCAGCGCCAGCAGCAGGTGTCTGAAATCATCATGAAAGACCCGGCGGTGGAGAGCCTGACGTCCTACGTGGGGGTGGATGGCACCAATCCGTCGCTCAACAGCGCGCGTCTGCAGATCAACCTCAAGCCGCTGGATGAGCGCGACGACCGCGTGAACGCCGTCATCGAGCGCCTGCAAAGCGCCGTGGCCCGCGTGCCGGGCGTTGAGCTTTACCTGCAGCCGATTCAGGATCTGACCATTGATACCCAGGTCAGCCGCACACAGTATCAGTTCACGCTCCAGGCTACGTCGCTTGACGCCCTCAGCACCTGGGTGCCGCAGCTGGTTGAAAAACTTAACACCCTGCCGCAGCTCGCCGACGTCAGCAGCGACTGGCAGGACAAGGGGCTGGCGGCCTACGTCAACGTTAACCGCGACACCGCCAGCCGTCTGGGCATCACCATGTCGGACGTGGACAACGCCCTGTATAACGCCTTCGGTCAGCGCCTGATCTCCACCATCTACACCCAGGCGAACCAGTACCGCGTGGTGCTGGAACACAACACCGAGAACACCCCCGGCCTGGCCGCGCTGGACTCGGTGCGCCTGACCAGCAAAGACGGCGGCATTGTGCCGCTGAGCGCCATCGCCACGGTGGAGGAGCGCTATACCCCGCTGTCGATTAACCACCTGGATCAGTTCCCGTCCACCACCATTTCCTTCAACGTGCCGGACGGTTACTCGCTGGGCGAGGCGGTGGAAGCCATCCAGGCTGCTGAAAAAGCGCTCAGCTTCCCATCCGACATTCAGACCCAGTTCCAGGGCAGCACGCTGGCGTTCCAGGCCGCGCTGGGCAACACCGTCTGGCTGATCGTCGCGGCGGTCGTGGCGATGTACATCGTGCTTGGCGTGCTGTACGAAAGCTTTATCCACCCAATCACCATCCTCTCTACCCTGCCAACGGCGGGCGTGGGGGCGCTGCTGGCATTGATGCTGGCGGGCAGTGAGCTGGACGTTATTGCCATCATTGGCATCATCCTGCTTATCGGGATCGTGAAGAAAAACGCCATCATGATGATCGACTTTGCGCTGGCCGCCGAGCGCGAGCAGGGCATGTCGCCGCGCGATGCTATCTTCCAGGCCTGCCTGCTGCGTTTCCGCCCGATCCTGATGACCACGCTGGCCGCCCTGCTGGGGGCGCTGCCGCTGATGCTCAGCACCGGCGTCGGCGCGGAGCTGCGCCGCCCGCTGGGTATCGGTATGGTCGGGGGCCTGCTGGTGAGTCAAGTGCTGACGCTCTTCACCACGCCGGTGATCTATCTGCTGTTTGACCGCCTGGCGCTGTGGACCAAAAGCCGTTTCCCGAAACGTGAAGAGGAGGCGTAAGTGAAGTTTTTCGCCCTCTTCATTTACCGTCCGGTGGCGACGATTTTACTCTCCGTCGCCATTACACTGTGCGGCGTGCTGGGCTTCCGGCTGCTGCCAGTAGCCCCCCTGCCGCAGGTGGATTTCCCGGTGATCATGGTCAGCGCCTCGCTGCCGGGTGCGTCACCGGAGACCATGGCCTCGTCCGTTGCCACGCCGCTGGAGCGTTCTCTTGGGCGGATTGCGGGGGTCAACGAGATGACCTCCAGCAGCTCGCTGGGCAGCACACGCATCATTCTGGAATTCAGCTTCGACCGGGATATTAACGGTGCCGCCCGTGACGTGCAGGCGGCCATCAACGCCGCGCAAAGCCTTCTGCCGAGCGGGATGCCGAGCCGTCCAACCTACCGCAAGGCCAATCCGTCCGACGCGCCAATCATGATCCTGACGCTGACCTCGGACACCTATTCTCAGGGGCAACTCTACGACTTTGCGTCGACCCAGCTGGCGCAGACGATTTCACAAATCAACGGCGTGGGTGACGTGAGCGTTGGCGGCAGTTCTCTGCCCGCCGTGCGCGTGGGCCTCAACCCGCAGGCGCTGTTCAACCAGGGCGTGTCGCTGGACGACGTGCGCTCCGCCATCAGCAGCGCCAACGTGCGTAAACCGCAGGGGGCGATTGAGGACGGCAGCCACCGCTGGCAGATCCAGACCAACGACGAGCTAAAAACCGCCGCGGAATACCAGCCGCTGATTATTCACTACAACAACGGCGCGGCGGTACGCCTGAGCGACGTCGCCAGCGTCACCGACTCTGTGCAGGACGTGCGCAACGCCGGGATGACCAACGCTAAACCGGCCATCCTGCTGATGATCCGCAAGCTGCCGGAGGCGAACATTATTGAGACGGTGAACAGCATTCGCGCCCGCCTCCCGGAGCTGCAGGAGACCATCCCGGCAGCAATCGATCTGCAGATTGCCCAGGATCGCTCCCCGACCATCCGCGCTTCGCTTGAAGAGGTGGAGCAAACGTTGATTATCTCCGTCGCGCTGGTGATCCTGGTGGTGTTCCTGTTCCTGCGCTCCGGCCGCGCGACGCTGATCCCGGCGGTGGCCGTGCCAGTGTCGCTGATTGGGACCTTTGCCGCCATGTACCTGTGTGGCTTTAGCCTTAACAACCTGTCGCTGATGGCCCTGACGATTGCGACGGGCTTCGTGGTGGATGACGCCATCGTGGTGCTGGAGAACATTTCCCGCCACCTTGAAGCGGGCGTGAAACCGCTGCAGGCCGCGCTACAGGGCACGCGCGAGGTGGGCTTTACGGTACTTTCCATGAGCCTGTCGCTGGTGGCGGTCTTCCTGCCACTGCTGCTGATGGGCGGGCTGCCGGGCAGGCTGCTGCGGGAGTTTGCCGTCACGCTCTCGGTTGCCATCGGGATTTCGCTGGTGATTTCCCTGACGCTGACGCCGATGATGTGCGGCTGGATGCTCAAGCGCAGCAAGCCTCACTCGCAGCCGCGCCGCAAAGGCTTTGGTCGTTTTCTGATGGCGATGCAGGAAGGCTACGGCAAATCACTGAAGTGGGTGCTGAACCACACGCGGCTGGTCGGCCTGGTGCTGATCGCCACCATTGGGCTCAACGTCTGGATGTACATCACCATCCCGAAAACCTTCTTCCCGGAGCAGGACACCGGCGTGCTGATGGGCGGCATTCAGGCGGACCAGAGCATTTCATTCCAGGCGATGCGCGGCAAGCTGCAGGACTTTATGAAGATCATTCGTGAGGATCCGGCTGTAGACAACGTCACTGGCTTTACCGGCGGCTCGCGCGTTAACAGCGGGATGATGTTCATTACCCTTAAGCCGCGCGGCGAGCGCAACGAAACGGCGCAGCAGGTGATTGACCGCCTGCGGGTGAAGCTCGCCAAAGAGCCGGGCGCAAACCTGTTTTTGATGGCCGTTCAGGATATCCGCGTCGGCGGGCGGCAGGCGAACGCCAGCTACCAGTACACGTTGCTTTCGGATGATTTAGCCGCCCTGCGCGAATGGGAGCCGAAGATCCGTAAGGCGCTGGCCGCCCTGCCGGAGCTGGCGGACGTGAACTCCGATCAGCAGGACAACGGCGCGGAGATGGCGCTCACCTACGACCGCGAAACCATGTCGCGGCTGGGCATCAACGTTGAAGCCGCCAACAGCCTGCTAAATAACGCCTTCGGCCAGCGGGAGATCTCCACCATCTACCAGCCGATGAACCAGTACAAGGTGGTGATGGAGGTGGATCCGCGCTACACCCAGGACATCAGCGCGCTGGATAAAATGTTTGTGATTAACAGCGACGGCAAGGCGATACCGCTCTCCTACTTTGCCAGCTGGCGGCCAGCCAACGCGCCGCTGTCGGTGAACCATCAGGGGCTGTCGGCGGCGTCGACCATCTCCTTTAACCTGCCCGCCGGTTCGTCGCTTTCCGAGGCCAGCGACGCGATCAACCGCGCGATGACGCAGCTCGGCGTGCCGTCCACCGTGCGCGGCAGCTTTGCCGGGACCGCGCAGGTATTCCAGGAGACGATGAACTCGCAGGTGATTTTGATTCTGGCCGCCATCGCCACGGTCTATATTGTGCTGGGCGTGCTGTATGAAAGCTACGTGCACCCGCTGACCATTCTCTCAACGCTGCCGTCGGCGGGCGTGGGGGCGTTGCTGGCGCTGGAGCTGTTTGGCGCGCCATTCAGCCTGATCGCGCTTATCGGAATTATGCTGTTAATCGGCATCGTAAAGAAAAACGCCATCATGATGGTGGACTTCGCGCTGGACGCCCAGCGCAACGGCAACCTCTCGCCGGAGGAGGCGATCTTCCAGGCCTGCCTGCTGCGTTTTCGTCCGATCATGATGACCACCCTGGCGGCGCTGTTTGGCGCGCTGCCGCTGGTTATCTCGGGCGGCGACGGCTCAGAGCTGCGCCAGCCGCTGGGGATCACCATCGTCGGCGGCCTGGTGATGAGCCAACTGCTGACGCTGTACACCACGCCGGTGGTCTATCTGTTCTTCGACCGCCTGCGGCTGCGCTTTTCGCGTAAAAACAGAGAAACGGTAAACGGGTAAATGACTGAGCTTCCCAGCAACGTTCGCTGGCAATTGTGGATAGTCGCCTTCGGCTTCTTTATGCAGTCGCTGGATACGACCATCGTCAACACCGCCCTCCCCTCCATGGCGAAAAGCCTGGGGGAGAGCCCGCTGCATATGCATATGGTGATTGTCGCCTACGTGCTGACGGTGGCCGTGATGCTGCCTGCCAGCGGCTGGCTGGCGGACAAAGTGGGCGTGCGGAATATCTTCTTTACCGCCATCGTGCTGTTTACCGCTGGCTCGCTGTTTTGCGCCCAGGCCAGCACCCTAGACCAACTGGTGACGGCGCGCGTGCTGCAGGGCGTCGGCGGGGCGATGATGGTGCCCGTCGGGCGGTTAACGGTGATGAAGATTGTGCCACGCGAGCAGTACATGGCGGCGATGACCTTCGTCACGCTGCCCGGCCAGGTAGGGCCGCTGCTGGGCCCGGCGCTGGGCGGGATGCTGGTGGAGTACGCCTCCTGGCACTGGATCTTCTTGATCAATCTGCCGGTGGGCATCATCGGCGCCATCGCCACCCTGACGCTGATGCCGAATTACAAAATGCAGACGCGGCGCTTTGATTTCTTCGGCTTTATTCTGCTGGCGGCGGGCATGGCCACGCTCACCCTGGCGCTCGACGGGCAAAAGGGACTGGGGATCTCCGCCCTGACGCTCGGGGTGCTGGTGGTTATCGGCATCACCGCCATTTTGTGGTATCTGTGGCATGCTCGCGGGAATGACCAGGCGCTGTTCAGCCTGAACTTATTTAAAAATCCCACCTACCGCCTTGGCCTGTTCGGCAGCTTCGCCGGACGTATCGGCAGCGGCATGCTGCCGTTTATGACGCCCGTGTTTCTGCAAATTGGCATGGGGTTTTCGCCGTTCCACGCGGGCCTGATGATGATCCCGATGGTGCTCGGCAGCATGGGGATGAAGCGCATCGTGGTGCAGGTGGTGAACCGCTTTGGCTACCGTCACGTGCTGGTGGCCGCCACGCTGGGGCTGTCGCTGGTCAGCCTGCTGTTTATGGCCGTGGCGCTGATGGGCTGGTACTACGTCCTGCCGCTGGTGCTGTTCTGCCAGGGGATGATCAACTCCATGCGCTTCTCATCGATGAATACCCTGACGCTGAAAGACCTGCCGGACGATCTGGCGAGCAGCGGCAACAGCCTGCTGTCGATGATCATGCAGCTCTCCATGAGCGTCGGCGTGACCATCGCGGGTTTACTGCTCGGCATGTACGGCCAGCATCACCTCAGCGTCGACACGCCGGTGGCGCATCAGGTCTTTTTGTATACCTATCTCAGCATGGCGGTCATTATCGCCCTGCCCGCTTTCATCTTTGCCCGCGTGCCGGATGATACCAGCAAGAACGTCGTGATTAGGCGCGGCAAAAGGAGTGGCTCATGAAATTCTGGCGTCCGGGTATTACCGGCAAGCTCTTCGTGGCGATTTTTGCCACCTGTATCGTCCTGCTGATCACTATGCACTGGGCGGTGCGGATCAGCTTTGAGCGCGGTTTTATTGATTACATCAAGCATGGCAATGAACAGCGTTTACAGGGCTTAAGCGATGCGCTGAGTGAACAGTACGCCCAGCACGGCAACTGGCGTTTTCTGCGCAATAACGACCGATTTATTTTTCAGATCCTGCGCTCGCTGGAGCACGATGCCGGCGACGATCGGCCTGGCCCGGGCATGCCGCCGCACGGCTGGCGCACCCAGTTCTGGGTAATCGATCAGGATATGCGCACGCTGGTTGGGCCGCGCGCCCCGATACCGCCGGACGGCACCCGCCGGGCGATTAAGGTGAATAACGCGACCGTCGGCTGGGTTATCGCCTCACCGGTGGAGCGCCTGACGCGCAACACCGACATCAACTTTGACCGCCAGCAGCGCCGGACCAGCTGGCTGATCGTCGCTCTCTCCACCCTGCTCGCCGCGCTCGCCACCTTCCCGCTGGCGCGCGGTCTGCTCGCGCCGGTGAAACGGCTGGTGGAAGGCACGCACAAGCTGGCCGCCGGGGATTTCACCACCCGCGTCGACACCCGCAGCCAGGACGAACTGGGCAAGCTGGCGCAGGACTTTAACCAGCTCGCCAGCACGCTGGAGAAAAACCAGCAGATGCGCCGCGACTTTATGGCCGATATTTCCCACGAGCTGCGCACCCCGCTGGCGGTGCTGCGCGGTGAGCTGGAGGCGATTCAGGACGGCGTACGCCAGTTTACCCCCGAATCGGTGGCCTCCCTGCAGGCGGAGGTGGGTACGCTCACCAAGCTGGTGGATGACCTCCACCAGCTTTCCATGTCCGACGAAGGCGCACTGGCCTACCAGAAGGCGCCCGTCGATGTCATTAACGTGCTCGAAGTTGCCAGCGGCGCCTTCCGGGAACGGTTTGCCAGCCGCAACCTAAAAATCGACCTCTCCCTGCCGGACAGCGCGGTGGTGTTTGGCGACAAAGACCGGCTGATGCAGCTGTTCAACAACCTGCTGGAGAACAGCCTGCGCTACACCGACAGCGGTGGCGGGCTGCATATCTCCGGCAGGCAGGACAACGGGCGCTTCGCCCTCACCTTCGCGGATTCCGCCCCCGGCGTGCAGGACGCACAGCTGGAAAAATTGTTCGAGCGCTTTTACCGCACCGAAGGCTCCCGCAACCGCGCCAGCGGCGGTTCCGGCCTGGGGCTGGCGATTTGCGTTAACATCGTCGAGGCGCATAATGGCACCATTCGCGCCGCCCATTCGCCTTTTGGCGGGGTTAGCATTACAGTAGAGTTACCTCTGGAACGGGATTTATCGAGAGAAGTATGACCGAGTTACCGATTGACGAAAACACGCCGCGCATTTTGATCGTCGAAGACGAACCCAAGCTGGGACAGCTGCTGATCGACTATTTACGCGCGGCCAGCTATGCCCCGTCACTGATCAGCCACGGCGACCAGGTGCTGCCGTACGTGCGCCAGACTCCGCCGGATCTTATCCTGCTGGATTTAATGCTGCCTGGCGTTGATGGCCTGACCCTGTGCCGGGAAATTCGTCGCTTCTCCGACGTGCCGATCGTCATGGTTACCGCCAAAATCGAAGAGATTGACCGTCTGCTGGGGCTCGAAATTGGCGCGGACGACTACATCTGCAAGCCCTACAGCCCGCGTGAGGTGGTGGCCCGCGTGAAAACCATTCTGCGCCGCTGCAGGCCGAAGCGCGAGCTTCAGATGCTGGACGCCGAAAGCCCGCTGATTGTGGATGAGAGCCGCTTCCAGGCGAGCTGGCGCAGCAAGCTGCTGGACCTTACCCCTGCGGAGTTCCGCCTGCTGAAAACCCTCTCCCACGAGCCGGGAAAAGTCTTCTCCCGCGAACAGCTGCTGAACCACCTGTACGACGATTACCGCGTGGTGACCGATCGCACCATCGACAGCCACATCAAAAACCTGCGCCGCAAGCTGGAGGCGCTGGACGCCGAGCAGTCATTTATTCGTGCGGTGTACGGCGTGGGGTATCGCTGGGAAGCGGATGCGTGCAGGATTGCCTAGTTAGCCGCTGGTTAATCCAGGCCGGGTAAGGCGAAGCCGTCACCCGGCACAATAACTTTACCTCCCTGCCCCGCAGCGCTACAATGCCCGCCCTTAAAGTGGGGGATCTCCCCTTACCGCTGCACCAGGTGCCGCGGATCTGACCTGTCATCAGAACGAGAACAAACATGTTTAAACCGGAACTCCTTTCCCCGGCGGGAACGCTGCAAAATATGCGTTACGCTTTCGCCTATGGTGCCGACGCCGTTTACGCGGGCCAGCCGCGCTACTCGCTGCGCGTGCGTAACAACGAATTCAACCACGAGAACCTGCAGCTCGGCATCAACGAAGCGCATGCTCTGGGTAAAAAATTCTACGTGGTGGTCAACATCGCGCCGCACAACGCCAAGCTGAAAACGTTTATCCGCGACCTGAAGCCTGTGGTGGATATGGGGCCGGACGCGCTGATCATGTCGGACCCGGGTTTAATCATGCTGGTTCGGGAGAACTTCCCGGAGATGGATATTCACCTCTCCGTACAGGCTAACGCCGTCAACTGGGCGACGGTGAAGTTCTGGAAGCAGATGGGGCTGACCCGCGTCATTCTGTCTCGCGAGCTTTCCCTTGAAGAGATCGAAGAAATCCGCACTCAGGTGCCGGACATGGAAATTGAAATCTTCGTTCACGGCGCGCTGTGCATGGCCTACTCCGGCCGCTGCCTGCTCTCTGGCTATATCAACAAGCGTGACCCGAACCAGGGCACCTGCACCAACGCCTGCCGCTGGGAATATAACGTCCAGGAAGGCAAAGAGGACGATATCGGCAACATCGTCCACAAGCATGAGCCGATTCCGGTGACGAACGTTGAGCCGACGCTGGGCATCGGCGCGCCAACCGACAGCGTGTTTATGATTGAAGAAGCCAAACGTCCGGGCGAGTACATGACCGCCTTCGAAGACGAGCACGGCACCTACATCATGAACTCAAAAGATCTGCGCGCCATCGCCCACGTTGAGCGCCTGACGCAGATGGGCGTGCACTCCCTGAAGATCGAAGGCCGCACCAAATCCTATTACTATTGCGCGCGTACCGCACAGGTGTACCGCAAAGCCATCGACGATGCGGCGGCCGGTAAACCGTTCGATACCAGCCTGCTGGAAACGCTGGAAGGCCTGGCGCACCGCGGCTATACCGAAGGCTTCCTGCGCCGCCATACCCACGACGACTACCAGAACTACGAGCACGGCTACTCCGTTTCCGAGCGCCAGCAGTTTGTCGGCGACTTCACCGGCGAGCGCAAAGGCGCGCTGGCGGCCGTGGCGGTGAAAAACAAGTTCACCAAAGGCGACAGCCTGGAGCTGATGACCCCGCAGGGCAACATGAACTTCACGCTGGAGCATCTGGAAAACGGCAAAGGCGAAGCGATTGACATCGCGCCGGGCGACGGGCATACCGTCTGGCTGCCGGTTCCGGAAGAAGTGGAGCTGAAGTTCGCGCTGCTGATGCGTAACTTCAACGGTGAAAGCACCCGAAACCCACACGGCAAATAGTCAATCAGGGAAATTTTTTCGCGCTGGGATAATTCTTAGAATCGGATCACATACCGCTTCGTTCAATACGGGTATTATCCCCCCGCTGAAAAACATAACCCATAAATGCTAGCTGTACCAGGAACCACCTCCTTAGCCTGCGTAATCTCCCTTACGCGGGCTTATTTTTTTGCCGCATTCAGTCCACTTATCAAAAATCAAATTGCGTAGACCCACCAATTGAAGGGTGTTGATTCGTAATAGCGTCTGCTGGAAGATCTTTTCGAGAATCGGGCAGGTATACGACATTCATCACAACTTTTAATGGATCTGGCGGGATGGCGCATTATTCGGATCATTCCTAATTCCGGTCTACAACATGCCCTTTACTCTTGATTTCTTGACGATATACGATTTCACATGGATGGAGAGACGACATGACATTTCCTGGCCAGATTTCAAAGGATTTTCCAGATTATGAACTCGCACGTAGTCTGGGTCTTGCCTCCGGCGGGGATATAAATTTCACCGCCCTTGCCAATCAGTTGGACTGTTGCCGTAACTTTAGCCAGGTTGGGATCATCTACTCGGACGGTGCGCGTCAGTGGTTAGTAAGACCCTCAAGGCGGATTGCGACACCAAACGAAAGCTCTGTAAGCCATGTCGTCATCACTAAAGTAAATGCCTCATTAAATAATCCCATCCAGGCAACGACGACGACGATTCAGTCACCGTCATTAGCGACTGAAATAGGTTCTACGGCGATTTCTTGCGGAGCCGCCATTCTTACTGTCGTCCTTGCTGCAGGCGCAGGTATGGCAATTCCTCTCACCGCAGGTTCTTCCGGTGCTGTTGCCGCTGTGATTGTCGCAGGCGGTGTAGCAACAGGAATTCAGTGTGCAAACGGGCTTGGCCGCTTGTCACTTATTGCCATGAATCATAATGACTATGTTGCCTGGATGGACTCCCAGGAGTGGTATACCGCAACCAATACTGCTCTGGATGCGATTTCACTTGCCGGGGCAGCTGCAGGTCTAAAAAGCGCTGTATTAACCTACCGCCTTCTTAATCGCTCGACGTCTGAAAGTTTACTCTCGTTATTACAAAAAATGAGCCGAGCGGACCGCACGCGGTTAACGGAGGAGATCATTCGTATCCGAAATCCCGGGATCTCGAATTCAGGGGTTAAGGCGGCAATGAAAGCTGGGGTTTACCCTAAACGTTATCCATCGGAAGCGCTGCAGTTGCTCTTACAGCGAGAGCTGTTGAATGCTATTTCAAACTCCTCAGCATTTGTTGGAAGTGCTCTCTCGGGTACAATCCGGAATCCTCAGAATATTACACAATCTGGTAAATACGTTTTTGGTCTGATTCAGTCTTTTTCATTTACAGGAAGTTATTGACCCGGACATGATAAATTACATCAAGAAGAGCCTTGCATTAAGTACTGTGATAACAGGTGAAATGGCGACTGACGATTGTCAACGGCTTGAATCATTGAAAGATCGCTTAAAAGATCAGCACGGTGTTCCTGTGGGTGTACATATGACTGGCATACCCTTAGCAATAAGTACCTTACTCAGTATTTTTTGCTACGCTATGCTACAAGTTTCTGTCTGGATGTTGCTATTTCGCTTGATCGGCTTACCTGAATTTCAAGTAATGATGGGTGTATTCCTTGGAGCAGTGGTGTATTGCATGGTTGTGATGTGCACGATGTTTTTAACTGCCAGAGGGTCATTGACGGGATTTAAACTGCATATTTCTGTCATTACACTGACTGGCTTGATGAGCATCGTTTATTTTATCTGGACGTGGGTTTCGCTTTTATTCAGCTCTGTAGAGAATTACACACCGCAAATAACTTCATTATTAGGGTTGGGATTTTTCTGCTTGAATATCGTGTGGATGAATACATCGGTCTTTTACCGTTCAATTGCGCTAACGCTACATAATCGGGTGTGGCGTAAGCAGTTGAAAATTGAGAACAGGAACATGACAGGGCTCAAACGTTGACAGCAAGAGTCAATTGAGAGACTGGCCTATAAAAGGTAAACGCCTCAAAGGGGGATACCCCCCTTTCCGCAGCCATATTTTTGTCTTTCATCCTGTTCTTACCCGCTTTTTCCCTCTCTGCTATACACTCTTACTAACGCTAAAAAAGGGAGCAGCGAGGATGGCAACCTATCCAGACAGTTTATTGATTCTCAATGGCAAAAGTGCAGGCAACGATCCGTTGCGTCAGGCGATTATGGGTTTGCGTGACGACGGCGCACGTATCCACGTGCGCGTGACGTGGGAAAAAGGCGACGCGGCACGCTATATCAACGAAGGCTTAGCGTTAGGTCTCAGCACCATCATTTCCGGCGGCGGCGACGGCACCATCAATGAGATCGCCTCTGCGCTTATCGACCTGCCACCGGCAGATCGCCCGGTGATGGGCATATTACCGCTCGGCACCGCCAATGATTTTGCCACCAGCGCCGGGATCCCGGAAGATTTAGAGAAGGCGCTTCAGCTGGCGATCCTCGGCAAAGCCACCGCCGTGGATATCGCCCAGGTGAATGACAAAACCTGCTTTATCAATATGGCGACGGGTGGATTCGGCACGCGCATTACCAGCGAAACGCCGGAAAAACTGAAGGCGGCGCTGGGCGGCGTGTCGTACCTAATCCACGGATTGATGCGTATGGACACCCTCAAGCCGGACCGATGCGAAATTCGCGGTGAGGATTTTCAGTGGCAGGGTGACGCGCTGGTGATTGGGATTGGCAACGGACGTCAGGCAGGCGGCGGACAGCAGCTCTGCCCGGAGGCGCTGATTAACGATGGTCAGCTACAGCTGCGCATTTTCACCGGCGACGGTCTGCTGCCCGCGCTGTTTACCACGCTGACGCAGCCGGAAGAGAGCCCGAATATCATTGACGGTAAATCGGCGTGGTTCGAGGTGAATGCTCCGCACGGGATGACGTTTAACCTCGACGGAGAGCCTCTTAGCGGGACGCAGTTCCGCATTGAGGTATTGCCCGGCGCGCTGCAGTGCAGGCTGCCGCCGGACTGTGTGCTTTTGCGCTGATGTTTCACACGGTGCGCGATGATGCCCTCACCCCAACCCTCTCCCACAGGGAGAGGGAGATGGAGACGTCAGGCAATTGTGACTTTACTGTCCAGATAGACGTCCTGAACCGCATTGATCAGCTTCACGCCGTCGGCCATTGATTTCTTGAACGCCTTACGGCCAAGGATCAGCCCCATGCCACCCGCGCGTTTGTTGATAACCGCCGTACGCACCGCGTCTGACAGGTCGGTATCGCCGCCCGCCGCGCCGCCGGAGTTAATCAGCCCCGCGCGGCCCATATAGCAGTTCGCCAGCTGGTAGCGCACCAGGTCGATCGGGTTATCGCTGGTCAGCTTGCTGTAAACGCGATCGTCGGTGTAGCCAAAGTTCACCGCCTTATAGCCACCGTTATTCTCCGCCATTTTCTGCTTCACGATGTCCGCGCCGATGGTGGCCGCCAGATGGTTCGCCTGGCCGGTCAGGTCGGCGGAGACGTGATAATCCACCCCGTCTTTTTTGAACGCCGAGTTACGCAGATACGCCCACAGCACGGTCACCATACCCAGCTCGTGCGCGCGCTCAAACGCTGCGGAGATCTCTTCAATCTGACGACGGGACTGTTCAGAGCCGAAGTAAATCGTCGCCCCGACGGCCACCGCCCCCATGTTGAACGCCTGCTCGACGCTGGCGTAGAGGGTCTGGTCATACTCGGTGGGGTAGCTGAGAGTTTCGTTGTGATTCAGCTTCACGAGGAACGGAATGCGGTGGGCATAGCGACGCGAAACCGAAGCCAGCACGCCGTAGGTGGAGGCTACACAGTTACAGCCCGCTTCAATCGCCAGCTCAACAATATTCTTCGGATCGAAGTAGAGCGGATTCGCCGCGAAAGAGGCGCCCGCCGAGTGCTCAACGCCCTGGTCCACCGGCAGAATAGAGAGATACCCGGTGCCGCCGAGTCGCCCGGTGTTGTAGAGGGTCTGCATGTTTCGCAGAACCGCAGGCGGACGGTTGTTATCCACCATCACGCGGTCAACGTAGTCGTGACCAGGCAGGTAAAGCTGGTCGGCTGGAATGGTCATACAACGATGCTGTAAAAGGCTGTCGGCGTCTTTGCCAAGCAACTGCGCAATATCAGTCATGTGATACTCCCGTAAATCCGACGTCGTGTCGGTGTGTGTTTATCCAGTCCCATCTTTTATGGGCAGACTAAGCCTGGTACCGACTTAACAGATTTTCCACCATATGCATTTTTTTTCAGCACAATCTGCTGGCTCGATTCGTGTACAACAAAACTGTTACATTGATCAAACAATCGCCACAAAGGTATTTAAAAGGTATTATTGAGTGGTATGTTAAAGGCGTACCTTATCTGACATGCAGGATTAAAAAATGAAAACGAAAGTCCAACTGTCATTCATGATGTTTGTTGAATGGTTTATCTGGGGCGCGTGGTTTGTGCCATTGTGGCTGTGGCTGAGCAAAAGCGGGTTTACCGCCGGGGAAATTGGCTGGTCTTACGCCTGTACCGCGATTGCCGCGATCCTCTCTCCTATCCTGGTCGGCTCGCTGACGGACCGTTTCTTCGCCGCGCAGAAAGTACTGTCGGTGCTGATGTTCGCCGGCGCGATCCTGATGTACTTCGCCGCGCAGCAAACCCAGTTCAGCACCTTCTTCCCGCTGCTGCTGGTCTATTCCCTGACCTATATGCCGACCATCGCGCTGACCAATAGCATTGCCTTCGCGAACGTGGACGACGTTGAGGCTGATTTCCCGCGTATCCGCGTGATGGGCACCATCGGCTGGATCGCCTCGGGGCTGGCGTGCGGGTTCCTGCCACAGATGCTCGGCTACAGCGATATTTCCGATACCAATATTCCGCTGCTGATGACCGCAGCCAGCTCCGCCCTGCTCGGCGTCTTTGCCCTGTTCCTGCCAAACACGCCGCCGAAAAGTACCGGTAAGCTGGATTTCAAAGTGATGCTGGGGCTGGATGCGCTGGTCCTGCTGCGCGACAAAAACTTCCTGGTGTTCTTCTTCTGCTCGTTCCTGTTCGCCATGCCGCTGGCCTTCTACTACATCTTCGCCAACGGCTATCTCACCGAAGTGGGGATGAAAAACGCCACCGGCTGGATGACGCTCGGCCAGTTCTCTGAAATCTTCTTTATGCTCGCCCTGCCGTTCTTTACCAAACGCTTTGGTATTAAGAAGGTCTTGCTGCTGGGCCTGATTACCGCCGCCATCCGCTACGGCTTCTTCGTTTACGGCGGTGCGGAGCAGTACTTCACCTACGCCCTGCTGTTCCTCGGCATCCTGCTGCACGGCGTGAGCTATGACTTCTACTACGTGACCGCGTATATCTACGTGGATAAAAAAGCGCCGGTGCACATGCGCACCGCCGCGCAAGGCCTGATTACGCTGTGCTGTCAGGGGTTTGGTAGCCTGCTGGGTTATCGCCTGGGCGGCGTGATGATGGAAAAAATGTTCGCTTACAAAGAGCCGGTGAATGGGCTGACCTTCAACTGGGCCGGAATGTGGACATTTGGTGCAGTCATGATTGCCGTGATTGCCGTGCTGTTTATGCTGTTTTTCCGCGAATCGGATAAAGAGATCACCGCAATTGAGGTGGTTGATGGCGATACCGCGCTGACACAAGGGGAAGTTAAATGAAACAAGACCGTATTCTCGGGGCCCTTTACGGCCAGGCGTTAGGGGATGCGATGGGCATGCCGTCGGAGCTGTGGCCGAGAAAGCGCGTCAAGGCGCACTTCGGCTGGATCGACCGCTTTTTACCCGGCCCGGCAGAGAATAACGCGGCCTGCTATTTCAAACAGGCAGAGTTCACCGATGACACCTCGATGGCGCTGTGCCTGGCCGATGCGATCATCGAGTGCGACGGGGAGATTAACGCGGACGTTATCGGCAAGCATATCCTGAACTGGGCGCTCGACTTCGACGCGTTCAACAAGAACGTGCTCGGCCCGACCTCGAAAATCGCGCTTAACGCGATTCGTGACGGGAAGCCGGTCAGCGAGCTGGACAACAACGGCGTGACTAACGGGGCGGCGATGCGCGCCTCCCCGCTGGGCTGCCTGCTCCCGGCGACGCGGCTGGAGCACTTTGTGAACCAGGTGGCGCAGGCCTCCAGCCCGACGCATAAATCGGATCTCGCCATTGCCGGCGCGGTGGTGATTGCCTGGGCGGTTTCCCGCGCCATCGACGGGGAACGCTGGCAGAACATCGTCGATGCCCTGCCGGGGATCGCCCGCTATGCGCAGGAGGCGAAAACCACCACCTTCAGCGCGTCGCTCGCGGCACGCATTGAGCTGGCGCTTAAGACCGTGCGGGACGCCAACGGCATCGACTCCGCCAGCGAGCAGATTTATCAGCTCACTGGCGCAGGTACCAGCACCATTGAGTCCGTTCCGGCAGCCATCGCGATGGTTGAGCTGGCGGGAACCGACCCGAACCGCTGCGCCATTTTATGCGCCAATCTGGGTGGCGATACCGACACCATTGGCGCGATGGCGACGGCCATCTGCGGCGCGCTCCACGGCGTGCAGGCCATTGACCCGGCGCTCAAAGCCGAACTCGACGCCGTTAATCAGCTCGATTTCGGTCACTACTGTGAAAAACTGCTGCACTTCAGGGAGCAAAGGGAGGGCGTATGAATTCTTTTGCCCAACGTCTCGACACCCTGCACGCCACGCGCCCGGTGACGGTGCTGGGCGCGGCGGTGATTGACGTCATCGCCGACGCCTACGCCCTGCCCTGGCGCGGGTGTGATATCGAGCTTAAACAGCAGGGGGTGAATATCGGCGGCTGCGCGCTGAATATCGCCATCGCCCTGAAACGGCTCGGCATTGTGGCTCAAAACGCCCTCCCCGTCGGCCACGGCGTGTGGGCGGATATTATTCGTAACGCAATGGCGAAGCAGGATCTGCACAGCGCCGTGGAGGCTGAAACCGGCGACAACGGCTGGTGTCTGGCGCTGGTGGAGCCTGACGGCGAGCGCACCTTTATGTCTTTTAGCGGCGTCGAGAACCAGTGGCAGCAGCGCTGGCTTGACGAGCTAAACGTCCCGCAAAATAGCCTGGTTTATCTCTCCGGCTACCAGTTGGCCTCGCCGTGCGGCGAGCTGCTGACGGGCTGGCTTGAAGGGCTGGAGGATGTGACGGCGCTTATCGATTTCGGCCCACGCATCGCGGATATCCCCGACGCGCTGATGGCGCGGATTATGGCCTGCAGGCCGATCGTGTCGCTTAATCGTCAGGAAGCGGAGCTCGCTGCTGAAAGGCTGGGCGTTGAGGCTGAAAACCTGGGCGAGGAGTGGCAGCAGCGCTTCGGCGCCGCGCTGATTGTGCGGCATGATAAAGACGGTGCTGCCTGGTATGATGGCGACGCATCGGGCGTTGTTCCGGCGTTTCCCGCCACGGTAGTGGACACCATTGGCGCTGGCGACAGCCACGCGGGCGGCACGCTTGCCGGGCTGGCGGCGGGATGGTCGCTGGCAGACGCCGTTCTGCTGGGGAATGCCGTGGCGTCCTGGGTGGTGAGCCATCGCGGCGGCGACTGCGCGCCCACTCGTGAGGAATTACTCCTCGCACACAAAGACGTATAGGTCGCTGCGACAGTAGCTGATGCTGTACTCAATCGGCCGGTGCTGCTGGTCAAGCGCAACCTGCTTGATCACCAGCACCGGTATTTTTTCGTCCATCTTAATGTGCGCCTGAAACTCGCTGTCCGGCATGCGGGCGCTGACCCGTGAACGGGTGCGCTGCGGGAAGATATTCTGACTGCGGAAGTAGTCGTACAGCGAAATTCCTATCGCATCCGGTTCGGGAATGAGCCCAACCGGCACCCAGGACTCTTCAATCGACACCGCATCGTCATCCACATAGCGAATACGCTTCAGCAAAAAGACGTCGCTGTTCGGCTCCAGCGACAGGTGACCCGCCACCTCTTCCGGGCATTTCACCACGCGTTTATTGACCCACAGCGTATTAGGCGTTTTACCGCGTAGCACCACCTGCTGAGAGAACCCGCGCGCTTCCTTGAGCGAGTATTCAAAGATGTTGTTAATTTGCGTGCCGTAACCCCGGGCACGCGTGACAACGCCCTCGGCTTCCAGCGCCTGCATCGCTTTGCGCACGGTGATCCGCGACACGCCGGTTAACTGGCTCAGATCGCGCTCGCCGGGCAAAATGTTCCCGTGCTCGAGCACGCCGCTGCGCACCGCGTTTTTTACCGTTTCGGCAAATTTCAGGTACAGCGGCGTGTTATCAGGCGCGGCGATCCGTTCAGTCAGTTGAGCGATTAACCGGGTATGCGCTTGTTCCATCTCTGTTTTCTCAGGCGTGGTGTTTTCTGCCAGTATACTGGGTTACCACCACGCATGAAAATGATGAACCGGCCCAATACCGTGACCGACTTCCAGAGTATCGGCTTTTGCCAGCGCCGCTGAGAGCCAGATTTTCGCTTCTCGCACCGTATCAGCCCAGCCGTCATGCCGCGGGCGCAGCGCCGCCAGCGCGGCGGAGAGGGTGCACCCCGTGCCGTGGGTGTTTTTGGTCTGTACGCGCGGAGCCGTAAAACGTTGCTCGCCGTCGCGGGTAAAGAGCCAGTCCGGGCTTTCAGCGTCATCCAGATGACCGCCTTTCATCAGCACCGCCCCGCAGCCCATCGCCAGCAGCGCATACCCCTGCGCTTTCATTTCGCGTTCAGTTTGCGCGTGCGACGTGCCTAACAGCGCGGCGGCTTCCGGCAGATTGGGCGTGATGAGCGCCACCTGCGGCAGCAGCTTATTGCGGAGCGTCTCAACGGCGGAGGCGGAGAGCAGCGGATCGCCGCTTTTTGCCAGCATGACGGTATCCAGCACCACGTTTTGCACCTGATAGCGTTTAAGCCGCTCGGCCACCGCCTCCACAATGTCCGTTTCGGCCAGCATGCCGATCTTGGTGGTATCAATCCGCACGTCGCTGAACACCGAATCCAGCTGCGCGGCAACAAAATCTGGCTCGATACGGTAGACCGACTGCACGCCGCGCGTGTTTTGCGCAACCAGCGCGGTAATCACCGAGCAGCCGTACGCGCCAAGGGCAGAGAAGGTTTTCAGATCGGCCTGGATGCCCGCGCCGCCGCTGGGGTCGGTACCGGCAATGGTCAGGGCGTTAATCCGCTTCATGCCTGCTCCTCCAGCGTGTAGAGCGTGTCGAGGAACGCGCTGGTAAAACTGCCTGGCCCGCGCGAGCGCGCAACGGCTGCCGTTCCGGCGCGCTTCATCCATCCGCAGGCGGCGGCAATGTTATCCAGCCGGTCCCCCGGCAGCGAGCAGCTCGCCGCCACAACGGCAGAAAGCGCGCACCCGGTTCCCACTACGCGCGTCATTAACGGGTCTCCGCCCGTTACCGTTCGGGTCCGCTCTCCGTCAGTGATGTAGTCCACCTCGCCGGTGACCACCACAATGGCATGGGTCTGGCGGGCCAACGCCTGAGCGGCAGGCAACGCGCTCGCGGCGGTGTCGGTGGTATCAACGCCGCGCCCACCCGCGCTCATTCCGGCCAGAGCCAGGATTTCGGAGGCGTTGCCGCGAATGGTGGTCGGGTTCAGGGCCAAAATTTGATGGCAAAAACGGGTTCGGAACGTCAGGGCACCCACCGCAACCGGGTCCAGCGTCCAGGGTTTGCCTGCCGCCACCGCGCTTTCAATGGCACGACGCATCGACTGGGCGCGCGGTGCGGTCAGCGTGCCGACGTTAATCAGCAGCGCATCGGCGATGGCGGCGAACTGTTCAGCCTCTTCGGCCTCAATCACCATCGCCGGGGATGCGCCAAGGGCCAGCAAAACGTTGGCCGTAAAGGTCTGTACGACGTCATTGGTCATGCAGTGGGTCAGCGGAGAACGGGTGCGGAAGTGGTGTAAAACGTGTAAATCGAGCAGGTCAGGCTGCATGGGTTCGCTCCTGCCTTGCGTGAAGAAGCGATGACCGGGAAGGCATCTGACTTCCCTACGCTGGCATTATCCAGATCAGGTAATACGGGTATTTCTCAGCCTTCAACGAAGAAGGGCACCCCGAGTCAAATCTATATAAAACAATCAGTTACACAGAAACAAATTGTAGATGCTTAGTGTAACCGGGGGTAGGGATCAGGCGCAAGGATTTTCGATTTACAATTAAATTCAACTCTGCCGCCAGAAGATAAATAGAGATTTTTATTGAGCTTATATTACATAAATACTACTTTTGGTACCATCGAAATAGAATTCAAGCCAAAGATAAGCCAATAGACAAAATAACTAACCACACTTCAAAAGATGTTTAAAAATAGATAATAGATTCCCTTATTGGTACTCATAGCTTGCAATTTATATCAATCCAATGAATACATCCCAGGTATTTATCTATCATGGGAATAATTGATAATATAATTTCTTCTGATAATATAAACCTTTTGCATTGTGAGGGATCTACATGCAGGATTTCAGATTGTTCATGATATGGGATGCAGCAAGGGAACTTAAACCCGAAGATTTTCAATACATACTGAGCCCGGAAGTCACTTTTGAAAGAGCAAGAATCTACTACGATCTTGATTCTGACAACTATTCTTATTTTAGCCTCCATCAAATGCCAAACAGAAAGAGTGGGTTTGTAAATCCTCATTCAGCCAAATATGACCGTAAACGTAATAGTCTGTACGATGGTGCATATGATCACACACAGCATAATATAGATACTGGCTGGCTTATCGGAATAGACACCACTGAAAAATGGGATTACTTCAAACATCCCTTTTATTTTGATGAAAAGGGTGATTTTGTTTATGATTGCTTTATGGAACATTGGCATTCATGGTTTGAAATGGAAGTAAAAGAAGCATATGAAAAGTGTTTAAATGATCATCAGGGAAGGAAACCAGCGCCTACACAAAAAATTCATTATTCAGATGCCCCTATACAACATGCGCAATCAGCTAAGACCATCAATAGCAAAGCAGCAGGACGTTTATTGGCCGCTGGCGGGGTTTATAATGGAAACATTGAAGGGTTCAGAAAAACTGCAGAACAATTAGGCGGTGCAGCTATACAGGGTTATGACCAGGTATTAAATGAACAAACAGCAGGTACATTAATAGCAGCAGCCTCTATTTTAATGGCTAAAAGACCTAATTCTCAATTGTATGAAGAAATGAATAGTTACTTAGGAAAGTTGAGAGGTGAAACTAAGTTGCTTGATAGATTAGAAATTAAGAAAATTAACTATGTCAGACGTGAACCAGCCGAAGCAGCAGTATTAAGACGAGAGTTTAATAGTTCTATCAGAAAAAATTTCCTTAAAGACATTGCTGGTACACCGGAAGCTGCAAACAAGTTTAGTCCATCAGATTTATTACGTATGTCAGAAGGCGGAGTCCCTGGTGGTTGGAGCGTTCACCACAAGTTACCATTAGATGATGGCGGTACTAACGCTTTTGAAAACCTGTCATTGATTGAAAATGAACCATACCATAAATTGTTTACCAATATGCAATCATCCGTAACAAGAGATATGATAGCAGGTGAAAGTAAGATAACTCCGTGGGCTATGCCTACTGGTTCAATTTATCCGATAAATTAATTGTCAGGAA
>NZ_JADBQO010000053.1:0-3703 GCF_014895875.1 Enterobacter cloacae complex sp. P12RS
GAAAAAAACAACAAAAGCATTAAATTGCAAAATTTACTCATAGCACAACTCCACATAGAAATTAGCGAGAGGAATCATATACTCCAGTTAAAAATAAACCGTGTTCCTTTTGACGCCGAGTAATAAGTCCAGGAACACCACCATTTGTAATATCCAAAAATTCATTAGCCGCACCTTCATAGTTTTCTTGGTTGAGTTTTAAGCTCAATTGTGGCGCTTTACTCATACTTCCCATATTAAACAGCAAGCTAATTAAAGCATCAAATTCATACTGATATAAATCCACTCTTACGGTTCTCTTTAACTCTTTGACATAATACAACAATCGAGAGTCAAATAATTCATCGCCCTTAGATTTCGTTATCCCATTTTTAAATTCTTCTGGCAACGATATATCTTCGCATTTAGCTCTTGCAATTAAATGCCCGTAACCAATAGAACAAAACCCCTCTGAATCATTGTAAGCTCTCGATCTAAAACTTTCCCATTCTTTAATGAATGCCTTACCCTTATTCGAAACGTTCAGATCATTGATAGCGCTCCTATTTTCAGAATCAGGATTTTTATCAGAAAATGTGTTGTTATACCCTTCACGCAATATGTCAATTGGATCCTGTAAGTCATTACGACGTTGAAACGGTGGTGTCTGTGTATTGTTGGGAGGAGGCAGAGTTTCATTTCCGGGATAATACTCAAAATGCAACATATAGACAACCTGACCAGGAATAATATTAGGATGTCGACGTGTTGATGGATCAATCATCAGCCCAGTTTTTGCAATAACAGCCCCCTGTAGAACAAGCTCCCCATTCTTGACAATAATGCTATTAGGATCAACCTCACCATACCTAATATAAAAATGCCGTCCATCATTAGTCGTATGTTCGATAGTAATCTGCCAAGTCCCAAAGTAATAATGAGAAATACTTCTCACAATACCATTGCTCACTGCAACGATTTCAGTCAGTGGTTCAGAGTATAAATCGCGTGCAGCATGTTTTCTGTTTCCTCGAGACCTATTACGTCCAAATATTGCCTGCGATGCATTACTATCCGTTAGAGACGCAGCCCAATAATACTGTTCCCATACACTTTCAATATCATTTTTAGGTTTCACTTTGAATGGGAAAATAATTTCCTTATTTCTCTTTTGACTTATCGCCTCCAAAAACACCACAGGATGAAAATGCCACACTGCCTCATCCTTATTAAAGGGAGGCACCTTACTCATCCATTCCAGGTCTGCCTGCCATTTCTCACAGTACTTTACTTCCAGTGGGTCCAGATCTTTATAAAATCCGTCCCAGCGGCCTGTCATCCGGCCTTTACACCATTCGCTGTGATGTTTCACCACCAGACGGTTCACGACATTCTTCACCAGCGGATCACGCACTGCCAGCGCCTGCCTGATTTCCTCTGCCGTCACCTTCCCGTCGCGGTTGCTGTCCATCTCCGCCATCAAATCACGATAAAACGGCGGTACCAGTCCGTACTGATATCCTGCACCCTGTTCTGCTGAACGGCTTATTGCCTCAAACGACTGAGGTACCCAGCTTTCATACGGGCTGTCCATCACATCGCCACCGCAGTCTTCCTCCAGCGCCTGAAACCCGAGCTTCAGTAAATCATACTGATTCACTTCTTCAACATCACTTTGCGGTAACCAGCCACTCCCGGTAATTTTATACCACAAGTTTTGCGACTCATCTGCGACAGGGGTTGCTGATCCCCGGGAGAGAAGGCACTGCGCGCTCAGTCTGGCGGATGTCGGGGTAAATACCGGCTGTCCCGCTGTATCCTGCCGGGTAAACAGGGGCTGTCCTTTTGATGCCAGAACTGACTTTTTATCGCCCTTCACGCATTCAGGGTTGGCTAAAAATCCGGGCATTCTGCTGTCTGTACTCAGCACTTCCAGATGGACAAACCATTCCCTGTCCACAAGATTGTTTCCATCCCCCGGAGATTCCGTACATCCCATAAATCCGACGGGCGTTCCGGCGCTGACCTTCCATTCTTCCTTTTCCCCCGTCAGTTCCACAGAGTCAAAAGCACCTTTTTGCTTCGCCTTCTGCATCCATTCCGGCATCATCCCCTGTATTTCCCCGTCCGGCTCTATCAGCTCAGGATCCAGTGTCACCCAGTACTGTTCATTACCCGGAATATTATTTTTCAGTAAACGGACCAGGCCAAAGGTTGTCAGGGTTGTTTTTCCTTTCTTCGTGACATAAAAACGCCCCGTCCGGGAAGAGACAAAACGGTCGCCTGCCTTCAGGCTCTTCTTCGTTTTGGCTGGCGCAGGATATTTTCCGGCCTCGCCGTTGTCCGATTCCCCTTCAGGCATACCGTTCTGCCCGTTTTTATACTGACGTAACAGTATGCCACTGTGCCCGTCCCTGACTTTATAACAGGGAGACGTCGGATAATCGGCTACCGGGGCAAGATGCATATGCAGACTGTAAAATTCCAGCCAGCTCTTTTCTTTTTGCGGATCCGGTTTACACAGCGATTTAACCAGCACAAAGCTGCTGCTGTAGCGCAGCTGTTGCCCGCAGTACGGGGCAGTCAGATACTCGTTGTTTAACCGGTACGCAACAACAGTACCGTCTGCCATAAACTGGAGGGGAACAGGTTCTCCGGTATTAAGGGCATCCGGGTTAAGGGCCGAGAAGGGGTTAGAGACATCACTGATATGGATCCCGCCATGCCACAGGCCATTCGCCCCCAGCAGCCAAGTTCCGTACGCCTCACCGTCGATATGACGCATGACTTCATCCAGCGAGCGAAACTCCTGGCCACTGGTGTTCCTGATGGGATAGCAAATTTTCATAGACACTCCTTATCGTGAAAATCTTCCGCGCCGCAGCATCTGTTCTTGTGAAGGGGCATCTTGCTGTTTATCGGCAGAGGGAATCGCTTCGAGACTGGTTTTCTTAAATACTTGTGCGACATTTTTCAGTGACGCCCCGGTACCAGGAACCAGATAATTAGCCACTTTCATTATCATCATCCCCTCAGAGCCATGCTCTATCCCGTTCTTGCTCAGCTTCAGGTACGACCCGCCGCCGTTCAGCGTCATCATCTTCGGCGTGGCAATAATGATTTCATCTTCACTGCTTGTTATGCTCATCTGCTTTTCCGAGAACAGCGCCATGGTGTTGTGCTGCGCCTGAACCTCAATATCCCCCTGATTCGCAACCAGCTTCGCCCCCTCTTTATGCACAAACAGCCCCAGCGCCTTTTCCACCGTCACGGACAGGTTTTTCATTGCGCCGATATCCAGGTGCTCGCCCGCGTTAATCATGGTGTTCTTCGTGCTGGTCAACTGGAGATGTTCACCGGAGGTCAGCGCCACACCCTGCGGGGCACTCGCCAGCAGCACCGCCGACCGGAGGTCTTTCAGCCTGTCCGTGACCAGGTTAACCTGGGTGCTGATATCGGAGACCAGCGCCCCGGCCGCTTCAGCGGCACTGTTCAGCGCCTGCATCTGGCTGTTGGCCTGGTTAATCTGATTAACCGCCGGAGTCATCTCCAGCACCGGTCCCTGTGCTTTGGCCTGTTCATGCGCCGTCAGGAAGAGACCTTTTGCGGCGCGGACTGCCCCGAACTCATCCGTGCGCAGTTCAAAACCGATACCGCGCTGCTCGCGCTGCGCGTTAACCAGATGCCCCATATTGAGCTGACTTTTGCCGTACTCTGTGGCGAG
>NZ_JADBQO010000053.1:3782-4470 GCF_014895875.1 Enterobacter cloacae complex sp. P12RS
CCGGGTGTTCAGAGTCATGCTGCGCATACGCAATATACGGCCGGTCAGGGTCTCCGCTGTCAAACATCACCGACACTTCCGTGCCGTCAATCAGCGGCGCATGCCAGCCGTAAGTGTCACCGGCATACGGTTTCGCCAGCCGCAGCCACAGATAAGCGTATCCCTGTTCAGCGCTGCTACGGTCAAAATCCAGCTTCACACGGTAACGCCCCTGCGGGTCAAGCCAGGCGTAGGTGTCCCCTTTTTGCGTGCTCTCCACACGCGCCGGCAGTGTGCCGGAAATCACCGGACGGTTAAGCGGTTTCGGGCGGTAACAGACGGTTTCACTGTACGGAATACCCTCAAACGTCATCAGGAAGCTGTCCTGGCGCGAGCCGCTGGCTTTTACCGTGGTGATAACAATCCCGTCCTTCACCACATCCGGCAGCCCCGCATCGCTTTCCAGCACCTGTCCCGGCGCCAGATGAGGGCTCGAGGTACGCCCGCTGACAGTGTACTGCTCATTCAGAATGCGTTCATGGCGCAGACGGGCAAAGAACGCGCCGGTCTCAGAACTTTCCGTATCACCTGCTGTCAGAAACGGCTCTGCGTAGTGGTAGGTTTCACCCGTTGTGATCCCTTCCTGCCCGCTGATGCTTACCGTGCTGTCCTGCGGTGTCAGCGCTTCTCGGTAGTTGTAATCCCGGGT
>NZ_JADBQO010000054.1:0-36480 GCF_014895875.1 Enterobacter cloacae complex sp. P12RS
ATGTTGACATAAACATAAACAATATGTTTAATTGCGTTGTTCTTACAGGAGCTATTTATGAAAGCAATTGATAAAGCAATTACCAAAGCAGGAACTGCTACGCGCTTAGCCCAACTGCTAACCGTAAGCGCCATGACTGTTAGTCACTGGCGAAATCGATATAAGGGCGTCGTCCCGGCAGATCGAGTTTTGCAAATTTATGGGGTTACCGGCGTAACTCCGCACGAACTGCGCCCAGATCTCTACCCAAACCCAACAGACGGTTTACTTAAACAGGAGTCTTAACTATGCAAACTGTTTCATTTCAACAAAGTAGCAGAGCTTCCTCTAATCCTCTGATATTCCAGTGTCATCAAAACGAATCTACAGCGCAGGATATTGCTCATCGTGATCTCTGCTCTGCGGTCCGGGCGTGGGCAGCAGCAGAAGGGCGCGTAGCTGTTGCACTACAAATCCAAGAAGCGGCGAAAGAACTTCAACTTGATGGTGTGGATTTCTCAGGTAAGGCCGATGTCTGGAACGTGAAGCTGTTCCGCTGGCTCGACAACAAAGAAGACTCCGCTTCGTACCGAAAGAACGTCGAACAACTCGTTCCCGCGATCATGTCTGTATTGCCGCTTCGATACCGCGACCGTGTCGTAAAGAATGACTCGTTTGCTTATCGAATGGCTAGGCTGGAGAAAGAGGTGAGTGAGGCGAAGCAAGCTCTGATGCTCGATGCACCGAAGAAGGAAAAACTGAAGGAGTTAGGCGAGGGGATTTATGAAATGTTCCGTGTCGATCCGGACCTTACGGCACCGCTGCTGGCGATGGTCACAACCATGTTGGGGGCAATGTGAAGACTTCAGAAAAGGCGAAAGCCGGTCTGCGCTAACAGAACCGACTTTCAGGTGCAAAAACGGAGTGTAATTGCGGAGCTAAGTATGTCAAACACAGCTGAAATTATCAATTTCCCCAACAGAACCGAACAACCGGGAGGTCGTATGGCCGACCTGTCGAATGGGTATACCAAGGTCGCTAACGAGATCCAACAGCTCAAGCCTCGTCTGAGAATGTCAGGCCGGGAATGGCAGTGTTTTGAGGCGGTGATCTGGCTTACCTACGGCTGGAACAAGAAACAGGACCGCGTTACGAACACAGTGATCGCCGAGCTTACTGGGCTGAGTGATTCCCACGTTTCTGATGCGCTCAAATCACTCGCAGAACGCAAAATTATCTTCAGTCAGAAGCAGGGCATGATGAAAACGGTCGGTATAAATACTGACCTTTCAGCCTGGATTTTAGACAAACCGAAAACGGGAAAAACCTTCCCGAAATCGGGAAAAGTGTTACCGAAAACGGGAAAAACCTTCCCGGAAACGGTAGACACCCAAGACTATAACAAGAACAATAATAAAATATCCTCGTCTCGGAATTCTGACGAATCCCGAAACCAGAAAACTCAAAAGTTTCTCTCTCGCCATCCTGAAGCTGCCGACGGGATATACACCCCGGCAGGTAAATCATGGGGATCCGCTGACGACCTCAAGGCCGCCCGCTGGATTTACGACAGGCTTCTCACCGTCAACGCATCGCTATCTGAACCCAACTGGGCTGAATGGGCAAACACCATCAGGCTGATGCGTGTCCAGGACAATCGTACTCACTACGAAATCTGTGACCTGTTCCAGTGGGCCAACCGGGATGAGTTCTGGAAAGACAACATCCTGAGCCCCTCAAGTCTACGAAAGCAGTGGGATCAGCTCACCACCAAGCGGCTGCGCGCAACCGGAACGGCAAAGCTATCCCAGGGAGGCATTGACCTGCATAACACCGACTGGATTGACGGGGTGCTGGAATGAAAAACCTTGCCGAGAGTATTCGCGATTTTGACCGGGAACAGGCACGCCGTGTGGCACACAACATGCCTGAGCAGTACACCGAACGCGAACAAACGCAGCAGGTGGCGCAGATTATCAACGGGTTATTCGTACAGCTGGCGGCCGCGTTTCCGGCAAGCCTGGTTAAACGCAGCCAGGAAGACGTGAACGAGATCCGCCGGCAATGGGTGCTGGCCTTTAAAGAAAACGGGATCACAACCATGGAGCAGGTCGAAGCCGGCATGCGCATGGTGCGTCGCCAGGATCGCCCGTTCCTGCCTTCGCCAGGCCAGTTCATCAAGTGGTGCAGGGAAGGGCGCTGCGTGCTGGGGATCACCACCGCTGACGTCATGGCTGAGTACTGGAAGTGGCGTAAGCTGGTGTTCCGGTACCCGAGCAGCGAGCAATATCCGTGGCCTAAGCCGGTTTACTACCACATTTGCCTCGAGCTGCGTCGTCGTGGTACCGATGGTCAGTTGAGCCACAAAGAACTAGAGCGCGAAGCCAGCGACATTCTGGATGTGTGGGAAAAGCGGGTGCTGGCCGGAAAGCCGATTCCGCCTGTTCGTCGAGCGTTGGCGGCGCCAGTATCGTCGAAGGGGCAGACACCTGCAGAGCTTCTCAAAGCTAAATACGAGCAAATGAAGGCTGATGGAAGGGCATAGGAAAGAAATGATTCGCTATGAGCGAGAAGCGGACTTTACCGTGGATTTTATCAGCACTCAGGGATTGCTTTTAATAATCGTTATCCAGTTTTACTGCACGAGGTACCCCATGATTGTCCTACCGTTTTACCCATTTTTTGTCTCTTTTATCTACGACATAAATCGCTAAGATTACAACGTCTGAGCAGACGTACTAATTTAAATTCTGTCACTCAGTCGTAGCGATTCTGTGAGGCATCTTTTTATTAACAAAGGTTTACTTAAATAACTCAAAAAAGGGGATATAAGATGAAGCGTCCAAACTGGTTTCAAGTTTCCGATAAAGGTGGCAAGGCTATAGCAGCGCTCCATCATTACGCCACTACTGGGACAAGTTTACCTGCCGAACTGATCCATTTAATTTTTTTGAGAGTTTCCCAGATCAATGGTTGTGCACACTGCATAGATATACATACTCGCGATCTTATCAAGAGTGGCATGTCCGTCGAAAAGATTGTATTAGTGCCTGTCTGGCGAGAAGCTACCTATTTATTCTCGGATATAGAGCAAGCTGCCCTCTCATGGGCGGAAGAAGTTACCCGTGTTAGTGAAACACATGCTTCCGATGAAGCATATTCCGCAGCGCTTTCTGTATTCGGTGAAAAAGATTTGGTTGAACTTACCATTGTTATTGCCACCATGAATGCCATTAATCGTATGGGTATTAGTTTTAGAATGAAGCCGCTTGCTAAAGCCTGATAGATGTAAATAGCTCCTATAATGGACTTTAGAGCTGTATTAAAATCTGCTTCTGGCACAAAGCTGACATTCCAGCCTTTGTATGTCCGTAAAAACTACCTTCACGTGATATGCCGCTTCGCGTAATGACGAGGCGCTTGTGTGACATGCTGGAAAACCAACTTAGATGTTTACTGAAAGCCTGATTACCTTGGCTAAATGACCCTTAGAAATTTCTAAGGCGAAATAGTCACATAAGTCTTCTCCACGTGTGTTATAACCGAGTTTCAAATCGCCACCACTGGCGGTTAAGAGGCATCTCATGAAACTACGTGTCACAAGAGCAATCGGCCTCAGCAAGTTCTCGCCACGTTGGGTTAAGGTTATCTGTTTACGATTGACTAAAAACGATATTGAGCGCTCCCTCAATGCACTTCTGGCCACAATTGATGAATCTGAGCTCTCTCCGGAGCAAGTCAAAGCATTAAGGGAATGTGTTGACAGAATTAACCTGGCAAGAGGAAAGGGGTTTCAGGCGTGAGCACGTAAGACACTGATCGCATAACGATTTGAAGGTTTTCTTCCTATTCTTATATTATGTTTTTCATTATGTAAATTTTCTAAGCGACAGACTTTATGAGAGGTAATGATGGAAAAGGACTTAAAGCCAGAACAAATCGAAATCGTAAACCGTATTGTCTTTGAGCAGATAGACAAGATGCAGGCTAGGGTAGCCGAGATTGTTGCTGAGACGGAGAGAGCTGCGCATCAGCAGTTGCAGGATCACGGGATTGACTTGACCGACTTTTATCCGGCTAATAAAGATTTTTTGATGATGACTATTATTCAATATTTGATAGATCAAGTACATGGTGGCGATATGGTTCTTGCCCAAAAGATGATCACCATGTAAGCAAAACGCCTTAATGTTAACGTACATGTTGAGGCCAATAAAACGAAAGATTAAGTTGACAGCAGCAGTACTGCAGCGCTTGTTTGTCGGACGTTTGCCTCGCCAGTATCGCCGAATGGACCTACGCCGGCGGAGCACCTGAAAGCCAAATATGAGCGAATGAAGGCTGATGGGAGGGCATAGAGATGAACTGGTCCGCTTTGAGCGAGGAGCGAATATTGCAAATAGCGTTCTGTGTCAATCAACGGGGAGCAGATATCTTCACCCGTTATCTCGGAAAGGCAAAGCGTAGGGGCAGGTATCTTGTGTTTGCTGAGGGCAGTAACAACAGCCATCAGCAGCCATAGTTGTGCAGGTTGCCACAATTATAATCCTCAGCGACAACCAGCACATCAGAGCGTTTTAATAATCGAAAGAATGCATGATGCTAATCAGACTAATACCGTTTTGTAGCGTTCAGCCTGTGCCGCAATTTCCCCGTCGGTGATCGTCGCACTTCCGCCGGTAATGAAAGGCTTGAGATAATGCATACCCAGATACCCGGAGATTGTTTCAAAGGACAGCAGATATTCGCTAACCGTATGACCGGCTGCTCCATCAGGCTGATACGCAGACTCAGCACCACCGAGCGAAACTGCCAGCATGAGTTGCTTGCCATGCAGCGCCTGTGTTTCGCCACCATGTGACCAGCCGTAGGTCAGTACATCATCAAGCCACTGCTTGAGAAGTGGCGGCGTGCTGTACCACTGCATCGGGAACTGCAGCACAATACGATCGGTATTTTCCAGCGCAGCCTGTTCAGCGGCCACGTCGATTTTACCATCCGGATACATGTCATACAGATAACGTACATTAATATCGGGCAGTGAAGCTGCACTATTTGCCAGCGCCGAGTTAACACGGGACAGATGAATGTTGGGATGGGTAACAAATACAGTTGTTTTCATTTCGATCTCTTATTTTTAAAAGAATGTTTCGTCAATTTGAATCTTGGATAAAGCTTCATTGATGTCATTTAATTCGGCATCACTGAGCTGAACATTTGCAGCCTGAAAATTCTCTTCCAGCCGGTGTAATTTCGTAGTTCCCGGGATCGGCACGATATAAGGCTTCTGAGCCAGTTCCCATGCGAGCACAACCTGTGCCGAAGTTGCGTTGTTTCTTTCGGCAATGTCAGCGATTAGATTAAGAAGTGACTGGTTATTTTCCATAACCTCAGGTTTAAAGCGCCCCATCATGCCCCGGTAATCGCCTTCCCCGTAGGTGGTATTAACTGTCACCTGACCACTCAGGAATCCATTACCCAGCGGGCTGTATGCCATAAAGCCAATATCAAGTTCATCGCAGACTTTAAACAGATCCTGCTCAGGCTTACGCCACATCATCGAATACTGATCTTCAACTGCGGTAACCGGGCAGACTGCATGGGCACGCCGTATGTAAGACGCTGGCGCATTGGATAGGCCCCAGTACTTTATTTTGCCTTCGGCGATCAGCTCTTTCATTAATCCCGCCACGACTTCCGGCTCAACTTTTGGATCAACGCGATGCTGATAAAACAGGTCGATATGGTCGGTTTGAAGGCGACTGAGTGAACCTTCCAGTTGCTTTCTGACAGACGCCGGACTGCTGTCTAACACTGGCACCAGTTGACCATCAATAGTTTCCATCCCGGTTACGCCGAACTTGGTCGCGATGACGACGCTGTCCCGGTGTTTTTTGAGCGCAATACCCAGAAGTTCTTCATTTTCAAATCCGTAAATAGGGGCAGTGTCGAACAGGTTGCAACCCAGCTCCACAGCCTTATCAATCAGTTTTGTTCGTTCACGGATGTCAACTGAATAGCCATAGCCATGATCCATGCCCATGCACCCCAGTCCCATTTCCGATACGAGAAGCCCCTGGCTCCCCAACCTTCTCATTTTCATAGTGAATCCTGACTTTTCTTAACGCAGTGATGTTTTAGAGCGGTTAAGTATATGGCTGGATTTGTTGCTTAAAAATTGTTAATTTTGAAAGTCAGAATTGCTAAAAAAACAACAATCATGAATAAACTAGATGCGCTGAAATTTTTTGTTGCCGCTGCAGAAACGATGAATTTTCGTGAAGCAGCGGTCAGACTGGCCATTTCTCCTTCAGTGGTGACGCGCACTATTGCTGAACTGGAAAATCAGCTCGGCGAGCCACTTTTTAAGCGGAATACCCGATCTATTGTGCTGACCAGCTTTGGTGAGCTCTTCCTGCCGGGGGCCATTCGTTTGCTTGAGGATTCAGAGGCCCTGTTTCAGACGGCCAGAGATGACAACGAGATGAAGGGGATTGTGAGGATCACCCTGTTTCGCTTTCCCGGGCACGAACAGGTACTCTATGAGCTTCTGAATGCGCTTCGTCCTTATCCTGAGCTGTTTATAGACTGGCGGCTGGACATGATGAAGCTGGATACTGTTCAGAACCGCATTGACATGGGGATCCGTATTGAGCGGGAGCCAAATCCGAACTTTATTATCAGGCCCATTACGCTTGTTCATCACGCGCTGATGGCATCACCCGGGCTCATTGAGAGGCTGGGTGCGCCGGAAAATTTCGACGATCTGCGTCAGCGCTATCCTTTCAGTGGCCTGTTGAATCCTGAAACCGGCAAAGTATTCGAATATATGCTCGATGGCGTAGATACTTTTGTACCACGACATCTTGAATTTATTACTACCGACTCCCAGTCTGAGATTCAGGCTGCATTAGCCGGTAAAGTAGTGATCCAGTCGAGTAATCTGGCCTGCAGGGAATATCTCGAAGACGGCAGGCTGGTGAATGTTTTACCGGAACTAAAACTGGAAACCTGGCAGCTTTATCTTTACCGGCCCTTTCAGACCCTTGTACCGCAACGCATCAGGACCGTTTTTCACATCCTTGAAGATATTTTACTCAGACATTTCAGTTAAAAGAGGCCCCGGATGCGGCTGGCGTTCTTAGCCGGAGGCGTTACTTTTAAAACGGAGAATTGAATTTTTGGGTACAGCTCTTTACCGGTGAAACCGCCGTTCCGGAATGGACGCATCCGCGAAGCAAAGCCTGCCGTCCTGCCAGGTATCCTGAATACTGCTGACTTTTAATGTACTCCGGGTGGCTGTAACAAACATATCAACTAAAGATTTCATCTACCCAGTCTGCAAATGCGCGTACGGCGGGTGAAAGAAAACGCTGATGGGGATAAAGCAAAGTGACAGGAACAGACGACGGCTGCCAGTCGGCTAGGACTTCAACCAGCGTTCCTTTTTGCAGGTGTTCTGCTACAACGTTTTCAGCAAGCTGCGCCAGTCCGAACCCTTCGAGGCACATTTTTATATAGAGTCCCGTCTCATTGACGGCTGCCTGCCCGCTGACGGATACAGACAGCGTTTCTGTTCCCTGTACAAAACGCAATTCGTCTGTACGTCGGTTTTGCCCTGAAAAATAATGAATAGCCCTGTGATGAGATAAATC
This sequence comes from Enterobacter cloacae complex sp. P12RS, assembly GCF_014895875.1. Taxonomy (NCBI): domain Bacteria; kingdom Pseudomonadati; phylum Pseudomonadota; class Gammaproteobacteria; order Enterobacterales; family Enterobacteriaceae; genus Enterobacter; species Enterobacter cloacae complex sp. P12RS. The sequence goes on from NZ_JADBQO010000054.1 coordinate 7,635, forward strand.
CTGAGGTGACTGTGGAATACCATACTTTCTGAGATATTCGGGAGAGGCACAGGTGATCCAGCGGAACTGCCCAAGCGGACGGGCAACAAGTGTTGAGCTAAGCAACTCTCCGGTTCTGATCACGCAATCCACACCCTCCTGAACCAGATCAACTTGCCGGTCACTGACACCGATCATCAGGTAAATATCAGGATACCGGCTGTAGAATTCTTTCAGATTTGGCATAACGATGAAATGGGCTATACCGCCGGGCATATCAACGCGTAAGCGGCCCCGGGGGCGCTTGTTCGAATCAGCCAGACTGGCTTCAGTATGTTCAATTAAGGCAAGGATTTCCCTGCATTGCGCCAGGTATTGCAGACCTTCAGACGTAAGGCTGACCCTCCTTGTGGTCCGGTTGAGCAGACGCACCTGCAGATATTTCTCCAGGTTTTTGATGGTGCTGGTAACAGTAGAGGAAGGCAGGGACAGTGTTTCCGCTGCCCTGACAAAGCTTCCGGCTTCAGCCACCCTTAAAAAAACCTGCATAGCCTGAATGCGATCCACCTGACTGCTCTCCTGAATATCGTGTAAAGTTGTTAACCATTATTATTCGTTAATTCTGAATTATGAAAACACGTTAGTCATCTTTTTCATCTTAATCGGGAGGCGTATCGTTTTCCTTTTTAATCTGAAAGAGACGATTACAATGACCAATTACAACAGAAATATTGTTAAGAAACAGACGGAAAACCCGCCGGTAACGCTGATTCGCGGCGCAACCATACTGAGTATGGACGATAGCGTCGGTAATATTGAGCGCGGTGACATTCTCATCAACGGCTCAATCATTACCGCCGTTGGTCAGAACCTTGACGCGCCAGGTGCTCGTGTTATTGATGCCAAAAATATGATTGCCATGCCTGGGATGGTTGATTCTCATCGTCACGCCTGGGAAGGTCAGCTACGCCGCATCAACCCCAACGCCACCTGTCTGGACGACTACAGCAACGCCACGCACTTTTCGTTCGCTAAATATTACCGTCCTGAAGATATCTATGTCGGCAACCTGCTGACGGCGCTGGGCGCGATTGACGCGGGTATCACTACGATGATCGATAACTCGCATAACAGCCGTACCGCAGCGCATTCCGACGCTGCAGTTGAGGCTCTGCTTGATAGCGGCATTCGCGCCATTCATGCTTCCGGCGCACCGGTTGCGGGTGAATGGGATCGTGCACATTGGCCAGGTAACTGGCAGCGTCTGCAGGAAAAGTATTTCAGGGATAACCCAGAGGGTCTTGTGACTTTGGGGGTTATGGCTCAGCTGGAGCCAGAATTATGGGCTGAAGCGCGCAGGCTGGGGTTGCCGATCGTGACCGAATTCTTTGGTGCTGAGATGGCCTCCGAGCTTGAATCTCTGCATCGGCAGGGTCTGCTTGGCCCGGACAATATCTTCAACCACTGTACCGCACTACCTGATGAGGGCTGGGAAATCCTGCGTGAAGCCGGCGTACGGGTGAACGTCTGTCCGCGCTCAGATTCGCACTATGGCATTGAAAGCGGGATGTTTGCCATTGAGGCCGCACAGCGCCATGGCATCAATCCTGGCCTGAGCGTGGATAACGAAACGTCTTACAGCACAGATATGTTTATGGAAATGCGCGTGGCGTTCTATCTGCAGCGAGTAATGGGTATGCATAAGCAGCACTGCTGTGATTCAGGGCATTCACTAACAACGCTCCCGGCAGCGCAACTGCTGAAGTCGGCGACCGTCGATGGTGCGACCTGTGCCGGGCTACAGGATAAAGTGGGTAGCCTGACGCCAGGAAAACAGGCCGACCTGATCCTGATTAATGCTGCTGATCTCAATCTCTACCCGAACGGGAATGCCTTCGGGACGGTGGTGCATGCAACTGAACGCAGCAACATCGATACCGTTATGATTGGCGGGCGCATCGTCAAGAAGAACGGTAAAGTTCTGGGCGTGGACAGCGAGCGTCTTCGTGCTGCCATCGATGAATCACGCGAACACCTTTTTGCTGCCGCCGGGTATGAGCCGGACATCTTTGCGGAGAAATTTCTGCCGCTGGTACAGGCAAACTGACAGGGAAAAACAGCATGAGCGCGATTTATTACGTAATAGCTTTTGCAGCGGGTCTTGGTATTACTCTGCAGACGACCCTGAACAGTCAGCTTGCAAAAGGACTCGGGGGGGACCCGGTTACCGCCGCATTCTTCTCATTTACGGCCGGGGCGTTGAGTCTCGGGATTTACTCGCTGCTTCGTGGAGGGTTATTTACCTCTCTCGCTGCTATTCCTTCGCAGCCTGCGTGGAGTCTGGCGGGCGGTCTGATCGGTGCCTGTGCGTTATTCAGCTACGTGGTGCTGGCACCGAAAATCGGTTTTTCAGCTCTGCTAGGGCTGGCAATCGTTGGGCAGTTACTCTCGTCGCAAATGATTGACCATTTCGGTCTGCTGGGTGCTGTTAGGCGACCGGTTTCGCTGCTCAAACTGGGGGGCATGCTGGTCATGCTGGCAGGACTCGCCATCATGCTTTTTGGTGACAAACTTTCAGCGCGTTTTTTGCCCTGACAGGGTGGGGAATGCTCCTTACGGCGCTCTGCCATAGTGCAGATGGCCGTAAGCTATTGTTCAGGCGATGCGAAACTTTTATATGCGGGAGAAATAACATGTTTTCAGTGGCTGCTGATACCAGAAATTTGCTTGGAGAGTGCCCAATCTGGTGCGAGAGGACTCGCAGGATTTATTGGACTGACATTGAAGGCAGCGAGCTGCTTGCCCTTGAAGAAGACACCGGTGTTGTGATGCGCTGGTCGCTGCCTGAGCGCCTCGGATCGTTTGCACTTACTGAAAATTCTGACGTTTTACTGATGGGGCTGGCGTCCAGATTCGTCTTCTGCGATCTGAATACGGGTATCTTTACACCGGTAGTGGGGTCACCGGGAGGGCCGGGAACACGGACAGGGGATGGTCGGTGCGACCGTGAGGGTAATTTCGTCTTCGGGACCATGGATGACGGGTACCCCGCGAAAGTCATCGGAAAATTTCACAGGCTAAATGCAGCGACACTCAGCATTGAAACGCTACCCCTGCCTGAGGTGTCCATCCCGAACAGCATCTGCTTCAGTCCGGACGGCAGCACGATGTATTACTGTGACTCGATGCAGGGCCGTATATTGTGCTGTGATTATCCCACTATGAATAACCAGCGTGTGTTCACTGCAACAGAGGGAAAGGGGGCGCCTGACGGCTCCTGCGTGGACGCAATGGGCTATATCTGGAATGCCGAATGGGGAGGAAGCCGTGTTGTACGTTATCGTCCGGACGGAACGACGGATCGTATCCTGCCCTCCCCAGGAATTCAGAGCACTTGCCCGACACTCGCGGGAGAAGCATTCACAACGCTGTATTGTACTAGTGCCAGCGTGGGTCTTTCTGTGCCGTCAAGGCATGATGGAGCGCTGCTAAGAGCGAAATCAGCCGTATTCCCCGGTTTACCGGAGAGCCGGTTTTCAGCTCACACAGCTTAACCGCTTTACTATCAGTGCCAACAGGGGGAACAGAGTCTTTCTCATCACCTATTCGGGTAGGCAGGAGAAAGACTCTGGTATTTATTACAGCAGCCTAAATACGTCTATCATGAGCTGCCTGGGATCAGGTTTGCATTAATCCAGGCTGCCACATCGGTAACCGGAATGTTATGGCGTTCATTGAATGTCTGCTTTTTATCCCAAGCAACTCCCCGCCCCTGTGCAAAAACGGCACGATACTTAGACATCATGTCTTGCGGGTTGAGCGCCAGTTTATCCATCAGATGTTGTTCGCTCCATTCCGTGCAGCTGAAAGGACGGCCAAGCGCTGATTGCAGCTTATCTGCCACATCTGCGTAGGTCAGTGTATCACCGGCGATATATACAATTTCGTTCCGAATGCGAGGAGTGTTAAATACAATCGCTGCCGTTAGCATCCCGATATCATCCGGTGTTGTCAGCGTCATGGTGTTGTCAATACTGCCGAGTGCGTGAACAGTATCGTTCTGTAGATCGACCACACCGAAGTCTGGTTCGAACAAATAGCTCATGAAGATGCCGGTCGAAATGATGACCCACTCGGTTTCATGCTGGCTGCGTAGTAAATCACGCACGTCAATCTGCGCGTCGAAGATGTCTTGTGGACTGCCGCGTCCGATGGCATCAAAATCGGCACCAAACTGCCATGGAAAATATCGTGGAATCCGCGCCTGCAGAGCCGCCTGCGCCAGTTTCATCGGTGTATTTATTCCAGCCGCGTACCCTGTGCAGCCAACGACTGTGTCAAATTGCGCAAAGAGGCTGGCCAAATCGTCGACAGAACTCATGACGAGATCACCTGTGACAATATTAATACCGAGGTTTCTGATTTCCTTGAGAACTAATTTTTTTCCAGGTTCATCTGAAGTTAAGGTACTTTCGCGCAACAGCACGCTGATTTTTGTTCCCTTCAAATCTTTTGCCCGAAGGGCAAGATTTCGCAGAACGGGGAGGCCCAGTTCACCGGCACCGAGCACGAGGATATTTTCAGACGTAGTGTTAAGATCAATTTTGTTCATAATCTGGCCTTACATGAATTGTTGCGCCACTCTAGCAATTCACAACAGGCTAAAAAAGAAGGTACATGTATGATACCGGGAGTCAGTGAAATGGATCGGGACGAGATTCTTCAGTATTCGCAGGCTGTTTGTAAGGGGCTGAGAGACGATGATGATGGCTTGCGGCGGGAAGTGCTGACCCATGCAGGAAGTCGCTGGTCATTGGGTGTTATCAACACTCTTGGCGTGTATGGAAGACTACGCCATGCTGAGATTGGTAGGCGTATGCACGGAGTGACTCAGCGCATGCTGACGCGCACATTACGACAACTTGAGCGGGACGGCCTTGTTATCCGCCATGATTTCAATGAAGTTCCACCACGAGTCGAATACGAGCTGTCTGATACTGGTATGGAACTGCTTGTTCGTATGATTCCGCTATGGACCTGGATCGTCGAAAATGCGGATCGATTTCGTGAAGACAGGTTGAAATATAACAAAAATAACAGCAATCCAATGACGTAACTGTTTCTGAATGAAAAAACATCACTTCCCAGGATTTGTCACAAATACTGTACTTGCATGGATAAGTCTTGAGAATGAATATTTATATTAGTTATACAGGGAAAGAACCGATCTCACTAGACTCGTACGGGATGATATAGTTATAGAGGATTCGATTCTTCGGAGATCTGTTTTCAATGGAAGCTTTTTATGATTTCTAAACAAACTGGCGCAGTATCTTCTGATCATTACAATCTTCCCGGCTATGTTCATGGAGCAGAAATTATTCAGGTCGCTATGACGCGTAACCCGATAGATAACATCAGCGATGTTGTTTATGAGACAGTTAAAAGCACTCGCTCGGTCAGGCATTTACACATGTCTTTTCTGGTGCCTCGTACCAGTTTTTTGAAACCAGCCATCATCTATTTTCCTGGAGGAGGATTTATGACGGCTGAGCACAACAAATTTATGGAAATGCGTATGGCCCTGGCGGAGGCTGGCTTTGTTGTTGCTGCGGCAGAATATAGGACAATCCCGGATACCTTCCCTGCACCAATAGTAGATGCTAAAGCAGCAGTAAGATACCTTCGTCAACATGCCCCCGATTATGGTATTGACCCCTCACGAATTGGTGTATTTGGCGATTCTGCTGGAGGATGGCTGGCTCAGATGCTGGGTACCACAAATGGCGATAAATCATTCGAACACGGCGATTTTCTCAGCCAGTCCGCTGATGTGCAGGCTGTGGCCACGCTTTACGGAATATCAGACCTGCGTAACATAGGTGATGGTTTTCCTGATCACCGTCAAAAAGTGCATCAGTCTCCTGCGGTCACGGAATCACTGCTAATTAATGGTGTTGCTTTCAGGAACTTTCCAGGCGCATCCATCGCTTCTACACCTGAGAAAGCGATAAATGCAAGCCCCATAGGACATATTAGAGGGCGCAAACCTCCATTCCTGATAATGCATGGCACTAAAGATACATTAGTATCACCAAAGCAGAGCGCAACGCTTTACGAAGGCCTTTTGGACGAAGGAAATAAAGCGGACTACGTACTTATCGAAGGCGCCGAACATGGTGATTATCACTGGTATCAACCCGAGGTCATCAATGTGGTTGTTGACTGGTTCTGCCGGCATCTTTGTCCTGAAAATACATGATGACCTTGTCCGCCGATTAGTAACTCAGATTGTTGTTAGCTACGTGCACATATGGCACGAAGCGGTCATGATGGCTAGGATGAAGGTCTGCTATGAGCAAAAGCCGACGCGCCATTCATCGAAAGAACGAAAAAAACCGCCTCACGGCGGTTTTGTTGCCCGCTAAGGAAGATGTGTTTGCGAGTCATGCTGCGAATCCAATGAAAAATATACCTACAAGCGCGTTTCCAATGGCAGATAACCTCCGGTTGCCTTTTAGACGGCTGTCACGACTGATTCTATTCAGCCAATATCTGCTGTTGGAACAAAACTGACATCTCATCCTCTGCCTTAAGGTGAACTAATGGCTCTCTGGTCAGGATGTGGTGCTTGTGTGTCATGCAAAAAAACAAACATATTATTGCCTTCGCCCTCAAACCTAACCCCCTATATGCCATTAAAATAGATGCGGCCTTTGGTTCGTGTGTGGGCCACACAACCTCAATGATATCCATCGTATGCTCTTAAAACGTTGCAAAATCCGGAACATAAGTTTATAAATATACTGTATATACATACAGTTGTTCGTTGCGGAGGGAATAATGAAAATTGAGTTAACCATTGATCGTATGAAGAAACTTCCTGATGGAGCTTTACCTGCTCTCGAGTCAGAACTGCTCAAAAGACTTAGCAAGCAATTCGATGATTGCCAGCTAACGATTAAACGTGCCAGTAATGATGGTTTGACTGTTTTCGGAGGTGACAAGAAAGAGGTCGAACATATCCTGCAGGAGACCTGGGAAAGCGCGGACGAGTGGTTTTATTAATCGCGTGAATTTCACTGGAGCAGTTTCAAAGAGTATCGCTGTTTGCGTTCCCCTGGCTGTTCCCGATTACTGTTTATCGCGTCGATAAGTCGCTCTGGGGGAAATAGTGTGTAGTACAGATGCCTTTAATGCAGATGATCAATGGTACGACGTGGTCAGAAGGGCCGATAAAGCAGTTATCTATAGCTTCCCGGCGGAAGGGAGATATCTGGTTTATCGAGTAAATGGAATAGTTTCATTACGACCGTTACTCGAAGAGGAAGAAATCTTCACTCTCAACGGGTTTATGCAATTTGCAAAACGGCTGGGGTACCGAGTTACACCACCGTCTGATATTATTCTTTCATAGGCCTGAACACCCTATACCTGATGCGCCACGGAGAGAACCATGGCGCTAGAATTACAACTTATCAAACACCACTCAGGAATACTGATCCCGGCTACGCCCGAGACCAGCGATATTCTGCAATCCAAAACCCGGTTCGGCGATGTTCTTGTTGCCGAGTTCAGGCGGGTACGTAACCCGGCGTTTCATCGGCGCTTTTTCGCGCTTCTCAATCTCGGTTTTGAATACTGGGAACCAACCGGCGGGGCTATATCTAGCAACGAGCGGAAGCTGATCACCGGCTACGCCAGGTTCCTGGCTTCGTATGGCGGGAATGAGGGCGCGCTGATCGATGCTGCTGAGCAGTATCTTGAGCAGGTTGCTTACCGGCGCGTCACGAATGGCATTAGCCTGTGCAAATCCTTCGATGCTTACCGCTCCTGGGTGATCGTCGAGGCAGGGCACTTTGATGCTATTCAGCTACCTGACGGCACCCTCAAAAAGCACCCTCGTAGCATCTCATTCGCCAACATGGACGAGCTCGAGTTCCAGCAACTCTATAAAGCTGCGCTCGATGTCCTCTGGCGCTGGGTCCTGTCCCGTTCATTCCGCAGTCGTGATGAGGCCGAAAATGTCGCTGCGCAGCTGCTTGGCTTTGCGGGGTGAAGGGCATGAAATATTCTTGGTTTCACCATACCGACTGCAGCACCGAACAGGCCGAAGAACTGGTTAAGCGTTACAAAGCGCGCGGCGTGCGAGTAGAGCGCAGCCTTAATCCGGATTACGTGACCTGGACTGTAAGTGCATTCCTGCCAACCTCAAATACGCCAGCGCGCGCGGATAGCCGCTGGCGAAACCGGATGTGGGGGTGAAAGTGAATACATATCAAATCACTTTGCCCTGGCCGCCGAGCAACAACCGGTATTACCGGCACAACCGCGGGCGAACTCACATTAGCGCTGAGGGCGTCGCGTACCGCTATGCCGTGGCCAGTGTCATTCGAAGCGCCCGGTTAAATATCCGGACGACTGCACTACTCAAAATTCGTATTGAATGTCACATGCCTGATCGCCGGCGCCGCGATCTGGATAACCTGCAGAAAGCTGCATTCGACGCTTTAACCAAGGCGGGATTCTGGCTTGATGACTGCCAGGTTGTGGATTATCGCGTTGTGAAAATGCCTGTCGTTAAGGGCGGGAAATTAGAACTCACCATCACCGAGCTGGAGACTGCATGAATCTTGAAAACACCCTTAAATATCACTTCGCCAAATCGACGATGATTAGCGACTCTCCGCGTGCAACGGCGTCAGACTCTTTAACCGGGACGGATATCATGGCCGCTATGGGCATGACGCAGGAACGGGCAGCTTTGGGTTACAGCGCTTTTCTCGGGAAGATGGGTATCAGCAACAATGACCGGGAGAGGGCGATCGAATTGCTGGCCCAGTATGCGCTGTTCAAGTGCGATCGGGTGGCTGCGCTGCGCAAACTGGATGCCGGGGTTAAGCCACTGGTGATGCATCAGTTGGCCACCTTCGCGTTCGAGGACTATTCCCGCAGCGCCGCCAGCGTGAAGCAGTGCGATGGCTGCAATGGGGAAGGGTTTATTGACGCTGATGTATTCAGCATGAAGTCTCACACTCCGGCTAAAGAGAAGAAATTCGTGAAGATGTCTTTGCACATGGGCGTCGAAGATATTCGACCTTCTGAGTACGAGGTGTGCAGACGGGTCAGGGAGATAGCGCGCGTTCTCTGCCCTCAGTGTAAGGGCAAGAAGGTCGTTAGTTGTGCCTGTAGAGATTGCCATGGACGCGGGAAAGCCATTAACCGAGCTCTTACAGAAAAGCAGGGCGTTCCGGTTCTGGCTCATTGCAAGCGCTGCAGCGGGCGGGGGTATGAACGAATCCCTTCCACTGAGGCTTACGCCGCGGTGTGTCAGATAACAGATGCAATCAGCCTCGATAGCTGGAAGAAGTCTGTTAAGCCATTTTACGATCAGTTAATCACCAAGTTTGATATCGAAGAAGCTTGGGCTGATGCGCAGCTGAAGCAGATAACAAAATAGGGCATGAATTTATCGTGAGCTATTTACTTTTCCCGAATCTGTGGTAATTTTGCTCCAACGATGGGTTATTGCTTTCGTTTAAAGCCCTGCGGTTAACCCCGTGGGGCTTTTTGCTTAATAGCGGTTTAAGAATTTCTAAAACCATCTAACCCTGCGATGACTTATAATTTTCCCAACCACGCAGGAGGGAATATGGAAGAAGGTTTCTACTGGATACAGCACAACGGCAGGATTCAGGTCGCCTATTACACCGATGGTACAACCGATGACCTTGAAACGGGCCAAACAATTACTGGTATCTGGCATCTGACTCAAGGTGATGACATTTGCGATAACGGAGAAGCCGAAATTCTCTCAGGCCCACTTTCTACACCAGTCATCAAATAAGATATATTCTACTGAATTTATTGCACTTCTTACTAATCGAGTTATTCTTCTGAATATCCGGTGGAATGGATATGGAAGTGCTTGTACTTAGTGCTTTTAACTAACAGCGTGCATGCTGATAGTCTCTGATTGCCTGCTCTGTGAGTAGGCTTTTTTTTGTTCAAAGATAAATCATTGACCACCGGAATGAATAGCGCGTAAATTATTTATGTGGTGAATCCTTTCTAGGCGAAAGGGCGTTCCAGTCTACTGCGAACTGCAGGTATGCACGCGGCTTTGCTGACTGGGGTAGAGTCACCGGGAGGCACCCGGCACCATGAAAACAACAACACAAGTTTCAACTTCCTTGAGAGCCTGCCATAAAACGCAGGCCTTTTTTTATGATTTTGAAAACTACTGCTACGCTTTAAGTCGTGAGAAGTTACTGAATGCTCGGTGGTTCTCCTGAACCTTATGTGAATCAGCCGATACAGCTTCACTACTGAGGCATAGGTTTCACTCACACCTACCTTACAAATAGTCAACTGATTGGCCCGCTTCAAAAGAGCGGGCTTTTTTTATTCCCAAATTCAGCACCCGCAATGAGCGAGGTGAGAGACCATGAAAATGAACGATCACTCAGGGAACATCTTCACGCAGTTCTTCGCGTGGGTAGCAGCTCTGGCGTCAGCCATTGGATTTACCACTCAGGATCTGGTGTTCATGTTCTTTGGCGCTGCTGGTCTGCTTATCTCGCTTGCTTCTTACATAACCGGGCGGGTGGATGCACACCGCAGGCGTAAAGAGGATGAGAAGCGGACAAAAATGGTCAATGACTATCTGAAAGGCGTTGGTGACAAACCCCTTCACGAACGTCCTGCAGCTGCAAGCGTGGTTGTTGAGGCGTTACAAAAGGAAGGTGAGTGATGAGAGCCAGAGCAAAATTGAGTGCTGCTGTTCTGGGGCTGGTGCTAGCTGGTGCTCCTGCATCCGTCATTCTCGATCAGTTTCTGAATGAGAAAGAAGGTAATAGCCTCACTGCGTACAAAGATGGCAGTGGTCTCTGGACTATTTGCCGCGGCGTCACGGTGGTTGATGGTAAACCTGTTGTACAGGACATGAAATTGACTCAGGCCAGATGCAATCAGGTGAACTCTATCGAACGAAATAAGGCTCTGGCGTGGGTTGACCGCAATATTACGGTACCGCTTACCGAACCGCAGAAAGCCGGGATCGCATCTTTCTGTCCGTACAACATCGGGCCGGGTAAGTGCTTCCCGTCCACGTTCTATAAGCGAATCAATGCCGGTGACTACCACGGGGCATGTGAGGCAATTCGCTGGTGGATAAAAGACGGTGGCCGCGACTGCCGCCTGACTAAAGGCCAGAAGAACGGCTGCTACGGTCAAGTAGAACGGCGAGACCAGGAAAGTGCGTTGGCGTGCTGGGGGATAGACCAGTGAAATTTAATCTTTTACCAATCGCGGTTATGGTTATTGCCGGTCTGTCAGTCGCACTCGTTAAAAGTTGCTCAGACGCCAGCGGCCTACAGAGTGATAACGAGGTTCTGCGCAGTGACAATGCTCTGCAGGAGCAGATAATCGCCACCCAAGCATTCAACTTCAATCGGTTTAATAAGGTGGCGGAACAAGCCAACAGGCTAAATTCCCTGATCGACACCAGTACAGAAGAAACCATAATCGAATACCGGGAGATTCTTCGCCGTGAAAAAACCTGTGATCTGCCTGTTCCTGCTGATATCGCTGGCGGGTTGCTCGAATACGCGCACCGTTTACGTGCCAGCGCCTTGCACACCGATACCAACAGACCTCACGCAGCCGATGATCGTGCCGCTGCCGCCAGCTCAATAACATACTGCCAGGCTGTGCTCTGGGTTAAGCCGCTGCTGGCAGTGATTGAGAAGGGCAACAATAACCTGGCTGGTATAAGGCAGATAGAGCTGGAAAGGAAAAACTAGGGATGGCTCATCCTTGAGCACACGGGTATTTCTGAACGACGGCTTTACCTAACATAGCAAAGCCACCTTTTAACTTTAGAAAACACACAATATTTAGCAAGAGAAGCACCACAATCCAAAAAAAAGCCCTCACAAGGAGGGCTACCAGAGTCTCAGTTTCACTTGCTCTTTTTATCGATGATTCCCTGGAGTTGGCATTCTCCGCATCAGAGTCACGAATAGCCTGGCACCCGCGTGCTTAACAACAAGCGTAAGCGTGGGATATTAAGAATTTCCTCAATTAGTATTCATGAGTGGGTGGGCTAAATACCTTGAAGCAGTAAAGCGGGTTGTCCGCAGCCGTAAGGAGATTCAGCAGTCATGATGCTGCCCCGAGTCGCGTAATTGCGAGCAGGTATAGCAGACCGATGTGAGGGTAAATAAGGGAACATGCTCCGGTAAAGCAGCGCGAACGCTAGACGCGCACCGGTTATAAGCGGCGATGAAGCGACATCAACTCAAGGGCATGAGCGCAGCCACTGCGAGAGTGTGGCAGGCATTCACTGAGTGCCTGTGATAATGCACAATAACTCCTCGTCATATGGAGGGGTTATGGAAGAGAAAGAGCAGTGGTTTTTTTCATGGAATGCTTACGATGCAACCACATGGGAGCACTTACCGGCGTATTCGTATGGTGAAGTCTACAGTTGCGATGGTGGACAATCATCAAGTGAAATATTCGAGTCCTTAATGGCTGAAAAACAGAGGCTGCGAGAAAACCTCTGGATACAGTGCGTGGCATTCAACAAAATTTAACCGCCTCCGGGCGGTTTTTTTATTCCCATATGAATCGTGTCGTTTGTGGGGTGAAAGTTATGGTGGCTTGGTTCCAGTTTTTTCCGGCAAGAATTTTCTCTATGCATTGTGTAGCGTAAAGGGCATCTGGTGGAGTGAAAGATATATATTCGCTTTCGCTGGTTAACTTGAAGTCATGTATAGCTGCGATTGCCGTACGCCCGCCATTATCAATTCTACGAAAACAAGCAATCCTCGCTTCGTAAAACGTGTCGGGCAAGCCCTCTAGCATGCATCCAGTGGCCCATTGCAAAAGCTGTTCACTTGAAGACTCCGGCTTAATGGGCGGTGCTTCCTGCTGCTTGCTTATGAGTCGCTTAAATGTGTTGAGAAAGGAAAACATGTCACCTCCTTGGTTTTTCAAGGTAAGCATATTACTGCCATCACCACGTGCTGTCTCATCGTAATGGCATGGATGCACTCTACGTTTATTCAGAACCCCGCTTAGCTTTCACCATCGCAGGTAAAGTGAATGAGTAGGTCAAAAACACTTCTGTGAACTTCAAAAGCTGGTCAACCTCATCAGCGGTGAATTCTTCATCTGAATGAACTGCAACATTTGTGTCTATACGGACGATGTGTGCCCAGTCAGCCATTTCTTGTGTTATGAGTCCCGTTTCTCTTATTGTGGAAATTCGTTTTACTAACTTATCCTCATTGCCTGTATGAAGAACCTTGGTCGCGATGTCGATCACTTTTCGACAGTTCATTGCGCTGGTTTCATAACGTCCTTTTGCAAAATCTTCTTTTGCCTCTACGAAAAATTTTGCAGCCCTCTCTGGGGTTGCTTCTGGCGCGGAAAAGGTTTTATGTGATGGGTAAGTATCAAGGACGTTAAACCGCGGATTATCATTGAGAATGACGGGGTAAACTTGCGCCTTTGCATAATCCTCTGGGCTGCTTTGAATATCTGATTCCACCTCAGCAATTAAAAGCTTGAAGCATGAATGACATTGAAATACCAGCGAATAACATTTGTTTCTTAAAGGTGCTTGTTCAATACACCTCAACACAGCCCGCTCCTTCAAGCAGTGTGGGCATGTCTTATCAATAGACAGCATTGCCATTCTTAATCTTCCTTTGGTATTGATAACTTATTTATGGCACTCACCGAAAAACAAGAAATGGTCTGTCGCGAGTACCTCATCGATACAACTTACTAATATCCTTCAATTCAAAAATAAAAACCAGAGGACGCTATGGCAAAACCGGACTGGGGCGAGCTTCAGCAACGGTTCCTGTCCGAACATGCCGCAACCGGCGTATCACCAAAGGAATGGTGTGAAGCGCAGGGACTGAACTACGCTACCGCCCGTCGATATATCAAAAAACTTCCTGCGCAAACTGCGCAAACTGCGCAAAAACCTGCGCAGAAAAAAATGCGCACTGCGCAGAAAGATAAAAGCGCAGATGAGCTGGTGAATGATGATGGACTTACAGCTCAGCAGTGCTTATTTATCGCGGAGTACCTTAAAGACAACAACGCCACCGCTGCTGCCGCACGTGCTGGTTATAGTGACCCGAACTATGGCCGTCAGCTCATAGCGAATCCTAACGTTGCCCATGCCATTGCGCGGCAGCAGAAAGCCTCCATTGTGCGCACGCTTGGCAGTGCCGATGAAGTCCTCGCACAGATGTGGCAGCTCGCCACCTTCGATGCAAACCAGCTTTCGCAGTATCGCCGCGGTGCCTGCCGTTACTGCTGGGGCTTCGGTCATCACTACCAGTGGCGGGATGCAGTTGAGTTCGAAGAGAAGAGGCTTGAATCTACAGACCGTGATAAACCTGAGCCAGCCGATGTGGGCGGTTATGGTTATGACCACAATCGAGAACCAAACCCTGCATGCCCGCGCTGCAACGGTGACGGCATCGGCCAGCCTTATTTCCCTGATACTCGCAAACTTCCTCCAGTCTCACGGCTCGCTTATTCAGGCGTGAAGGTCGGCAAAAATGGCATCGAAATCACAGCAATAAGCCGCGAGCGTATGTTCGAAGCGGTAATGAAGCGCCTTGGCCTTGCTGATAGCGAGTTCGCCCAGCGCCTGCAGCAGATTGAAATCGAACGTCGGCAGCTGGAGGTTGAGAAACTCCGCAAGGAGCTGGCGGGTGATGGTAAGGACGATGAACCAACCCCAGTGCAGATCAATATCAACGTAGTGGATGCGAGGGCAGACGATGGGGATCAGCCCGACACTTAACATTCCTCAGGCGCGCTTCCTCGCGATGCAGCACAAATTCAAAGCCTATGTTGCGGGGTTCGGTTCCGGTAAGACGTGGGTGGGTTGTGGCGGAATCTGCAAAGGGATGTGGGAGCATCCGAAGATTAACCAAGGTTATTTCGCGCCGACGTACCCGCAGATTCGTGACATCTTCTACCCGACGATCGAAGAGGTGGCCTTTGACTGGGGCTTGAACGTCAAAATCAATGAAGGGAACAAAGAGGTTCACTTCTACGAGGGGCGACGATACCGCGGGACAACTATCTGCCGTTCGATGGAGAAACCCGGCTCGATAGTAGGTTTCAAAATCGGTAATGCGATGGTGGATGAGCTGGACGTCATGTCGGCTGCTAAAGCGCAGCAGGCCTGGCGAAAAATCATCGCTCGTATGCGTTACAAGGTTGATGGGCTACGTAATGGCATCGATGTAACGACGACGCCAGAAGGATTCAAGTTCGTCTACCAACAGTTCGTGAAGGCGGTGCGTGAAAAGCCAGAGCTTGCCGCACTGTATGGACTGATTCAGGCCAGCACGTTCGACAATGCGAAGAACCTGCCGCCTGATTACATTCCTTCGCTGCTGAGCTCTTACCCTGACGAACTGATTCAGGCCTACCTGCGAGGGAAGTTCACCAACCTCAACAGCGGGACCATTTACCACACGTTCAACCGTAAGCTGAATAACTGTTCTGACGAGATTCAGGATGGGGATCCGTTGTTCATTGGAATGGACTTCAACGTTGGGAAAATGGCCGCGATCGTTCACGTAAAGCGTAATGGCCTGCCACGTGCGGTACGTGAGCTGGTTAAGGTCTATGACACGCCGGCGATGATTAAGCGCATTCAGGAAGAGTTCTGGCGCTACGAGGATGGTCGCTACGTTAAAAACCGGGAGATTTACATCTATCCGGATGCATCAGGGGACTCACGCAAATCCCAGAACGCCAGCAAGACCGATATCGCTCAGCTCAACGATGCCGGATTCAGCGTCATTGTAGATGATGCCAACCCGCCGGTTAAAGACCGCATCAACTCGATGAATGCTATGTTCTGTAACGCCAACGGCGAACGCCGCTATCTGGTGAACGTCCAGAACTGCCCGGTTTATACCGAAAGCCTCGAGCAGCAAATCTGGGCGGCAAATGGCGAACCGGACAAATCAGCAGATAACGATCACCCCAATGATGCTGGTGGGTACTTCATCGTGAAGGATTACCCGATCGTGAAACCGGCATACTCAATCACCATGGACACCACTTTCTGATATGGCAAACGACGACATCACCTGGGTTCGACCAGAACACCGGGCGGCTTCTGCTGCCTGGCGGAAATACAGGGACTTCTGCAAAGGAGCTGAGGCCGTAAAAGCGGCGGGTAATAAGTATCTGCCTTATCTCGACCCAACTGATAAATCCACGCGCAACCGTAAGCGTAACGAGGACTATCTGAACCGTGCGGTATTCTACTCCATTGCAGGCAATACGAAGATCGGCATGCTTGGGATGGCGTATCGCAAGGACCCCACGTTTAACGGTCCGGAGAAGCTGAAGTACCTGTTGGACAATGCGGACGGAGCCGGTACCAGCATATATCAGCAGTCGCAACTGGTGGCAGAGAACGTGCTGGAAGTCGCGCGAGAGGGCATTTATGTCGATTACGCTGAAGAATCCGACGAAGCAATTATCCTCCGCTACCCAGCAGAGAACATCATTAACTGGCGAACAAAGCGTATTAACGGTCGCGATCAGCTGGTGCTGGTGGTGCTGCGGGAATGCGTAGAAGAGCCGGATGGTTATGCTTACAAGGATGAAATCCAGTATCGCGAGCTGGCGCTAGAAGAAGGGCGGTTCATATGCCGCGTATGGCGCCGGGCTGGTGGCACTGCAAGCGGAACCTACACCGTTGACAGTGAGTACCACCCTAAGCCGAAAGGAAAGGACTACTGGGACGAAATCCCGTTCACCTTTGTCGGTGCTCAGAATAACGATCCCACTATCGATGATTCACCGCTGGCCGCGCTGGTGGAGATAAACCACGGGCATTACCGTAACAGCGCTGACTATGAAGACAGCGTATGGTTCTGTGGCCAGGTGCAGCCGTACATGACCGGGCTTGATACCAACTGGCGCGATCACCTCGAAAAGAAGGGCGTGAAAATTGGTTCCCGATCACCGCTTTTACTTCCTAAAGAAGGCTCTTTTGGTTATGCCCAGGCGCAGCCGAACATGCTTGCTAAAGAGGCCATGGACAGCAAGCGCGATTACATGGTGCAGCTGGGCGCGCGGCTGATTGAACAGAACGCCACGGCGAAGACAGCAACCCAGGCGAGTGGTGAGCAAACATCTTCCACATCCGTGCTCGGTATCTGCGTTTCAAACGTTTCCGAGGCCTACACGCTGGCGCTTGGCTGGTGTGCGAAATACCTCGGCGTTAAGGGCGAAACGACGAGTTACACCA
This sequence comes from Enterobacter cloacae complex sp. P12RS, assembly GCF_014895875.1. Lineage (NCBI taxonomy): Bacteria > Pseudomonadati > Pseudomonadota > Gammaproteobacteria > Enterobacterales > Enterobacteriaceae > Enterobacter > Enterobacter cloacae complex sp. P12RS. Next base: position 24,928 of record NZ_JADBQO010000054.1, read on the forward strand.
TCAATCAGGAATTCATCGCGAAGGTTGCTGAGTCTGGCATGGTGACGGCAATCGTCAACGCCTGGCAGTACGGCGCGCTGCGCGATAGCGATATGATTCGCGCACTTCAGAAGCTTGACCTCATTGACCCGGCCGACAGCCCGGACGAGGTTATTGATGCGCTTCGCAATCATGCACCAACGTTGACCGGGGGCTAATATGGCAACCGTAAACGAAAGCTTGCGCGATGAGTCGATCGCGCATTCCGTCTGGTTAAGCCGCTACGCCACTGGCGTGGCAAACCGTATGGTGAAGTTGCTTAATGAGACGGACGCTGACCTTTCGGCGCGGTTACTGGATGCGCTGGACAGATTATCGCCGGAGAGCTTCACCGTTAATCGCCTGCAGAGTTTACTCGGCAGCGTACGTGAGCTTAACCATCAGGCCGTAGCCACCATGCAGGCAGGGCTCGAGAGTGAGCTGGTGGCGCTGGCAAAGAACGAAGCCAGTTATCAGCTGAGCCTGTTCGATTCCCTTTTGCCATCACAGGTCTTGTTTCACTATCCGCTGCAGGGCATCACTGCCGATATGGTGTATGCCGCGGCGATGGCGCAGCCCTTTCAGGGGCGGCTGCTGAGTGAGTGGGCGGATAATCTGGAATCGGACAGGCTGGTGCGGATAGTGAACGCCGTCCGCAGGGGTTATCTTGCTGGCGACACGGTAGAAACTATCGCGCGCAATGTTCGTGGCCACGCCAACAAAGACTATCGCGACGGCGCGCTGCAGATGAGCAGGGCAAATGCCGCCAGCATCGCTAAAACAGCTGTGAATCATCTGGCTGCCACAGCGCGCAACAGCTTTACCAGCGCCAACAGCGATATCATGAAAGGCAAACAGTGGCTGTCTACGCTGGACAATAAAACCAGCCACGACTGCATTATTCGTGACCTGCTGCGCTATACCCTGGATAACAAACCGGTCGGGCATAAGGTGCCTTACCTACAGGGACCCGGGAAGATTCATTTCTGCTGCCGTTCTACTGAAACCCTGATCCTCAAGTCATGGCGAGAACTCGGCATCGATATCGACGAGATGGACGAGGGGACTCGTGCCAGCATGGATGGACAGGTACCGGGGAAAACCTCGTATCTGGAATGGCTCGCACGCCAGCCAGCACAACGCCAGGATCAAGTTCTGGGTGCCGAGCGTGGCCGTTTGTTCCGCGCGGGTGAAATCGACCTGGCGGATATGTTCACTGACAAAGGCGAATGGATCAGCCTGGAACGTCTGAAACAGCTCTCAGGTACTGACTACTAACAACCATTACTTTCTTCACGCCCTGGCATCCGCCTGGGCTTTTTTATGGGCGAGGCCCGGCAAAATCCCAAGGGGAAATTATGTTAATTCGAAACATGCTCTTGAAATTTTACGCACCAGAAAGTGGCGGAGAGGGCAGCGGTGGCGGTGGTATCGAAATCACGCCAGAAATCCAGAAGCTGATTGATGAGCGCGTGACCAGCGAAGTTACAGGCCTGAAATCGAAAAACTCTGAGCTGCTGGGCACCATCAAGCAGCAAAAAGAAACCCTGTCGCGCTTCGATGGTATCGATCCTGATGCTGTACGTGGGATCCTCCAGCGTTTTTCCGACGACGAAGAGGCAAAGCTGATTGCCGCCGGGAAAATTGATGAGGTGCTCGATAAGCGCACCGAGCGTCTGCGTGCTGACGTCGATAAGCAAATCAAAGCCGCAAACGAGCGCGCGGACAAAGCCGAAGCGTTCTCCAACAAATTCCGGGATCGAGTTCTGGGGGATGCAATCCGTGCAGCAGCCTCAAAAGCTGGTGCGCTGCCGGAAGCATCCGACGATCTGATTTTGCGTGCCAAAGGCACATTCCAGCTCAACGACGAAGGCGAGGCCGTAGCAGTTGATGCAAATGGCGATGTTCTTTTCGGTAAAGACGGCAAAACCCCACTAAGCCCACTTGAGTGGGCGGAGTCTCTTAAGGAGACGGCTCCGCATCTGTTCCCACGCGCAGAAGGAACCGGCGCGGGCGGACATAAACCAAACGGCGGTGGCAGCCTGAAACGTTCCGAAATGAGCGCCAGCGACAAGGCGGATTACATCCGTAAGCATGGCCAGCAGGCCTTCCTCAAACTTCCGAAATAAGGGATTAACCCATGTCTACCACTGTTAATAGTGACCTGGTCATTTATGACGATCTGGCGCAGACCGCTTTCCTCGAGCGCCGCCAGGACAACCTGGCTATTTTCAACGCGTCCTCCAACGGAGCGATCTTGCTGGATAACGAGCTGATTGAAGGCGACTTCCGCAAGCGTGCTTTCTACAAGGTGGGCGGCTCTATTGAATCGCGTGACGTTAACTCCACCGAAAAGGTGACGGGTAAGAAGATTGGCGCCGGTGAAGCCGTATCCGTCAAAGCGCCGTGGAAATACGGCCCGTATGAAACCACGGAAGAGGCCTTTAAACGCCGCGGCCGCTCGGTTGACGAGTTCTCCGAAGTGATCGGCACTGATGTGGCTGACGCGACGCTGGAAGGCTACGTGAAATACGGTCTGAAGGCGCTGACGGCTGCTATTGGCGCCAACGCCGACATGGTCGTAACAGCCGACATTGAAACTGACGGTAAGAAGACCCTGACGCGCGGTCTGCGCAAATACGGGGACAAGTTCAACCGTGTTGTGCTCTTCGTTATGCACTCTGCCACCTACTTCGACATCGTGGATGAGGCGATCGCCAACAAAATCTACGAAGAAGCGGGCGTGGTGGTTTACGGCGGGCAGCCAGGCACGCTGGGTAAACCTGTGCTGGTGACCGACACCATGGACGCTGATGCGATCCTTGGGCTGGTATCTGGAGCGGTTACCGTCACCGAGTCTCAGGCGCCGGGCTTCCGTTCCTACGATATCAACGATCAGGAAAACCTTGCGGTTGGCTATCGCGCTGAAGGCGTGGTGAACGTTGATCTGCTGGGCTACAGCTGGGATACCGCTAAAGGTGATAACCCTGACCTGACCGCCATCGGCACTGCGGGCAACTGGAAGAAACACTTCACCAGCAACAAATCTACGGCAGGCGTGCTGATTAAACTGGAATCTGCTGTGGGGGAGTAACGCTGTCAGCGGATAAAACCTCCGCAACTGCTGACAGCACAGACGCGGTCACTGTTTCTCTGAAGTACACGCTGAATGGCTCCGGTGTATCCGGTAAAACCGTCGCGTGGACGTCCACAGGTGGCACGCTTAGCACGGCCAGTTCTCAAACAGGCTCTGCTGGTGGTGCAACGGTGAAACTCACATCAGACGTTGCTGGCACCTTCACGGTAACCGGCACGGTTGAAGGAGTGGCGAAAACCACTGAAGAGATCACCTTCACTGCTCCTTCCGGGGAATAACGAATGGGGCGAAAGCCCCATAAACAGGATGATTCGATGGTCAATACCGATATCACCTCTCCTGATGCCAACAGCTACGCCAGTGAAGAGGATCTTGCCTCATTTGCGGAAATACGCGGCATTGAACTGCCTGACAAGCTCACACCTTTGTTGATTAAGGCCATGGATTACCTGGAGGGGCTGGACTGGGTTGGCTCAAAAACAGACCCGAGACAGGCTCTGGCATGGCCACGTGTGAATGTCGTTCTGGATGGTCATGATTTCCCACACGACCAGGTGCCGCGGCAGGTTACCTCCGCACAATGTATGCTGGCTATCGAGGCGATTGAGGGCGATCTGCTTTCAAGCGTTCGTGAGGCCGCGGTTAAAACCGAACGTGTCGAAGGCGCCGTAACCATGACCTATGCGGTTGCCGATGGTGAGGTGTTCACACCATCCTACCCGGCGGTAATGGCTATTCTCGGCGACCTGGCTGGTGGGCGTGGATATGCAATCAATGCTTTCGCGGAGCGCGCGTAATGGCCATCAACTATCAGCGAATGCAGGCGACAACGACTCGTATGCTCAAGCAGAACGGTATTGCATACAACGTCACGCGTAAGGGCTCGTTAATCGTCATCGGTGGTGTGGAGCATCGTTCCGATGATATCCAGTTCACCGCCACAGGAGTTAAGACGGATTACGCGCCAGGTGAAATTGACGGAACCGTCATTGAAAACGGCGATGTTCGGATTGTCTTCAGTGCTGAGAAGGACATTAAAACCGGCGATCTGATCGACGTGGACGGCGTAAGCCACCGCGTAGTTAAACCAAACCCCGTGAAACCGGGCGCTGTGGTGCTCTGCTACAAAGCTCAGTTGAGGGCATAACATGGACGATAATAAGGCGTTCACGGCTGCCATCACCACGTTCGTGGACAAAGCCAAAGCGAATCAGGAAGCGGTCGTACGTGCTGTCGGCATTCGGATCCTTAATCAACTGGTGATGATGTCACCTGTCGGCAACCCCGAACTCTGGGGCATCAACCAGACGGCAGCCTCTTACAATCAGGCGGTATACGACCATAACGAAGCGCAAAAATCGGACCCTGCCAACCTGACTAAAACCGGACGACTTAAAAAGAAGGCTCGACTGGTGGATGGGATGGATATCAAAGCACCGCCGGGGTATACGGGTGGACGCTTTCGCGGTAACTGGCAGATATCGTTTGATACTCCGACAACTGATGAAACAGGGCGAATAGACAAGACCGGCGACCTTACAAAAGCGGCCGGGAACTACACGCTGTCGCTCTTCAAAGTCGGGATGAAGGCCATTTATTTCTGCAATAACGTGCCCTATGCCTACCCGCTTGAAATGGGGCATTCCACACAGGCTCCGGGTGGTATGGTCCGCATAACTGCAGCTGAGTTTCAACGCTTCTTTGAGGAAGCTGTCAGGGAGGTGACTAAGTGATTCCTGATATTGCATCTGCACTGGCCACCAGACTGGGTACCTGGGCTGATGCCGAGGGCATTTCGGTTGCATGGGAGAACGTGCCGTTTACACCTCCAGCTAACGAGATGTACCTAGCCGTTCACGATATGCCCGTTACGCCGCGAACAATCGATCTCGGATTGCGCTGCCGGACTTATTCAGGCGTGTACCAGATTAATGTCGTGGCGCCAGCCGGATCCGGCCGTACCTCCGTCGTTGCTCTGGCTGACCGCGTGGCTGAATTGTTCCCCGAGGGGCAGGAGATTGAAGGCAGGGGTTTTACATGCTGGATAGATCAAACGCCTGGTGTTTTCCGAGGGATCACTACATCTGTCTCTTATACCGTTCCCGTTAGTCTCAATTATCGAGCTGATATCTCCAGCTAATCCTCACAACCTACTAAACCTGACCGGCTCTTTGCCGGTTTTCCCGTTTCTAAAGGAGTAACCAATATGGGCTTTGCATTGCCTAATGGCGCCCACGTCTATCTGGCATCGGGCTATGGCCCAGCCATATCTTTCACCGGGGCGACGAACGCCGAAAATATGGTGATCACCGTGAGTGAAGCGGACGCACTCAAGGTGGGTGATATTGTTCATGTGAACTGCAACTGGTCCGGTGTTGATAACGTCATTGCAAAAATTGATGCGATTGCCGAAAGCGCCGTAACTCTTCGCAATATCAATACCACCAACAAAAACAAATATGCCGCTGGTGGCGGTACCGGTTCGATCCGCAAGGTTCTTGAATGGACCGAGCTGCCGCAAATTACTGAGGTGTCGAAATCTGGTGGCGATCAGAACACCACACAGATTCAGTTCCTGAGCGACGACCGCCAGCGAAACCTGAATACCTATAAATCCGCAGTCTCTCAGACCTACTCGATCGCTCACGACTCAACTCTCCCGGTATATCCGTTGCTGCGCCAACTGGACGAAGACGAAGAGACGGTTGCGGCTTACATGTACGTGCCGAAGGCGAAGGAAAACCGTTACTGGGCGGCCACGGCGTCCTTTGACGATACGCCAACTACTGCGGTTAACGAGGTAGAGACAGTAAGTGTGGTGCTGAACCTGCAGTCACCGGCGATGACGTTCTACAAGGTGACTGACGCTGCCGCCTAGCCGTCAGAGCTTTCACTATTTCATGCCTCCCATTGTGGAGGCTTTTTTCCGTTAAGAGGTATCGATGGCGACCAAATTCACCCTTCAGCCAAAACCTACATTTAAGGCCAACGTCTCGATCCCGCGCGCCGGCGATGAGGATGGCGTGCTGACCTTCACGTTTAATCATAAGCCACTCAAAGAGCTGGCTAATCTGGAAAAACTGGAAGGCAAAACCGCCACTGATTTTCTGATGGAAATCATTGCTGGCTGGGCACTTCCCGATGCATTCAACGCGGAAAACCTGTCGGTGCTGCTGGAAAACTATCCGGCGGCGATGAAGGCCATCCCGGAAACCTACTACCGCGAGCTGATGGGGCAGCGCGAAAAAAACTGATAGCGGTTGCCTCTGCGTTCTATACGCCTGAACCCACAGCGGCAGACCTTGCACCATACGGGCTTACGCCGGATGATTACGACGATGATTACATCGACGTCTGGCCAGATGTATGGACTTCATTCCTGGTGTTTCAGACTGTCAGTACGCAATGGCGAACGGGAATGGGGGGCGCGTCCGGGCTCGACTATAACGTTTTGCCCTGGGTGATGCGTTTGCACAACGTCGACGACGAGGCAACCGCGCTTTCGGACATCCGGGTGATGGAAAGTGCTGCGCTAAAAATTATGCATAAAGAGAGGGCGGAATGAGTAACGATATCGCCACGATTTCCCTGCGTGTAAATACCAGTGAGCTGGAGCGCGGTAATCAGGCACTGGATCGCTTTCAGGAGACCGCGTCCGCCGCGGCAGGTAAAGCGGATGACCTGAATAGTACGTTCCGCACCGGTATCGATAACCAGAAGAAAAACAGCGAAAGCCTGAAGCAGCAGCGTCAGGAACTGCAGAACCTGCTGAATAAAATTAGTCCGGTAAATAAGGCGCTGGATGAGCTGGACACTATCCAGGAGAGTCTGGCGAAGTTTCGTGGTAAAGGGCTGGTGGGAGACGAGGATTTTACTCGTTACAACAGCGTGCTTGAGACGACGCGGGCAAAACTGGCACAGGTAATGGAGTCTGAGACCGCAGAGGGGCGGGCTCGCATTGAGCAGGCCCAGGCAGCGCAGCGGGCAGCTGCAGCGGGCAAAACCTTTATCGATTCGCTGGAGGAGCAGGTCACAGCAATCGGAAAAACGCGCGCAGAACTGTTAGAGCTAAAAGCTGCCCAACTCGGCGTATCCGATCGTGCTGCACCAATGATCGCAAAGCTGAAAGAGCAGGAAGAAGCATGGAAGTCTGGGGCCATCAGCGCGGGCCAATATCGCAATGCTATGCGTTATCTCCCGATGCAAATGACCGACATTGTGACTTCACTGGCTTCCGGTATGCCGGTTTATATGGTTGCTATTCAGCAGGGCGGTCAGCTACGTGACTCGTTTGGCGGTGTAGGCAATGCGCTGAATGCGATGTTGTCGATGGTGACCCCTGCCCGAGTGGCAATTGGCGGCCTGGCCGGTGCTGTACTGGTTGCGGCCAAAGCGGGATCGGACTACTTCACCGCCTACGACGAAATCAACAAGGCCATTATCAGGACTGGCAACATTGCCGGCACGTCAGCGCTCCAGATCATGGCTTCCTCCCAGTCTATTGCTGCCTCTACTGGCGCTACTGTAGGTACCGTTCAGAGCTTGATGACTGAGCTGGTTGGCATGGGATCGCTGACACAGCAGCAACTTGAAAAAGCAGCGGGCTCCACGGCGTTGGCGGTTCAGACCGGTATAGTCTCGGCGCAGGACATCGCCAAAGCCTATAAGGACATCGAAAAAGACCCTGTTAAAGCGCTGCAGAGTCTCAACGAACAATATAATTTCCTGAACGTTTCACAACTTAAGCAGGTTGACGATCTGATAAAGCAAAAGGACCAGACCGCGGCCGTTACGCAGGCTATGGACCTGTTTGGCGATACGATGGCAAAACGTGGGGAGCAGGCTTACGACTCGCTGACACCGTTTGGTCGCCTGTGGCTGGATATCAAGGGCTGGGCGTCTGAGGCCATGCAGAGTATCGGTCAGTGGGTAGCTGAGCTGGCATCAAACACACTGAAGGAATTCAACGCAATTTATTACAGCGTTGCGATCGTTTTCCAGAAGCTGAACCAGATCATTTCATCCTCTATCGCTGCCGCGATTAACCTCGTTCCTGACTGGGCGAAAACAGATACCTTGCAGGGATGGCAGGACTACAACGAACAAATGGCCGGCGCATATGGTGACAGCGTCTCTCAGCTGAAAAAAGACTGGGATGCGGCTGATATCAGTGCAGGTAAATACCTCGATACGACCAGAAAGATAAGTACCGCAACCACCCAGAAGGATCGGGAAGGAGTCGCTGCTTTTGGCAAAAAGACCCAAACCGGAAAGCAGGGCACTTTATCGGCTGGCGATCGCAGCACGGATGCTGCCCAGGCCGAATTACTGGCGCTTCAGGCACAGTTACGCGCGCTGCAGCAGCATAAAGGGCTGAACGACACTATCAGCCAGCAGCGCAAAGATCTGTGGACGACTGAAGCGAAATTTCAGGTGCTGGAGGAGGCCTCGCGTTCACGTTCTTTGACAAAGCAGGAGAAATCCCTGCTGGCGAGTAAAGACCAGGTGCTTCAGTTGGCACGGCAGAAAGCCCTGTTAGGTGATCAGATTACCGCACAGGAACAGCTGAACAAGCGAATGGATACCTCGCAGAAATACGTCACTCAGATGGCAGAGAAGCAGGCTGCATTAGTGAACGGTGCCGGGATGAGTGACCGTCAGGCACAACGTGAACTCGCGAAAAGTCAGCTTGCCGCTGGCTGGAAGAATGCTGGAGGTTCGCTTGACGACGAGGGCTATCAGAAGCAGCTTAAAGCGGCGAATGATTACTATGATGCAGAGGACAGGTTGCGTGGCGACTGGCTGACCGGCGCGAAAAAGGGCTGGGCTGAATTTGAGGACAGCGCGACCAATGTTTACTCGCAGGTGCAGATGATTACCAGCAATGCGTTCACCGGGATGGCCAGCACACTTACTGACTTTTTTACTACTGGTAAATCTAACTTCTCAGATTTCCTGACTACCTTCCTGAAGGGCATCGCCCAGATGCTGACTCAACTGGCTCTGGTTAATGGAATGAAGTCAGCCTTTGGTGGAACGGGTATCGGGGCGTTTTTTGGTTTCTCTGGTGGCGGTCTGGTGCCGAGGTTCGATAGCGGTGGTTACACCGGTGATGGCGGTAAATACCAACCGAAAGGCGTAGTTCACGGTGGTGAGTTTGTCTTTACGAAGGAAGCGACCAGTGCGCTGGGTGTCGGTAATCTTTATGCACTTATGCGGGGCGCCCAAGGGTATGTAAACGGCGGCTATGTTGGCCGTGCCCCGATGTATGGGCTGCAATCTTCGGCAACGAGCGGCGTAACCGTTAAAACGTCCGTGACCGTTCATAACCAGAATACTCAGCAGCAGACTTCTGGTGACAACGACGCTATTTCGCGGGCTTACAAGCAGACCATTGATCAGTCAGTGCGCGCAGGTATTGCCAAACAGCTCCAGCCTGGTGGTCTCATCTGGAATGCAACAAAATCAAGATAAGACGAATCGGTGTTTTTTTTGATCATATTATTCATCATGTTAAGATGTTTCCGATTGCAATCAAAGGAAACTTAAAATGAAGAAGGTAGTGGCTTTAGCTGTTGGGGCTTTAATGTTGTCTGGCTGTACTGTTCGTGTTGCTGATATGACTGTTGGTAGTACCAAAAATTACAACCTGAACGCAGCTAAGTTTGAAAAAGGTCAGCGTGTGACTGGTGAAGACAAAGCTCCAATTGTTATTTTCCCGCTGGGCATTCCAAGCGTTAAAACTGCAATGGATCGGGCTATTGAAAAAGATAAGTGTTCCGTAGGCTTAAGCGACGTTGTTATTTATCAATTAAACCACGCATTTCTGTTCGGCACATATGGTTACCGTGTTGAAGGCACGCAGATTATCGACAAATCTCAGCTTGGTTGTGAAACCCGCTAATTTCCTTCTCATACTGTCACAAGCCACCCTCGGGTGGCTTTTTTTATGGAGCAAACATGGCCTTAGAAACGTTCATCTGGCGGACCCAGATTCAGGCAGGAATGGAAGGGGAGCTCACTTACACTACACGCTCTGCATCCTTTGGAGACGGCTTTGAACAGATCGCCGGTGAAGGCATCAACCCTGAAAAACAGTCATGGCCGATGACCTTAACGGGAAAAAAGGCAGAGATGCTCGATGCGCTGAGTTTTTGCCGCAAGCACATCACAAAATCCTTTATCTGGACGTCTCCTGTTGGCGAAACCGGTTTATACCGGATTGAAGCTGATTCCATTAAAGCCCAGCCGCTATCCAGCAAAGTGATGACCATAAAAGCAACCTTCAAACATGCATACGCACCATGATTACTGAAGATTATCAACGCCTCGAACCGGGTGAAAAAATACGTCTTCTTGAGGTAGACGGTTCTGTGTTTGGTCTGGACGACGTTCTGCGCTTTCACGCTTATAACCTCCCACATACTGAAGAAGAGATTGCGGCTGCTGGTGGCGACGAATCAAAGTTAAAGGCGAAGAGTATCTGGTGGCAGGGCGAAGAGTATGGTGCCTGGCCATATAAGCTCGAGGGACTGGAAGCTTCAACCGATGGCAGTAGCGCCCAGCCGACGCTCACCGTTGCCAACATTGACAGTTCTATCACTGCGCTCTGTCTGGCCTATGACGATATGCTGCAGGCCAAAGTTACGATTCATGAAACTTTTGCGCATTACCTGGATGAGCGCAATTTCCCGGATGGAAATCCAACAGCAGATCCCTTGCAGGTGAGAAAGCGGGTTTTCTATATCGACGGTAAAAATAGCGAGCTTCCCGGTGAAAGTATCGAGTTTGTTCTTACCAGCCCGATGGATCTGCAGGGGTTGATGATCCCGACCAGGCAGCTTCATTCCCTGTGTACCTGGTGCATCCGGAATAAGTACCGCACCGGCGATGGGTGCGATTATACGGGCACGCTTTACTTCGACAAAAACAACAATCCGGTAAGCGATCCCTCATTGGATGAATGTAACGGCACGCTCACCGCCTGCAAGCTTCGGTTTGGTGAACACAATGAACTTCCTTTCGGTGGTTTTCCTGGAACATCTTTGATCAGGAGTTAACATGCGTCAGAAAACAATTCAGGACATCCTGGTGCATGCCGCGAAAGAATATCCCCGCGAATGCTGTGGTGTAATAGCGCAGAAAAGTCGGGTGGAACGCTATTTCCCATGCCGTAATCTGGCTGCCGAACCAACGGAACAGTTTCACCTTTCGCCAGAGGATTACGCTGCTGCTGAAGACTGGGGGACGATAACGGGAATCGTACATAGCCACCCCGACGCGACGACCCAACCAAGCGAACTGGACAAGGCTCAATGCGATGCAACGTTGCTGCCCTGGCATATTGTCAGTTGGCCGGAAGGCGACTTTCGCACCATCACTCCCCGCGGTGATTTGCCACTGATCGGGCGGCCGTTTGTGCTTGGACACTATGACTG
>NZ_JADBQO010000054.1:36591-36809 GCF_014895875.1 Enterobacter cloacae complex sp. P12RS
TTCTATCAGGATTGCTGGTATGAGTGTGGTTTCCGTGAATTCGACGGGCCGCTGCAACCGGGGGATATGGTGATCATGCAAGTTCAGTCTAACAAGTGGAACCATGCCGGCATATTGCTTGAAAGTGATATCTTACTTCATCATCTCTACGGTCATTTAAGCCAGCGTGTGCCATATGGTGGGTATTGGCGTGAGAGGACAAACAAAATCCTTCGCCA
>NZ_JADBQO010000055.1:0-19514 GCF_014895875.1 Enterobacter cloacae complex sp. P12RS
TGTTAGTAAAGTCAATACCTTTTTCCCTAAGCCAGCCTGGGTTACCATCCGTGAAGCAGTAAAAATAACCAATAAACTTAGGGATATAAAAATAGCAGAATATTATATTTATCGACATGCCTTATATGGTAACATTTCACTTTCGATATACTTTCAGTCACCTGTTATACTGAGAAAAATTCGTTCCTCAGTGAACAAAATAAAACTACGCCCAGTAGGCGATTCTCTACCATATCGGCTTTGCATGCTTGAACGAAATGTATTTTTAAATGGTAAAGGTTTAATTCTCAGTACAGAGGGGGAATATATCTCACCTGCTCAATTAGTCATGAACATAGGTATGCTGGGACATGAATTCGTTCTCATTCAGCGACTACTTGCACATTCTCTAAATATGCCGTTACCTATTACAGGTGCAAATAATGCCAATTATGGTATTACAATTGCTTTGGCAGGCCAATCATATCAGATTTTTGAAAAAAAGACATGGCAGGACAGAATTAATCAGCAAATCACGCGATTACCGGCGCATATCATTGCAGATATTTATGAGGATGAATCAGTAAACAGATTCATGAATTTTTCCGGTAAAGGATATTTTCCTGTTTATGAACTCCCGGAAGATGCCTGCTTTGTAATACGACAAGAGGAACTTGATAAATTACTCGGTACACATGCAGATCGCTTTACCCACACTTCATCCAGTAGGCTTTCCACACCTCTCTCACGCTTATTCTGGTTAGCATGCAAACATAATGATTCGATCAGTCCACTGCTCAGGCATCCCTATAAACTTCTTCCCATTTTTGAAGAATGGGCATCAGTCGATGGTATTACCGATCATCTGAGCGCGGACACGCTGAAAAGAGCGCTTGAACGCGGATCCCCGAATCAGAGTTCAAAATAATATGGCATACCCGAATAATATCCATATCAATTGTAAAACCATTCATAATACGTGCTCACACTCCCACTAATTTTTTTCATTCCCTGTCGAATCCCATTTCTTTTCATATCAAACCTGCCTTATCTCTCACCTAATAGAATAATCAAACTATCAAATCGATTATCTACTAAAAAGGACAAGCCACTACTCTGGCAATTAAACGCAAAAGTTAAGACATTTCATTCATCCTAAAAACTCGTAATAAGGGTATTGTAACCCTTAATAAGGGTTCAGAAACTTTCCCTCCGCTCTTACCTGTGTTTTTTATGATTGTCGGATACCTCGGTTAATTTTGATGCAGGAGCAGACAATGACAACACACCAGTTATTACGTTTAAAACAGGTCGAAGAAAAAACCGGCCTGAAACGCTCGCAGATCTACCTATATATGAAAAATGGCGACTTTCCTCGTTCCATTAAAATCGGCCCTGCCAGTGTGGCATGGCTCGAATCGGAACTTGATGAATGGATCAACCGGAAATTATCCAGACGTGAGAGTAGTTAAAACATCCGTTTATGTACTCAACTTTCCTCCCAACAAATTGAGGAGATAACAGAATGATCCCATCAATTAATTACGCCATCATGACCGATGCACTGCATGCACTAAAACAAGGCAATATTCGCCACTGCGAAGCTCTGGGATTTACTTTCGACGAAATAAATGCTCTCGATCAGTTATCTCTTGATGAACTGTTTACTGTCAGCCGGACGGCGGCACCCTTCATTTCGATTACTGTCAGCCATGATGTTCTGTCTCATTTACTGACACAGGCACGTCAGGAATATCGGCGACAACAGCAGATTAAACGCGCTATCCGCCTGGGTGGTTCTATCGCTTTGCTCAACCGCTATTTTGGCCTGACGTCAAATGAGGTCAGCCTTCGCCGACGGTTACTGGGTATCAGCGTGCCATATGGGCGCACACCTGAGCCAGATGAAGAGACGGATACCGAGATCTGGCGGCAATGGCAACGATGCCGGGTGGACAACCTGGAATCGCCCGACGCGCTGATAGCAATGATGAAGGTGACTGAATCCCTGCTGCCAAGGACCGAAGGACTGTCACTCACAACGGTCTGGAAGCGTATTACGCTGTGCGAACAGGAGGTCGTCGCTAACAGGAGGGTGCCCCATGCCGGATGAGATTGATCGCGATCAGGAATTTAATGAACAGCGACTAGAGGAGATGATTGAACAGAATCGTTTTAAACCTGGGTTAGAACCGTCATTACTCCACTGTCGTGTATGCGGTAAACCCATTCCTGAAAAGCGACGACAGACATTGCCGGGCGTAACCACCTGTACGGAATGTCAGGAAAAACTTGAGCGCCGTAGACGTTAATCATGGCAACAATGACGTGCGAAGATATTATTTCTCTGCACGTCCTTATCATTCTCATTAAATTTAAATGAGTCTCTATTTTCTTTTTTATACTTTTATCCTTCTCATAGCATCTTAAATTCCCCACTTATTAATCTCTCTTCTTTTTATTTTGAGTTTGTCGTTTATATCCTGCGATAAATATCCGATCCTGAAATTGCCATTACAGCATGGTTGCCAAGATAGACGTTAATTCGTCCGGGCCGGGTATTGCTCTTTAAAAAAATGGATCGGGCTGTCACGTGACCACAATTCAGGGTGCCGCTGAATGTTCTCGCTGCCCCGTTAAAACCGGAATGCAGAATTGGGATGTGACATTTATTTAACTCATCGATGTTTTTATTAGAGGAGACTTCATGCGAAAACCCATTTATCACGTATTTGTCACCCAGGAAAGTCAGCCCGATGCACAGGGTGAAAAAAACACGTACTGGACAAAAGTTGGCGTTGCCTTCGCGCATAACTGCAAGCCCGGCCTGAATATCGTGTTGATACCCGGTATTGCGGTTTCCGGCAGGCTGGTGCTGCTCGAACCGAGAGAAGAAAGCGACATTTCACAGGATGCCTCTGCCGCTTAATCCATTTTCTCTTCTTCTCCACCGGCGGCGTACTTTTCTATAAGCCGCCGTTCTCTCTGTTACGAGGCCAGCATGCTTTCCACCACTGCCTTTCTGGCACTGGCGGTGCAGTGCGCCGCCAGTATTCACCCGGCCACGTCACTTGATGTCGCACGGGTCGAATCCGGTTTCCACCCTTACGCCATTGCTGAAACTCTGCCAGACAGCCGGGGCGTGATTTCACATTTCCCCACGAGCCTGCCGGAGGCGATCCACCTCACCAGACAGCTGGCTGCACAGGGCCGACGCTATTCGGTCGGCCTGATGCAAATCACCAGCACCAATTTCCGCCATTACGGCGTCACGGCCAGCGACCTGCTTAACCCTTGCATCAATCTGTCGGTATTTGAGCGCATTCTCGCCGACTGTTACCGGCGCGGCGGAACACTGAAACGGGCGCTCAGTTGTTACTACTCCGGCAACTTTGAAACCGGCCAGCGACCGGAATCGGCCTTTAACCAGACCAGCTACGTGCAGCGCATTGGCTATGTCGTCCCGTCCACCCGGGAAGACCGGCAGCGTGACCCTGACCGGAACGCGCAACCGCCTGTCCGCTATCCCGCCGTTGTGCTGCGCGACGAGCCAGCCGGTGCCACTGCGCCGATCCTGACTTCCCTGCATTATCCCGGTTCCGTCATTCGCGGCGCTATCCCTGTTATCCCTGATGAGGAGAAATGATCATGCATAAACGCCGTTACTACGCTGTTGTTTCCGTGCTGCTGTCTTCCCCGGTGCTGGCGGCGGACAGTGGTTTTAACAAGGCCAATGAAACACTGAGCAATACCTCGACCGGCCTGCTGGGACTGGCCGCCGTCACCATCACGCTGGCGACCATGTGGGTGGGCTACAAGGTGCTGTTCGACGGCAAGAGCCTGCACGACATGCGTAACGTCATCATCGGCGCGATCCTGATTGTCGGCGCGTCCGGCTTCGGTGCCTACTGGGCGTCATAAGAGAGGCAACGATGGCTACGCTGAATAAAGCACTGACGCGGCCTGCCGCCATTATGGGTATTCCTCTGGTGCCGTTCGTTCTCGTCAGCGGGGCCATCGTCCTGCTGGCGGTCTATGTCAGCTATTACCTGGCGGTTCTGCTCATTCCTGCCTGGGCGGAAATGAAAAACAAAGCCCGAAAGGATATTCATTATTTCAGTCTGCTCTGGCTGGCGTTTAAAACCCGTGGACGACTTTTCACCAATACCCATTTTGGCGCGAATGCCCTGCTGGCAAACCAGTACGATAACGTTGATGTCTCGGAGTTTATTCAGAAAATGAAATTAAACGAGCGTATTACGCTGGATAAATATATTCCGTATTCCTCCCATATTCACCCCTACGTCATCAGAAATCGTCACCGTGATTTGGTTGCCACCTGGGAGCTGGGCGGCACAGTCTTTGAATGTGAAGACGAACATCTCCTGACCCTGATGGCCACGCACCTGAATAACGTTATTCGTTCGTATGAGGGGCTGCCGGTAACATTCTATATTCACCGGCTCCGTGAAAAATATCATGATGTCTTTGAGGCGGATTCCGGCATTCCCTTTTCCGATGAGGTAACACGTCGGTATTACCAGCCGGTAAAAGAAAAACCGTTCTGGCGGCACCGGCTCTTTTTCACCGTCTGCTACGCGCCGTTCTCTCAGATTGAGAAGAAAACCATGAAAGCGCAGTCGCACGGTAAACGCCTGGCAGCACTGGATGACGCGCTCAAAATCATGCTGGAATACCGCGAAGCACTGGAATCTTCATTATCCCGCTATATGGCAATGCCGCTGGGGATATATGAAGAAAACGGGCGGGTATATTCCTCGCAAATGGCGTTCTTCCACCGCCTGATCACCGGCCAGTGGCAGAAAGTGGCCGTAACGCGCTCGCCGTTTTATGAAACGTTAAGCACGCCGGACGTGTTTTTCACCACCGACACCGGTGAATGCCAGACGGTCAGCGGTTCCCGCTTCTTCCGCAGCCTTGAGATTAAGGATTATTCCCCGGAAACCCATACCGGTATGCTGGATGCGCTGCTGTACGCCGAAAGCGAGTATGTTCTGACGCAGTCCTTTACCTGCATGGCACGGGATGAGGCGCAGCATCATATCCGGCTGGCGGAAAAACGGCTGAACTCAGCGGACGACGACGCGATTTCCCAGCGCGAAGAGCTGATTGTCCTGCGCGACCTGCTGCAGTCCGGGCATGTGTCGTGCGGTAAATTCCACTTTTCCCTGCTGATCTCCTCAGAAAGTCCCGGACAGGTGGTGAAGGACACTAACGTTCTGGCCCAGCCCTTCGCCGATCTGGGTATTATGACGACGCTCTCCACCCTGTCACTGCCCGCCGCATATCTGGCGCAACTGCCGGGCGTCTATACGCTGCGTCCCCGACTGGTGGCCGTCAGCAGCCAGAATTTTGCCGATATGGCCTGCCTGCATAACTTCCATCCCCACAAACGCAGCGGCAATCCGTGGGGGGAAGCCATCGCCATCCTCACATCTCCCGGCGGTGGCGGGTATTACCTGAACCTTCACGACAGCCAGGCCGGGCGGGATGATACCGGTGAGAAAACGCCAGGGAATACGGCGATTATCGGGAAAACCGGCTCCGGCAAAACCCTGCTGATGACGGTCATGCAACAACTGATGCAGAAGTACCGCAACCCGGCGACGTTTGCGCCTTCTGCCACCATCAAACGGCTGACCACAGTGTATTTCGATAAGGATCGGGCGGCGGAGATGGCGATCCGCCAGGCGGGCGGGCGTTATTTCCGCATCCGTACCGGCGAGCCCACCGGCTTCAACCCGTTTACGCTGGAGCCAACCCGCCGGAACATCAGTTTCATTAAACGTCTGGTGCGCATGCTGTGCCGCCGCAACGGTAAGCCGCTCGATCCGCGCGATGAGGAGCGGATCAATGCCGCCGTTGACACCATCATGCTGGACTACCCGCCGGAGTACCGCCGGTTCGGGATCACCCGGCTGCTGGAAATGCTGCCAGAGCCGCCGACTGCAGATGCCCGCACAAACGGGCTGCGTATTCGCCTGAAACAGTGGGCGCAGGGGGGCGAGTTCGGCTGGGTGTTTGATAACGAGGCTGATACTTTCACCATCAGCGATGTCGATAACTTTGGTATCGACGGCACCGAATTTCTGGATGATGACGATATTCGCGGCCCCGTGACCTTTTACCTGCTGTATCGCGTGACCAGCCTGCTGGATGGTCGCCGCCTGGTGATGTTTATGGATGAGTTCTGGCGCTGGCTGGCCGATGTCGAATTTTCCCGCTTCTCGCTCAATATGCTGAAGGTCATCCGCAAGCTGAACGGTATCTTCATCCCGGCAACACAGTCACCGGATGAAATCGTCAGACACCCCATCGCCCCGGCGATTATTGAGCAATGCGGTACCCAGATTTTCCTCGCCAATCCAAAAGCCAGCCATGCGGATTACGTGGAGAAAATGAAAGTGCCGGACAGCGTTTATGAGACGGTCAGAAACCTTGATCCGGGCGAGCATTATATGGTCATCCTGAAAACACCGTTGCAGGCCGGAGAAACCCGCCCGTTTGTGGCAATGGCGAAAATGGATCTGTCCGGACTGGGTAAACTCACCCGGCTTCTCAGCGGCAGTGAGGACAACCTGAAAATATTCGATGCCATTTATCAGGACGGTATGCGACCTGATGAATGGAAAGACGCTTTCCTTGAGCGGGCAATCTGAAAGCCAACCGGAGGTAATATTAATGCGTACCCGGGATCACCTTCTGGCATTATCGTTATTTTTCTCGACGCAGGCTTTCAGCGCCGGAATACCGGTTTTCGACGCCGTGCAGAATACCGAATCCATTAACCAGTGGATGCAGAAATTACAGCAATGGGAGAATACAGTTACCCATTATAAAAGTGAACTTGATGCATATAAGAAGCAACTGGCTACCGCAACCGGCGTGCGGGATATTCAGAGTTTTCTCAGTGATGCCCGAAGCCTGAAAACCGATATTGATAATCTCCGTAAGAACGGTATTTCACTGGATGATCTGCTGACCACGCAGAACAGTTCATATTCTTCTGAACTGCAACACCTTTACAGTAAATACAAATCGTTCAGCGTATGCAGCGAGGAACAGGAAGGAATAAAATATCAGGCCCTGGCCGACAGTTGCAAACAGATAATCCTCAATCAGGCAATGGCGATCGAGAATACCACTGACGTTGAAAACAGGATCAACAGCACACTCAGCGATATATCAGACTTATCTGACCGTATATCGAATGCGCAGGACTCGAAAGAGTCTCAGGATCTGGCTAACGCCATCGCGGCGAAAAGCGTACAGTTAAATGCGCTGACGAATCAGTGGGAGATGTCTGTCAGACAGGCTCAACAGCGAACGACATTGCTGGAACAGCAAAGACAGAAAGCCTTTGAACAGCAGCAGCTAACGGCACCTGTTGCTGACCTTAATAATTTATAAGGAGGTTATCCGTGCTCAGATCCTTATTCACCTTATGCACACTCTCAGGCGTGATATTACTGTCCGGCTGCAAGGAAACCAAATCCGAAGCCTGGTATAAGCAACATCCTGACGAAACTTATGCGGTTTATACGCAATGCCTGAAGGATGGCGAGGCAAGCGATAACTGCGAGTTTGCTCAACGGGCTGCCATTATGTTCGCTCAAATTGGCAAGCCCAGAATAAAAGAAAAATTTGAGATAATCTTTCAGCAGGAAGCCGAAAAGAGAAAATCCGTCACACAGTAATATCTCCTCCAGCAAAACAGGGAATTCTCCCTGTTTTCTATTTCCTTTCTTTATATATCAGGTGAGGCACCATGTCCGGTGGTATTTTTGTGGGTATGGACAAAAACATCATGGATGGACTTAATGCCGTACTGGAAGGTCAGTCTTCCAGTTACGGTACGATGATCAGTGTCATCATCGTCAGCTCTTTTACCTTATTTATACTGTGTCGCGGTTATCAGACGCTGGCTGGCAAACTCCGGGCCCCGGTTGAAGATGTCGTCTGGGATGTGGGGCGAATGTTGCTGATCACCACCTTTGCGTTAAACCGGGATGGCTGGCTGGATATGGCGGTAGCGGCTATCCAGGGACTCAAAGACGGTGTCAGCGGCAATGATAACGTCTGGGCGCTGCTTGATACCGTCTGGGAAAAGGCACAGACACTGGGGCAGACACTGTTCAGTATGGACACCTCGACTTACGTCAAACTGAATGGTGGCTTTGCCGAAGTGCTGGTATGGGGCGGCGCGATCGTTCTGTTACTGGCTGCCACCTTTGTCAACCTGCTCGCTGAAATTGTCATCCTGTTAATGACGACCACCGCGCCGCTCTTTATTTTCTGCCTGCTGTACGGTTTTCTTAAGCCGATGTTTGATAACTGGCTGAAAACGATTTTCGCGGCAATATTAACGATCATGTTTTCCGCCTTATCCATCCGTATCGCCATCAATTACCTGAATAAAATCCTTGATGCAGCGACCCGGACATCCAATGTCAGCAACATGGTGACGCTGGCGGCACAGTGCCTGCTGGCCGGGATTGCAGCCGGTGTGGTGGTCTGGTTCTCGGCGAAGCTCGCCAGCGCCCTCAGCGGAGCCGCTGTACAGGCGGTGTTACAGGGGGCGGCCATGAGTGGTCTGACCGGACTGGCGAACAAATCCGCCGACCTTGCCGGGCCGGGGATAAAGGGTGGTGCCCGCCTGGCTGCGAAAGGCGGTATGGCCGTCGCAGCGGCGACCGGCACACTCACTGGCGCAGGCGCGGGTAAAACCGTGAGCGCCTGGCAGAAACGCGCCGCCGCCATCGAAAGTATGAAACGCCTGAACCGGCAACGTCACCGTTAATCCTCCCGTCTCTTAATTTCCTTTCCCCGTCACGCCGTGGCCTGCGCCACCGGTGCGGCATTCCTGCATCCATACGATAAGGGGCTTCCATGAAATTCAGCATCTTCCTTCTGATGCTGTGCGCGCTCACGGGCTGCGCACGGCATCAGGGCGACCTCCCGCCGGTATCCGGCGAACTCGAGCCGGTGAATTCCCCCGCCATCATTCAGGAGCTGACTAACCATGTCTGATATTCAGAACATTGTTAATGTTTCCCGCTCTTTTGAATCCATCCTGCTGGAAAAGGAAGAGCGTTCCCGAAGAACCGCCTGGCGGGTGGCCACTGCCGGACTGATTCTGGCCGCAATGGCGATTACGGCCATTATTATTCTGCTGCCGCTGAAAACCACCGACACTGAATTATGGTCAGTGGATAAACAGACCGGGCGCTATGAATATATGACCCGCGTGAAGGAACGGGATATTTCGTCTGAAAAGGCACTGGCGCATTCACTGGCAGCACACTATGTCAAACTCCGCGAGGGATATAATTATTTCTCCCTCCAGCGTGATTATGACGACGTACAGTTATTCAACAGCGACAGCGTAAACCGGGACTATCTGTACGGGTTTAACGGCGACCAGGCACCGGACGTTATTTTTAACAAGGCGGAATATGTCGTTTATATCGACATTATTTCCAATGTGCATGCGCCTGCCACTAGGCCGGATAATCTGGCAACCCTGCGTATCAAACGCACTATCCGCCGTATTGCTGATAATTCCGTGAAAACGGATGTCTGGAATATCCGTCTCACATACCGCTACGTCCCGCACCGGCAACTGACCGACAGCCAGCGCGAAGTGAACCCGCTGGGCTTTATCGTCACCAGCTACCAGCGCGATAAAGAGCTGAGGGGGGAATGATGCTTAGACATACCCTGCTCCTCTCTGGCTTACTGGCGTCATGCGTGGCATGGAGCGCAGCGACACCGCGCGGCAGCGCGTATGACAGCCGGATGCAGAACGTCACATACAACAGCCAGAACGCCACGGTCGTCAGTACCCGCCCCGGCTACGTTACCATGCTGGTGTTTGATGACGATGAAACCGTTATCGATGCGCAGGCGGGTTTTCCCAGAGGCTGGACCGTGACGAAAAGCGACAACCGGGTGGGCGTCAGTCCGAACCCGATTACCCAGCCGGTCACGGATGCCAGCGGCAACACCGTCAGCCAGGTATTTCTGCCGACAGCAAAAGACTGGAAAACCAATCTGTTCGTGGTGACATCGAAGCGCGATTACAGCCTGGAGCTGAACGTCCTGGATAAAGACTCGCCCGCTCAGGCATTTGTTATCCGCTACCGCTATCCCGATGAGCAGAGGGAAAAGTCAGCCGCCGCCAGCGCCCCCCGTCAGCAACGACAGCAGGAAACACTGGACCGCAAGCGGATAGCGGCGGCATTCGGGAAGGCTACCACTCCGCGCAACTGGCGCTATACAAAACGGGTGGCAGCAGGCTCAGCCTTCATCGCCCCGGACTTTACCTGGGATGACGGCCGTTTTGCGTATATCGGTTTTTCCCCCACGAAAACCCTGCCTTCTGTCTTCCGGGTGGTTAATGGTCAGGAGCAGGCGGTCACGCCGCAGACAGTTCAACAGGGCAACTACACCGTGATGGTGGTTCCGGCATCGCCGCAGCTGGTACTGCGTTACGGCACCTCGGTGGTGGGGATCGAAAACGACGGATTCGGGCGTTTCCCGCTGACCAACAGTGACACCGTTTCGCCGTCCGTTACGCTGGAGGCAAAATGACCGACAAATCTTTCCCGGACGAACCGGAAAAAACCACCGCAGAACGGGAAGCGGAAGCCCGTGAACGCGCCCGCGCGGCAATGACATATCAGGAGCCGGAGCAGAAAACGCCGCCCGGCCAGCCGGAAGTGACCCGTTTCCGTAAGGCGTCCGGTCGCCGCACGCTGATCGTCAGCCTGCTGAGTCTGGTCCTGGTCATCGCGCTGGCATCCGGTGGCGATCGTCTTCTCAGCGCCCTGAAAAGGGATGATGAGAAAAAATCTGACACCGCGCCGCCGCCCTCCTCCGGGGCGGTGCAGCAGGAGCGTAAGAATCTGGGCATGGACAGTAACCCGTTTGGCCTGTTCGGGCCAGGGAGGCAGGAAAGCGCAGGCCCTGCCAGTCAGAGCGACACTGCTCCTCCCTTATTACCGCCGGAACCACCCGCCCTGAACAAGGCGGCAGCACTGGCCGATGGGCTGAACAACGGCAGTACAACAGCTGGCGGCAATACCCGCACGTCCCGTAGCGAACCGCACAGCGGCACGGGAACGTCGGGCAGTCCGGCATCATCCACGGCGTACACATCTTGTCAGTTGGTACTGGTCAGGGGGAAGGATGGCCGCCTGCACTGCCCGGATGGGGTCACATCGGCAGCCAGCAGTAACAGCGACGATCCGGGCCTCGCCAGCGTCACCGGTGTCAGGCGGCTGGGCCTCGATCCTGATCTCTATATCCCGGTGGATCGATATATTCCCTGTTCGATGATGCGGCGCTTCGTGTCGGATGTTGGCGGCCATATCTCCTGCCTTATCAATGAGGATGTCTGGAGCGCCAGCAACCATGTAAGGCTGATCCCAGCGGGAACAGTTGCCCGTGGTTTCTACCGCACCGGGGCACTGCATCACGGACGCAGCCGGATGTTTGTGCTGTGGACGGAGCTGCGCACACCGGAGCCCGGCAGCCTGCAAATCCCGCTCACCGATACGCAGGCTACCGGCCCGCTTGGTGAGGCGGGGATCGCAGGCTGGATCGACAGCCATTTCTGGGAGCGTTTCGGCAACGCCCTGATGCTGAGTACCGTGCAGGACGTGGCGGCAGCGGCATCAGATGCCGCGCCGGGTAAAGACCGCAATACCGACTATACCGAAAACACCCGTGCCGCCACGGCTGAAATGGCAAAAACGACGCTGGAAAACAGCATCAGTATCCCGCCCACCATGTACCTGAACCAGGGTGATGTGCTCGGCATCATGACCGGCACGGATATTGATTTTTCCTCTGTTTATCAACTTCGACTAAAAAAGAAATGGTATGAACGCTGAAAACCTGTCACTGGACTTTATGAAAAACCGGCTCTTTGGTGATTTTCTTGCGCAGGATGGCCTGACAGAAATTGCCGTTAACCGGCCGGGCGAACTGTATACGAAAATCCGGGGGAATTGGCAAAAACAGGCATCCCCGATCACGCTGCGTCAGTGTCATGCCTTTGCCAGGGCGCTGGCATCCTGGCATGACGATAATATTGACGATACATCACCCATCCTTTCTGCAACATTAAGATCCGGCGAACGTATTCAGGCGATTATTCCTCCGGCCTGTGAGCGTAATACGGTATCCATTACGCTGCGCAAGCCCTCGTTTGAGCAGAAAACACATCAGTCATGGATTGATGCGGGATTTTATCAGCGTGTGGCCGGTCAGGAGAAAACGGAAAGTCAGGATGATGCACTGATTCAGTTATATAACAGCGGGAATATTCCCCGCTTTATGGAAAAAGCGGTGGAATATGGCAAAACGATTTTTATTGTGGGTGAAACCGGCTCCGGTAAAACCACCTATATGAAAACGCTACTGCATTATATTCCGTTGCATCTCCGGCTAACCACCATTGAGGATAATCCTGAAATCCGTTTTTATCACCATGCCAATTATGTTCATCTTTTTTACCCGGCGGATGCCGGGGATAACGCTATTGTCACGCCTGGCAGGCTGATTCGTGCTAATTATCGGATGAACCCTGACCGGATATTACTGGCGGAAATTCGTGGGCGTGAAGCGTGGGACGCGCTGAAAATTGTCGGCTCGGGACATGAAGGACTAATCACCTCCATGCACGCGGGCAGCCCGGAAGAATGTATTGAAGGGATCATTGACCGCTGCTATGAAAACCCCGACTGCCGGAATATTCCTTTTGATGTGCTGTTACGCAAGGTACTTAAAAGCATTGATGTCATCGTCAGTATTGACATACACGGCGATGTGCGCCGGATGAGTGATATTTACTTTAAGCCAGTTCATTTAAACAGCATGAAAGAGGCATTCAGACAATAACTCTGGCAAATAACATTACCCTAAATACGCAACCTTTCATTAATCATACCGGTAACTGAAATGAAGAAAGTCATACTCTCCTTATTATTTCTCGGCGTTATGGCGTCATGTTCAACATCCGCAATGGCCGCTGATGCCTGCGAAGTGGTTTTATGCATGTACGGTAAAACAACGGGAAACAGTGGCAGCAGTGAATGTCATTCCGCTGAACGGGCATTCTTTAATATCGTGAAAGAGAATAAACACGGTTTTCTTCCTGACCATACGGCCGATGCCAGAAAATCGTTTTTACTTGAATGTGAATCGGCAGACCCGGCGGCTATCAGTCAGGTCATCAGTAAATATGGCCGCGTTCGTGGTTAATACTGGCGAGACGGGCACAGAGCGTGACGGTTTTCAGGTTTTTACGGCTTCTGTTTTTCGCGGATTAAGGAGCGAAGAAACAGGGGCCGTAAAAATGAGGCAGCGGACAGAAATATTTTCGCGGGTTAAGGAGCGAAAATAATTCAGGCACCGCGCCTCACCTGCAAACAGCCGCGCCCACGCGGATTTTGCAGGCTGGGGGGAGCCGGATAAATTTCGCCGCCCCAGCGAGCGAAAAGCTGTCGCCCACGACAGCGGTTTATTTGGGGGGCATCGCCCCGCACACCGTCGCAGCTAAGTCTCCGGCCAAAAGCCGGTAGCGTGGCGCGACCACCCTCTTTAAAGGTCAGCTTCCCTTTTATTCCCGCTACGAGGAACGAGTAAAGGGAAGAAAAAGGCGAAAGCGACCGTCTTAAAGGGGGTGGTCGCGCGTAGCGGGCGACGGTGTGCTGCCTTTGACCCTGGGGGTTTTGGCGCGGCGTCCAGTCACGACATTGCCCCCATGTGACAGGCAATAAGGGCGTCCAGCCCGCATGTACTGGCGCACGCCGTTTCGTGCAGGGAAGCATGCTTTCCTGCACATGGCCGCACAGCGACCACCTTCTTTACCCCATACGTTCGCCCCGCCTTTTCGCCCGACACCGTGGGGCGAACTGATGGGGCGATGTCATGGGGCGAATCGCTGACGAAGGAGGCACGATGATTTTAAATAAGCTTACCGCTTCACTGTCGCCGATAGTGAACGGGATGCTGGCACTGCTCGCTTTTGTGCAACAGCAACAACTGATACTGGCGTTATTAGCGGGGCTGACGATGCCGTTTTTTACGTCGATGAAAAGCGATGAACGGCAGAAGGCCCCGTTATGGAAAAAGCTGATTATTGCTTTTTCGCTGTTGTGTTTTATATCTGGCACAATGGCCCCGATAGTTATCGGATCCTTTCAGTGGCTGTATAAAATCAGACTCACCAGTGATAATACGGTACTGGCGTGGGCAGTACGGATCACTTTCACTGTGACCGGGATTATTTTTCATATTATGCTTCGCCGGGTATTCACGCCTGAACTGGACAGAATAAAGAAACGCCTTGTTAAAAAAACCACCCTTGAACGGGAATTGCGCACCGATGTCCGCACCGTAAAATCCCTGCTGCCGGAAACACTGCATTATAACCCGCTGGATTATATCGACCTGAATAAAGGTATTTTTACTGGTATGGACAGCGAGAAGGAGCCGTTGTATCTCCCGTTAAAGGACTGGCAGAAACAACACGCGGATATTATCGGCACCACAGGAGCCGGTAAAGGGGTTGCTGCTGGTATATTGCTTTATCAAAGCATTCTGGCCGGTGAAGGTGTGTTTGTTATGGACCCCAAGGATGATGAATGGGCACCGCATCTTTACCGCAAAGCCTGCGAGGATGCAGGCAAACCCTTTGCCTTAATCGACCTGCGAAAACAGCAATACCAGTTAAATCTGATTGAAGATATCACGCCCGATGAACTGGAAGAATTGTTTGTTGCCGGTTTCAGCCTGGCGGAAAAAGGGCAGGAATCGGATTTTTATCGCATTGATGACCGAAAAGCCGCACGTATGGCCGCGCAATTTGTCAGTGATAACCCATCGGCAACTCTCCGTGATGTTTATAACGGTGACTACGTTCAGAGCATTGCCGAAAAAATCAAAGCATTTTTCGGTAAGATTGAAGAGCTGGCATTATTAAATGCCATTAATTCACCGGAAGGTTTTTCACTTCAACAAATGTTTGATGAAGGCGGCTGTTGCTATGTTATCGGCTCCATGCGAAACAGCAAAATTATTACAACCCAGCGCATGTTACTGGTTCGCCTGTACCAGTTAGCAGAAAGGCGCGACCGTGTAACAAACGTTCCCCGCTCCATAGCTATTTATCTTTCCGAACTGAAATATCATTTATCCCGGCCAGCGCTGGAAGGTTTAGGTGCGGCGCGGGATAAAGGCGTGCATATTATTATGGACCACCAGTCCATTGCCGATTTAAAAGACTGCCCGGCAGATTTGAAAGGTGATGCCGTTGTCGGTGCGGTCGTTGAAAATGCCAAATTCAAACTGGTTTATCGCGTCATGGACCCGGATACGGCGGAATGGGTGGCAAGAATGTCAGGCACTATTCTGGTGGATGATGAACTCCGTAAGGCTAAAACGGATAATATGCTGACAGAGACCATCGACAGTGAGCGCACAATCCGCCAGGCCGAACGTTACTTTATTGACAGTAACATGATCCTGAACCTGCACGATTTTGTCAGCTTTATCTTTACGACAAAAACGCTACCTTCTGCCTCACTGATTTCACCGATAAAGATCAGAAAGAGTCAGCTAAAAATCTTCTCGGTTTCCCCTGATATTGCCGCATCGGCGGCACCGGTGAAAATCGCACTGGATTTTGACGAGGATGATAAACCATCCATACAGGATGTGATGACAACGCACCCGGATCTTTTCTTCAACGAAAGCGAAGTCAAACCGGCAGAGCCCCAACCTGATGAAGGAGAACACCTGTCCCCGCTGGATTTTTAAGGAGCGGTTATGCTGATTTCTACATATCAAGAGCGCCAGACACGCAACAGAGAAAAAATAAAACAACTGCTGAACTTCCTGAAAGAAGAAACCTACAGCGATTTCAAAACGCTGATGCTGCTATTTGGTTTCCGGGATCATAAATCGCTTTATTCGCTGTTGGCAAAAACTGAGCAAATGGGGTTAATCCAGAAGCATGTGCTTGAATCACGGACAATGAAGATTTCATTATGGGGGATCACCAGCGACGGGCTGGCGGTGGTGTTAACTCCGGATGATAAAATCTTTCCCGCGAGGTTTGAACCGTCCAGAATTACCGGCTGGACGCTGGAGCATCATCTTGATAATCAGGCCGCCAGACTTATTCTGGAGAAAAAAGGTGCTTCGGGATGGATTAACGGCGACCGGACCACTTTTATCAGCAAGTATCAGGTAAAACATCGCCCAGATGGGTTACTGACCCTGCCTGACGGAAAAGTTATTGCCATTGAAACCGAGCGCCGCCTGAAAACCCGGGCCCGTTATCAGTCGATAATTGCCAGTCACCTGCTGGCCCGTACCCGCAAGAACTGGATTTATGTTTTTTATGTCATGCCTGACCCACAGAAAAAACGGGCACTTGAACTGCTGTTTGACAGCATCAGACACGTCATCATCAACCATCAGCACGTCCCGCTGGAAGAACGCCACCGTCGGGTGTTTCGCATTTATACCTTTGATGAACTGAAACACCTTTCATTAGGCAGCTATACGTAAGCTTTTATTCAGGTCATCGTGATGGCCTCACCGGCCTGGCGGCGATACCGCCAGGCCGGAATTTTTTTTATTCCACTGCGAGGCGCAGACTGTCCGGTACTCGCTGTGCTGCGTTCCGCCTCAGTCTGCGCCCTGCAGCGTTGCCGGTTAAAACCATGTAACCGCATTCCCTTGCGGTTGTCCGGCTCCGGCCTCAGAGTTTATCCATCAGATAACGATGCGCTTTGGAGGCGGCGCTGGCCGCTTTAAAAATATAACGCTTGTCGTTTTTCAGCGCTTTCAGCCAGGAAGCAATATAGCTTTCATGTTGTACCTCTCCCTCAATCCCCAGTTCCGCCATCAGAAAAGCACTTCCCAGCTCCGCCACCAATTCTTCCTCTGCATAATCTGCACTGCCAAACTTCCCTTTCATTTCACGGTTCAGGCGTTTTTTACCACCACTCCAGTGAACCAGCTCATGCAGGCCAGTAGCGTAGAAGTTAGCCGCATCCGAAAACAGATGGCGCGCTGGTAACCAGACTTCATCAGAGGATGGACTGAAAAAGGCATTTTGTCCTTTCTCGATGATGCTTGCGCCGCTCTTCCTGAACAGATTTTCAGCATGCGGCAACGGGTCAAAGGTTGCTTCCGGGCTGACTGTTTCAGTTGTCAGGGCCAAGCCGTCGATTTGCTGAACGTTAAACACGGTGAAAGTTTTAAGCATCGGGATATGGTCAATTTCTCCTGCGTCGTTTTCCTTCTCCAGCGTGGTGTAGAAAATGGCCGTCGTACCATGTTCGCCCTTGCGAACCTGTCCACCTGCTGTCTGAGACTGTTTGTAGGTCATCCAGCGGGAATCACTGAAACCCTGTTTTGACGCACTGCACCACAGCAACATGATATTCATGCCGCTGTAGGGTACGCCGGTGGCATAATTGGATGGCAGACCAGACATGCCCGATACGCGCTGCCACGGGCAGGACCACGGTTTTACACCGGCTTCCAGTGCTGTGATGATGTTGTCGGTAATGGTCTGATAATTATCTGTTCTGGTTTTAGAAAATTTCGTTTTTGAGGAGCCTGACGGGTCCAGCGGGGATACGCTGGTCGTCGCTGCGGCGTTAGGGGCTCTAGTCTGGGTATGCAGGGAAATCTTCATGGTTTTTTCTCCGTCAGTGTGTGATTTTCGTCTTCGTATCGCCTGACGGTTCGCTTTCCCGGCATCGTTCCGGCCAGCAAGGGCGCAGCATGCGTGCCATTTACCCTTACGGGACGGGTTGTGTTGGGAAAAGATTAACCGGAAGCAGATACGGAGAACGAAAAGCGCACGAGAGAAAAAAACTTGCCCCTGCATAGCCGGGCGCAGCGCCCCTTGCTATGCAGCGGTGAAAAGGGTTTGAACTATTGAATGAATAACTGCACCGTAGCAATACGCATGCAATCAAAACCATCATAATTTATTGATTTAAAAGATTTTTCAAGCCACTCCTTGAGAGTGAAAATTCTGATTGATTAGTGAAACAATTGGTTAGAGAATGTAATTATTCACACAGAAATCCTACTGAAAAAAATAAAGAGACAGTAATGAGTATGTTAATCTGGAAGAAAAAAAATAATGCTAAACACTTAATCTTGTTTATACATGGCTTAAAAGGCGGAAGTGATACGTGGGCAGTTGATAAGATCACATCCTTTCCACAGCTTATATGTGAGGATGAAGATTTTTGTGATGCCTTTGATATAGCTTGTTTTGAGTATTTCACTAATTTTACGAATACCTACGGTAAAAGTAGAAATCTACTTGCCAGGTTGTTCACATCACTAACAAAAAAAGAAGTCAATCTTCCTGTTGATGAATTATCAGAGTTACTTGTTGGTGAATGTCAAATAAATTTATCCGATTATAGTAATATAATATTTGTCGCTCACAGCATGGGAGGTTTAATAGCAAAATCATGCATTATTAAAATGCATGAAAGAGATATTTCTCACAATATAACTGGATTTATTTCACTTGATGTTCCTCATTCGGGGTCAGAAACTGCTTCATGGGCTAGTATGGTTTCATCAAATGTCCAGCTTGGTGATTTAAGTGTATTTAGTAAAGAAACAGATTCTCTAAACCGCAGATGGGTAAAATTGTCTAAACTCCCTGAGTTAAAGTTTTTGTATGGAAGCTACGATAGTATTGTAGTTAAAGCCAGTGCAATTCCTGTTCAAGTTTCTGCCAAAGAGTCTATAGCTGTTCAGGAGGATCATTCGACAATTTGCAAACCAAAGGATAGGGATTCTAATGTTTATCTTATCGTTAAGAAACTAGCTCTTGAAATACATAACAAAACGGAACTAATTTCATCTTCACCAGAATTTAAAGATGATAAGCAATATGACAATGAATTTTTTGTATTGAAAATGATAGTCGCTGATGTACATAGTGATATATCAAAACATGCTAAGGAGTATTATTATAATGCAGAATTGGCCAGAAATATTTTCACTAGCGATCGAGATAGAGAAACCTTAAGTGTTTTGTATAGAAAAATAAGGGAGATATATCAAACACAGTATCATGACTCTATAGCAAATCATAATACAGCAAACCAACTCTTAGCTGCAATACACAAAAAAATAGAAGATGAAGATAAGGTTAAATTATCATCTCTTCTTGATACACTTGATAGTGTACATAAGAAAGGAATGCTGCATCAGCTTGCTAATAAGCTAGATAGAGATATAATTTGGTCCCCAGACACATCTCTTGACTCTTTGAATAGTTTAAGGGGGCAAAAATGATTTCATTACCTTATATTCCTCTTGATGAAGATTTTAATTTGAATGTTGCTCTTCTGATTATTTTAATTCATACGCTAAGCAAGAATAGAAATGATGTTCTATTGTTGGATAGAAATAAAATTCAAATATTTTTATATTTGATTAAAAACCCGTCAAAA